>JAJECC010000132.1 GCA_022822205.1 Rhodospirillales bacterium | reverse complement strand
CTTCAGTCGGCCGAAGCCGACTTTCGGACGGCGTAGGCCGGCCATCCACGGGTGCGCCGCCGCCCGAAACGTGGATGCCCGGATCAAGTCCGGGCATGACGGCGTGGTTTGTGTCGTATATCCACTCGTCATACCCCGGCGCAAGTCCGGGGTATCCAGATTTCCGATTGCGGAATCACAGAGACGGTGAGGAGCATCGGCTGAGGCATAAAATCATTGCGTCATGGCCGGGCCCGGACCCGGCCTTCAGTCGGCCGAAGCCGACTTTCGGACGGCGTAGGCCGGCCATCCACGGGTGCGCCGCCGCCCGAAACGTGGATGCCCGGATCAAGTCCGGGCATGACGGGTTTGACATGGAAATGCAGCCGACGAAAACTGACTTGCACGGAGTTGCCGATGGTCCGACTATCACTGTTCCACAATAGAACTTAATGTCCGACTATCACTGTTCCACGATAAAACTCAATGGAGGTGTCATCATGCTTACTCGCATAACCGCGACAGCCGTTCTGGCAGCGGGTCTGGCCACCGGCCTGGCGGCCGGATTCCCGACAAGCGCCCCGGCTCAAGATGCAAAGGTCCCCTTCGCGCTCGACTGGAAATTCGAAGGGCCCAGCGCCGCCTATTTCGCCGCCATCGACAACGGCCATTTCAAGGCCGAGGGCCTCAACGTGGAGATTTCCGCCGGCAAGGGCTCGCTGGACGCCATTCCGAAAGTGGCGACAGGAAAGTTTCCGCTCGGCTTCGCCGACATCAACAGCCTGATCAAGTTCCTGGACAAGAACCCGGGTGCGCCGGTCACGGCGGTGATGATGATCTACGATAAGCCGCCCTTCGCGGTCGTCGGCCGGGCCTCCCAAGGGGTGAGCGCCCCGAAGGATCTGGAAGGCAGGGTGCTGGGCGCGCCGCCGCCGGACGGCGCCTGGGCGCAGTTCCCGGCATTTGCCAGCGCCAACGGCATCGACGTCAAAAAGGTCAAGGTTCAGCCCGTCGGTTTCCCGACCCGCGAGCCGATGCTCAAGGAAGGCAAGGTGGACGCCATCACCGGCTACTCGTTTTCCAGCTTCCTCAACCTTGTGCGCCTCGGCGTGCCGGAGAACGATATCAAGGTCCTGTTGATGGCGGATCACGGTCTCGCCCTGTACGGCAACGCGATCATCGTCAACACCAACTTCGCCAAGGCCAACGCCGGCAAGGTGACCGGATTCCTCCGCGCCGTCGCCAAGGGCTGGAAAGACGTCATCGCCGATCCGGCGAAGGGCGCCGCCATGGTCGCCAAGCGCAATCCGGCGGCCGACGTGGCGCTCGAGACCCGGCGCCTGAAACTGTCCATCGACGCCAACGTGGTCACCGATTACACCAAGGCCAACGGCATCGGCGGGATCGACTCGGCACGGATGGCAAAAGCCATGAAGCAGCTGGCGCAGAACTATAAGTTCAGCAATAAGCCGGACGTATCGAAGATTTTCACCAACGCCTACCTGCCCAAGGATGGCAGCTTGATGCTGAAGTAACCCGCTTCGGCTACCTCATGACGCCGAAGGGCGGGCAATTCCCGCCTGCCCTTCGGCCGTCCGACAACTTCGAGCATCGGCGGCCATGTCCTCAACCCCCTCAGACGCGCTCATCCGGATATCCGACGTCAAACACGCCTATCGGACGGACGCGGGCCCGCTGCCGGTGCTGGACGGCTTCAGCGTCGAGGTGCCCGAGGGCGCCTTTACGGCCGTCGTCGGTCCGTCGGGGTGCGGCAAATCCACCCTGACCCGGCTGATTGCCGGTCTGCTGTTTCCCGATGAGGGTGACGTGATCCTTCACGGCGAGAAGGTCACGTCGCCGCGCAATACCGTCGGCATGGCGTTCCAGAATCCGGTGCTGCTGGAATGGCGCACCATCCTGGACAACGTCTGCCTGCCCCTCGAAATCGTGCCCAACGATCTGAGCCGCAAGCAGAGGAACGACCGGGGCTACGAGTTGCTGGCCATGGTCGGATTGCAGGGGTTCGAGGACAAGAAGCCCTCGGAGCTCTCCGGCGGCATGCGTCAGCGGGCGTCGCTTTGCCGCGCCCTGGCGCACCGCCCGGACGTCCTCATCCTCGACGAGCCGTTCGGCGCCCTGGATGCGTTCACCCGCGAAGACCTCTGGCAGATCATGCACGAGCTCAGGCACAACGAAGCGTTCACCTGTCTCCTCATCACCCACGATCTCAGGGAATCGGTGTTTCTCGCCGACCAGGTGGTCGTGATGTCCGGACGCCCGGCCAAGACCCAGTATGTCCTGGATGTGCCCTTCGGCCGGGAGCGGGTCCTGGACGATCTCTATACCCCGGAAGCGACGCAGATGCTGCTCGACCTCCGGCATCAAATCCAGGTCGCGCAGGGACGCCCGCTGGAGGAACTCGAGCACGAGCCGGGGGACCCGGAGCCGGGGGCCGGGGAGCCGGGGTCATGAGTTCCAAACAGCGGTTCGCCACCCCGATCATCGCCCTGGTGATCTTCGCCCTGCTGTGGGAGTTCCTCGTCTGGATCAACGACTGGCCGAACTATGTGATGGCGTCGCCGTCGGACCTCGGCCCGGCGTTCTACAAGTTCCGCTGGCTGTTCCTGGAGTTCGGCTGGGACACCCTGTGGCGGACGGTCGCGGGGTTGATGCTGGCCATCGCCTTCGGCGTGGTCGTCGGCATGATCATGGGGTTCTCCCGGACCATGCGGGAGGCGCTCTATCCGCTGCTGGTCGGTTTCAACGCCATCCCCAAGGCGACGGTGGTGCCGGTGGTGGCGCTGCTGCTCGTCGGCCAGCACAATCTCAATACCGTCCTGCTGGCGTTCATGATCTCGTTCTTCCCGATCACCGTGTCGATTTCCATCGGCCTGTCGACGCTGGAGCCCGAATACAGGGATATCCTGCTTTCCCTGGGCGCCAGCCGGCTGACGATCTTCCGCAAGATCGCCCTGCCCAAGACGCTGCCGGAGTTTTTCGGCGCATTGAAGGTGGCCGTTACGCTGGCCTTCATCGGCACCAATCTGATGGAGATCGTCGAACCGCACGGCCGCGGTCTCGGCCACCTGTTCGACAGCGGCAAGATCAGCGCCGATTACCCGCTGATGTTCGCCGTGCTTATCGCCCTCGCGGTCATGGGGATCGGCCTCTACTACGTGGTGGTCATCCTGGAAAAAATCTTCGCCGGCTGGGCCGAACGGCAGGAGAGCTGATCAGTTCCTGGCGGCAGGCCGTGAGGCGGCGCGGGCGCTAACGCCAATCGATCAGGCTGCCGACATCTTTGATGTCCGCAACGCCGCCGAGAATATACCGGTCCGGACGCAGAACGACCGCGGCCAACCCGCTGGACTCGAACCATTCCCGAAGCTCGGGCGACTCCTCCGCAATGACGGCGATGCCCTCTTCACGCGCCCGGCCGGCGACCCCGGCGGGCACCGAATTTCGATGCTCGTTCCCGACTATCAGCGCCCAGCGGCCGCCGATCCGATCGTCCAGCCGTTCGCCCGACGGAAGTCTCGGCTGGGGAAACAGATGACCGGTCACGGCCGACGTTCCCGCCTTCAATCCCGGCCCCAGGGCCGGCCGGAGCTGGGAGATTTCTTGCCGGCCCTCGCCCAACTCGACGACATTTCCCGCCGCCAGCGCATCCGCGGTCGTGTTGATGACCCGGCCCATTTGAACCGTGAGTTCGATGAAGGCGCGGACATGGGCGTCCCGCTCGGATTGGTAGGTATCCAGCAGGTCCAATGCCGCGCCGCGATTGATCACGCGATCCAGTTTCCAGCCCAGGTTGAACGCGTCGCGAATGCCGGCGCACATCCCCTGGCCCATGAATGGCGGCATCAGGTGCGCGGCATCCCCCGCGATCATCACCCGCCCCCGGCGCCAGGACATTGCGACGGCGGAACGGAAGGTATAGACCACGGCCCGCTCGAGTTCGGCTTCGTCGGGGGTTATCCAATTCGACAGCAAGCGCCAGACGTTTTCCGGTTCGGTGATCGCCGCCGGGTCGTCTTCGGGCCGCAGCCTGAACTCCCACCGCCGCCGGCCGGCGCCGATAAACACGTACGTCGCCGAGCGGGCGGGATCGCAATGGTGAATGCTTTGAGGCGTGAGGTCCGCACGCTCCTCCTCGAGCATCAGGTCCACGACCACCCAGGGCTCATTGAACCCGAGATCGTCGATTTCGGCCCCCATCGCCTGCCGGGTAAACGAGTTGGCGCCGTCGCAGCCGACGACAAATGCCGCGCGGACAACCCCGACGCCGGATCCGCCGTTCCCAGCCACCGTGAGCGTCACGCCACGGGAGTCCTGGCCGATATTCGTAACCTCGCTGCCGGGCCGGACCGACACATGAGGGTATCGCGCCATGCCGTCACGCAAGACCTGCTCCAGCGCCGGTTGATGAAAACGGTAATTGACATACCAGCCGTTGGGGCTGAGCACCTTGGGCCTGGGCCAGGTCACCAGGACGTTGCCGTCGGCATCGACGAAATCGACGCCCTCGCCGACAGCCGTAATGCCGGCCATTTGGTCCGACAGCCCGAGTGATTGGAAGATCCGCATGATTTCGTCATCGAAGGCGACGGCGCGCGGCAGGTGATAGGCCGCCGGCCGGCGTTCCAGCACGACGGTGCGGATGCCGTAGGCGCCGAGGATATTGGCCAATGCGCCGCCAACCGGGCCGAGCCCGATGATGGCGACGTCAAAGCGGTCGTCGGTCGGGGTCAAGGATCGTGCCGATCAGCCCGTAAGAATGCCGTCGCCGAGCATCCATCGGGCGTAGGGCGGCGACTCGTCCCAGTACCGCGGCTCCCAATCGTCATCCATGCGGTCCATGTCGGCGAAGTACTCGATATCGCCGCCGCACGGGTTCCTGAAATACCAGAACCAGTTGGAGCCGAGCGAATGACGGCCCGGGCCGGAGACGCTGACCGCACCGTTCTTCAGCATGTGGGTGCCGCCCATCATGATGTCGTCGAACGAGTTCACTTCGAAGGCCAAGTGATTGAAATACCTTCGGGTCCCAAGCCGGTGAAACAGGAAAAGACTGTGGTGGAAGGCAGACCCTTCGCAGCGCATGAAGGTGCCGCCATCCTCCGCCCGGTCGGTGAGCCTGAAGTTGAGGCGATCGAGGTAGAACTCGGCCGCATTCCAGTTTCCCTCCTCCTCGATGGAATAAACCGCGTGGCCGATACGGAGCGGCGTCATGCGGTCTTCCGGCCAACCGCGTTCATTGACCCGCGCGACCTTCTCATGAAAGTTCAGCGTTTGGTCCGGCGTATCGGCCGGCGTAATGTCCGCAACCCCGAACCCGATGGCAAATCCGCTGTCGTCGCGAGAGTGAAGGCTGCCGTCCGGGCCCTCCCGCACCTCCCGGTCGCCGGAGAGTTCGTCGCCGATGGCCGCCACGCCGGCCTTGTCGTTCACGCCCCAAACGATTTCCCGGACGGTGGCGCCGTCTTCCCCGGTTGCCGGCAGGGACGGGTCATCGGCATTGCGCAGCAGGATTCTCTGGTTCTCGAGCGTCCGAAATTCGGCGCCGGCGCCGTTCACGTCGACCTTTTCCAGACCCCAGTTCCCCAGGAACGCGACACACGTTTCCAGGTCGGTCACGCCGTAGGTAACGGCTTCGATTCGTTGGATGGTCATGCTGTCCTCTATTTCGGAAATTCTCTCCGAGTCCGCTTGAGCGGCATCGACTGTATCTGTCATTGTCGGGGAGAAAAAGGAATTCACATGCTTGAACTCTACTATTTTGAAAACTCGATCTGTTCTGAACGGCCGAAGATGGCGCTCGCCGAAAAGGGCGTCACCGACTGGGTTCCGCGCCACATCCACCTGTTCAAGGGAGAGCAGTTCGATCCCGCGTATCTGAAGCTCAACCCCAAGGCCCAGGTGCCCACGCTGGTCCATGACGGCGAGGTGATCCGGGAGTCCTCGCTCATATGCGACTACCTCGACGATCTCTATCCGGATCCCCCGCTCAAACCCGCCGAGCCGGCGGCCATCGCCCACATGCGGGAATGGATCAAGGAGGCCGACGAAGCCGGGTTCGAAGGCGTTGCCTCCCTTTCGTTCGTCGCCGTTTTCAGGGCCAAATTGCTGGCCATGTCCGACGCTGACCGTCAGGCCTATTGGGACGGTCAAACCGTTCTTGAGCGCACCCAGCGCCAAAAATCCTGCGTGCATGAAGGCATGGAGTCGCCCTACGTCATGCGCGCGATAGCGACGTGGGAACGGATATTCGCCAGGATCGACAAGACCGTCGCCGGGAGCGGGCCGTGGCTGATGGGCGAACAGTTCACGCTTGCCGATCTCGACCTCTCTACCTTCATCGCCCGCCTCGACGGCATGACGCTGGTCGAGCCCTGGCTCGCGGAGCGGCCCCACGCGCGGGCCTGGTGGCGGGCCGTCAAGGCGCGGCCGAGCTACACCCAAGCCAATGTGGGGCCGTCGGGCGAAGAGACCGAACCCATGAGGGTTGAAGGCGCGAAAATCGTCGATGCGTTCAACCGCAAGCGCGCCGAGTACGTAGCGAAATACGGCGCGGGGTGATACGGGATGCCGCCGCGGCCAGGGCTCGCAGGCTCACCACCTCACTCAGCGCGGGCCTAGCGGGCGAAGGTCAATTCTCTTCCAGAATCTTCTTGTATTCGGGCCAGGCCTTCAGGCCGTTTTCGATCATGGCCGATTTCAAGTCATCGGGCAGGCAGCCGAACAAGGCGGGTTCGAAGCTGGCCCGCGCCTTCACCTGATCGAACCATCTCGCGACATTGGGCCGATTGCTCCACATGGGGCTCAAACTCAGCATCTCCAGGCGATTCAAATAGGGAGTCAATGCGCCGTCGGCCAGTGTGTATTCGTCTCCCGTCAGCCATACCGAGCCATCCAGCGCCGCCTCCATATCACCCAGCAACTTGTCGAAGAAGCGTATGGCGATCCGTACATCCGGGGCGTCAAATCCCTGATAAATCCAGCCGCGCTTGCGCTCGCGCCAGACCGGATCCGGATCGCCGGCGATGTGCTTCTCCACCTCTTCGGGAGAACCTTTCATAATCGTGTGCCTGTGGGTAGCCACGTAGGTCACCGGACGGGTGGACGGGTGAACCTCCTCGTCAACCAGTTTTGTCCACAACCGCATGTTGGCGAGGACGAAGGGATCGCGCGGCTTCAGATCCGGGCCGGGAAAGACGTCGTCGATATATTCCGAGATTACCGAGGATTCACGGATCACCCGGCCATCGTGAACCAGCGTGGGGACGACGGCCTTGGGATTGAGTTTCAGGTATTCGGGCGTGTGATGCTCACCGGCCAGAATGTCCAAATAGCGGCCTTGCCACGGTACGTCCTTTTCCGCGAGAACAAGTCTCACCTTGGCGGCACAGACCGACGAACCGTGATGGTAAAGCTCAAGAGCCATGCGGAATTATTCCGTCCCGGACCCGTGCTTTTCAAGCCGAAAAGCACGGGCCCGCCGGCCGGCCGATTGCCCCAGACGCCGCTTGCTCTGGTATGGTAGCCGCACGAACAGCTTCCCCGGGGGACCGGACCACCAATCGTTGGACTGCCGGTCACTTGGCGGCGGCGCCCGACAATTCCGCCGCGGCATGCCTGACCGCCCGGCCCGGATGGATAATTTAAGGACGCTCTTACATGCTCGAACTCTATCATTTTTGGGATTCACCCTGCTGTTTCAAAGTGAGAACCGTCCTCGCGGAGCTCGAACTCGAATGGACGGAGCGCTACGTCATGACGGTCCATTTCGACCATCTGCAACCCGACTATCAGAAATTGAATCCTCACTGCCGCGTTCCGACCCTTGTCCATGACGGGCTGGCCGTCATGCAGTCTTCGGTCATCGCCGAATACCTGAACGATCAATTCGGAAACGGCGGGCTGACGCCGAAATCGCCCGCCGGATCGGCTGCGATGCGGGAATGGATGGCCGACGAGCAGGAATATCTGTTCCCTCTGATCGTCCCCATGAGTTTCAATACCATGATGAAACTGAGGGTGAAGGCGTACGGCCTCGAACAATTGGTCGAATGGTCGAAACGGCACCCCGACCAGGCCCGGGCCAAGGACTATCTGGAGCGTGTCTCGGGGCCGGCGGACATGGATGCGATTACCGCCGCCGAGAAAAAGTTCATCTGGCATATGGAAAGGCTTGAGACCCGGCTGCGGAAGACCGGCGGGCCTTGGATCTGCGGAGACGACTTCTCGCTTGCCGACATTTCAATTGCGCCGCTTCTTGACCGCATCGAATATTTGGACAGATCGAGGCTCTATGACAACTTGCCGGCGGTGGCCGGCTGGTACCGGCGAATGAAGGAGCGCCCGGCATTCATGAAGGCCGCGCCACCCTATGAGTATCGCATGTGGGGACCCAAAAAACCGGTGCCCGCGCAACAGGTCGACGCGGCGGCGGCGGGACATACCTTTCCGTCGGATTAGAGCCACCACTGAAGGACATATTCGTAGGGGCCTTCCCGGTTGACCAGGTCGACACGCTGCAGCTGAATTTTGTAGCCGCCGTCGGTTTTGTTCAGAACGTGCCGGTACTTGCCGGTGAAATTGCGCACCTCGTAGCGGAGGTACTCGGCGCAATGAAATCGTGAACGGACGATAATATCGCCGTTCGCCGCCTCATCCTCGATGATCACATTGGAAACCACATGGCAAAGCCGGTTGTTGGGCGCCTGGCTATGGGCCTGCGGGTGGTTGTTTCGGCGAATTCGCATCTCCATCATGTCGAGGTTCTCCCAAAAAATATTGGGCACCCCCTCGCCGTCGGTTTGGTCTTCGCGCGCCGGCATCCAGTAGTGGCCGTCCCCGGTAAACAGCGCCAACCACGCATCCCACTGCTTTTCATCCAGGATTTCGGCTTGGCGATGGAGAAACCGTTCCACCGCCAATTGGGTCTCGATACCGACCTCCGCGATCTGGAACGGATCGGAGGCGGCAAGTCTTTCCGCGGCTTCCCCCATGATCAGGCCCCCTCTCCGGTCATATAGTCCCGCCACACATGCATCATGTGGCGCATCGGCATCTCGCTCATGGAGCCGTCGGGCGACTTCCTGAGTGCGCCGTCGATGACATCGAAACCGGCATTGCGGTGAAAACTCACCCAATCGCCGCCCTGGGATTCGAGGCCATGCTGAACCTTCCACCAGTTGAACAGGTCATCCGCATTGACCATGGTCGATGGCGAGTTGACCAAATAGTAATAGCCGAGGGCCCGCTGATAGATCGCTTCCGGCGCATCCTTCAGCCGGAAATGCCAGATTTCGCTCATCGTGCGATCCGTGCTTATCGGGCGAATTGTGCGGAGCTGCTGCAACGGCGGCTGGATCGACATGCAGGGGTAGATCAGGCTGTGGTGAAGGTTCACGCCGAGAATTTCCTCGGCCCGTTCCTCGCCATAAGCGTCATACATGCATTTGACGTATTCATTCGTATCCGGATCGTCCGGGCGCAGGCCCATATAGCCTTCGAGGGTGCAATGACCGTGGGGATGACCGACGGTACCGAACTTTCCCCAGCCCTCGATGCCGAGCCGCGCGAAGTCGGATAGGAAGCCGTATGCCATGGGCGGCTCGTCACCGGCTTTCCGCATATCGCGCTCGACGGTCATGGCGGCGACGCCCGTGGACTCGTGGGTGGCGCCGGGATGCGAGGCGTCCAACTGGTTTTCCAGGAATATTTTCCAGTTGGACTGCTGGACCATGTGGAAACACTCGCCGACGACTTCGGTCTCACCGCCGGGCGCGCGATCGATCAACTGATCGAATCCGGTCCGAGCCTCGCCCAAATGCTCTTCGAGGCCGATACCCTCTTCGGCAAGCGAAGCGAACCAAAAGCCGCGGTAATCGGCGGCCCTTTCGGCTTTTTGCACTTGGAAGTCCTCACCATCGATGGTCAACGCCGTGCCGTCATAGCCGCCGATAGCCGGAATGTTGTCGAGACTGCCGTCCAAATTAAACATCCAGGCGTGATAGGAGCAGCGAATACGCCTGCCGGCATTTCCCTGGCGGGCGGAGCAGAGCTGGGCGCCGCGATGCGGGCAGCGGTTATACAGGACATGAATTTCGCCATTGTGGTCGCGGGTCATCATCATCGGCTGACGCCCGATCCGGGCGAGATAATAGTCCCCCGGATTTCTTACCTGGCTTTCATGGCCGACATAGACCCAGGCGCGTTCAAATATGCGCTCCATCTCGAGATCGAAGAGGTCCGAATCCACGTAAGCTTTTCTGTGAGCTCTGTCAGGCTCGACGAGAGCCGCAATTTCAGCGTTTGTCCAAGTCACGACGCATCCCATCATTGTCAAAGCGGCCAGCGAAGCACCAACTTTAGCAACCACCGTCAGGAATGGAAGGTCGTCGTAATTCCGGCCCTGACCTGCTCTGAATCCGCTCCCAAGTTCATCATCGACACTCCTCGGGTGTCCGCTCCGCAATCAAATTGGAACGGCGCACGGGTGTCACCTATGTCTTGGGAACATTCCGTTGCCCATGTCTCCGGTCTGGACAATGAAAAATTGGGGGGCGATCGGGGACTCGAACCCCGGACCCGCTGATTAAGAGTCAGCTGCTCTACCAACTGAGCTAATCGCCCGCCAGGCCGTCAAGCGGGGGCCGCGAAAGGCCCCGCCAAGGGGACGCGTCATATAGCAACCGCGCTCCGGTTTGTCGATACGCTGTCGCGTCAGTCCCCGGATGCGGCGCCGGGACCCAGGGCAATGTCCCGGTGCACAAAGACGCACATCAACAGCCCAAAGGAGAATAGCAGCATCAGCATGGCGGTGCCGCCGTATGAGATCAGCGGCAGGGGTATGCCGACCACCGGCAACAGGCCCATCACCATCGCCACGTTGACGAAGATGTTGAGGAAGAACGCCGAGGTAATGCCCATCGCCACCAGCCGGCCGAAATGGTTGCGGCAGCGGAGGCTGACGGCGAAGCCGTAGATCAGCAGCAGCAGATAAAGCCCCAGCAGCCCGAACCCGCCGGCCATGCCGAACTCCTCGGCCAGCACGGTGAAGATGAAGTCGGTCTGCTTCTCGGGCAGGAAGTTCAAGTGGCTCTGGCTTCCCTGGAGAAAGCCCTTGCCGAACAGCCCGCCGGAGCCCAGCGCGATCTTGGATTGCAGGATGTGATAGCCGGCGCCCAGGGGATCGTTTTCGGGCCGGAGGTAGGTCAGCACCCGGGCCTTCTGATAATCGAGCAGCACGAACTGCCAGACCGGGTAGATGGCGGCGACGGCGGCCAGACCGGCGAAGGCAAACAGCCAGGCGCGGACGCCGGCGAGGAAGAGCAGCACCACGCCGGTGAACAACAGCAGCACCGCGGTCCCGAAATCCGGCTGGCCCAGCACCAGGATCACCGGGGCCGCGATCAGGAGCGCCGGGACGAACAGATGGGTCAGCCGCCCCACATCCTCGACCCGGCTGGCATAGAAGTAGCGGGCGAGCGCCAGGATCAGGGTGACCTTGGCGATCTCCGAGGGCTGGACGCTGACGAAACCGAGATCGATCCAACGCTGGGCGCCCATGCCGACGGCGCCGACGAACTCCACGGCGATCAGCAGCGCCAGGGACAGGCCATAGAACACATAGGCATAGCGCAGCCACAACCGGATGTCGGTCACGGCGACCACCAGCATGACCGCCAGCCCGACCCCGAAGCGGGGCATCTGGCGGGAGGTCCAGGGCTCCAGGTTGCCGCCGGCCGCCGAATACAGCATGACGAACCCGACCGACGCGGTCATCGTCACCAGCAGCACGAACACCCAGGGAATCTGCCGGATCTTCCGGCCCAGGGTGAGTTCGGGATCGTGGCTGGAGGAAAGCGCCATCGGACTAGCCTTCCCGCTCCGCCGGCCCGGACACGCCATCCTCGGGCAGCCACGCCCGGGGCCGGCCGCGGGAGGGATCGCGCTCCTGCACCTCACGAAGGATATCGCGGGCGATGGGCGCGGCGACCGACGCGCCGCCGCCGCCATGTTCGACGATCACCGAGACCACATAGCGCGGATTGTCCACCGGCGCATAACCGACGAACAAGGCGTGATCCCGCTCCTCCCAGGGCAGTTCCTCGTTCTTCAGCACCCCGGTCTCGCGCTCGGCCTTGGAGATTCGGCGCACCTGGACGGTTCCCGTCTTGCCGCCCATCCGGCGGCCGGCTTGCTTGATCCGGGCGCGGAAGGCAGTGCCGCGGCGCGAGTTTATCACCCCGGCCATGGCATTGGTCACCAGGTCCAGGTGGGAGGGGTGAATATCTAGGGAGTCGAACGCCGGCAGGTCGGGCACGGCGGATTCCCGGGCATCGACGGGAATGAGCTCCTTTGTCAGCCGAGGCCGCACCGCCTTTCCGCCGTTCACCAGCCGGGCGGTCATCACCGCCAGCTGCAGCGGCGTGATCAGGAATAACCCCTGGCCGATCCCGGCAAGCAGCGTTTCGCCGGTCTGCCAGGACTCGCCCTTGACCTCTTTCTTCCATGCCCGGCTGGGAATCAGTCCGGACTTCTCGCCGGGCAGGTCGATGCCGGATTTCGCCCCGAGCCCCAAGCGGCGGGCCATGGCTGCAATCCGGTCGATGCCGGTCCGCCGCGCGATCTCATAGAAGTAGACGTCGCAGGATTGAACGATCCCGTCGACCATGTTCATGAACCCATGCCCCTCCGGCTTCCAGCAATGGAAGGTGGCATCGCCCAGCTCCATGTGGCCGGGGCAGAAGACCCGCGAGTCCGGGGTGACCGCCCCTGTTTCCAGCGCCGCGAGAGCGACGGCCATCTTGAAGGTCGATCCCGGCGCGTACTGGCCGGCGATCGCCTTGTTGTTGAGGGGCGAACGCGGATCGCCGATCAGGGTCCGCCACTCCTCGGGCGTCAGCCCGCGACTAAAGGAATTGGGATCGAAGGTCGGCGTCGAGGCGAGGGTCAGCACATCGCCCGTATGGGCATCCATCACCACCGCCGCGGCCGCCTGTTCGCCGAGCCGCCGGGCGGTGTACTTCTGGAGCTCCAGGTCAACGGTCAGCCAGGCCTCGGCTCCGGGCTGGACCTCGCGGCGCTCGAGCTCGCGAATTTCGCGGCCCAGGGCGTTGACCTCGATCTGGGAGGTGCCGGACCGCCCCCGCAACACCTCGTCGTGCACCCGCTCCAGTCCCTCCTTGCCGATGCGGAATCCCGGCAATTCCAGCAGCGGGTCGCCGGTCATCTCCTTTTCGGACACCGCCGAGACATAGCCGAGGACCGGCGCGGTATAGATGCCGTCCGGATAGTGCCGGCTTTCGCCGACATCGATGGAGACGCCGCCCAGCTCGGGCGCGTTGACCTCGATCCGCGCGACCTCGTCCCAGGTCAGGTTCTCGCGGACCAGCACCGGCAGGAACCGCCGCTTGCGGCCAACCTCCCGGAGAATTCGCTCGGTCTCGGCCTCGCTCAACGGCACCACCTTGCTGAACGTGTCGAGCGCCCGGGCGACGTCGACGGCTTTTTCCGGAATGAGCATGGCGCGGTAGTTCTGCCGGTTGACGGCCATCGGCCGGCCGAAACGGTCGACTATCCGGCCGCGCGGCGGCGCCAACAGCTTCAGGCTGACCCGGTTCTCCTCGGCCAGCGTCGTGTAGCGCTCCGATTCGACCACCTGCAGGTAATACATGCGCCCGGCGAGCGCGGCGAACAGCACGGCCTGGCTACCGCCCAAAATGATGGAGCGGCGGCTGAAAAGGCGATAGCGGTCACTGTCGCGATGCATGGGCCGAGGTCACCATCAGGCCTGCTGCAAGAACGCCTGCTGCCAACGGAGAAATATCCAGGCCACGAATGGAAACAGGCCAGCCGTCACCAGATACTGGAAGAGGAACGCTTTCATGTCCAGTAACGTCACATGGAACGCGGACGCCAGCACCCAAAGTTCGAGGGTCGCCAGGAACCAGACAATGGCGAAGCCGAGCCAATAGACCGGAAACGATTTTCCCGCCAGGAACCGGCGCTGCAGGACAACCGCACCGTAGAAAGTCAGGAACACCAGCGCGAACAGGCCGACCGGCGCGCCGCTCAGCATGTCCTGGGCGACGCCGAGCAGGAACACGGCGACGAAGGGCAGCAAGTGGGGCCGATAAACCGCCCAGTGATAGAGGGAGATGGCGGCCAGGATCGGCGCGACCGAGGCATAGTCCGGAATTCGAACCGGCAGCATACCCAGGATGATCAAGGCGAGTGTCAGTCCGAAGGGCGTCAAATTGCGCGCCAACCGGTCAAGGCGGAGAAAAAACTCTCTCCTCATTTACCGCCGCTGGCGGGGCCGGCCCGGTCATTGGATTCCAATATGCCGCCCAACCCGAAATCGGCCGCGCGGACGAACTCCAGCCGCTCGCGGCTCATATACGGTTGAACCTCGATCCCGCCGTCGGTGACCGCGGCGACAATGCCGACCGGCAGCCCCGCCGGAAACGCGCCGCCGTGGCCCGAGGTGACAACCCTCTGGCCGGGGGTGATGCGCTGGCTGGGCAAAGTGTGAAGCAGGCGAGGCCGGCCGCTGTTGTTGCCGGCCATGACCGCACGGACCCGGGTCTCCTCGATCACCACCGGTATCCGCGAGTTGATATCGGTGATCAGCAGCACCCGAGAGGCGCGGGAGCCTGCCCCGGCGATACGGCCGACGAAGCCGTCATTGCCGAGCACGGCCTGGCCGTCCCGGATGCCCTGGCCCTTGCCCGCATTCAGAATAATCGAATGACTGAATCCGGAACCTGAATCCGCGATGACCCGCGCCGTGTGGTGGCTGACCGCGCTATCCGGGACGACGTTCAGCAGTTTCTGAAAGGCCTGATTTTCGGCATCCAGCTTGCGGGCCGCCATCTGCCAGTCCCGCAACCGGGCATTTTCCTCCCGAAGCCGCGCGTTCTCGGCGCGGATATCGGCAAGATCGCGGACATTGTCGACGGCCCGGGTGAACGTCGTCACCGGCTTGGACATGGCATCGAGGATCGGCGCGACCGCGTCGGTCACATGGGTGCGCGTGCGGTCGACCAGCACGGTATCCGCCTTGCCGACCAGCATCAGGCCGAAAGCGGCCAATATCAGTCCCAGGTACGTGAACCGCTGAACAAACCCCCTCAACGGCTCCGCGAGACGCAGAAAGGTGCTTGGACGTTCCTCCAAACCATTCCCTCCGTTAACTCCGACCTCGGCCTGCCCCGAGTATTCCGCCCGACTGTCAGCGGAAATAGTTAATACATGGTTGTCAGTACATCGTGGTCAGTACCTGACGCATCCTTTTCATTTCCTCAAGGGCGCGCCCCGTACCAAGCACCACGCAATTCAGCGGCCCGTCGGCGATCGAGACGGCCAAGCCGGTCGCCTGGCGAAGAACGTAATCCATCCTCGACAAGAGCGCGCCGCCGCCGGTCAGCACAATGCCCTTGTCCACGATATCGGCCGCCAATTCCGGCTCGGTGTGTTCAAGCGCGACTTTCACCGCCTCGATGATGGCGCTCACCGGCTCGGCCAGGCTTTCGGCGATCTCGCGCTCGGTGATGACCAATTCCTTGGGCACGCCGTTCATCAGGTCGCGGCCCTTGATGTCCAGGGTCCGGCCATCGCCGTCTTCCGGCGGACATGCGGACCCGATTTCCTCCTTGATGCGTTCGGACGAGCCTTCACCCACAAGCAGATTATGGTTGCGGCGGATGTACGCGATGATCGCCTCGTTCATCTTGTCGCCGCCGACCCGGACGCTTCTCGAATAGACGATGCCGCCGAGGGACAGCACGGCAACCTCGGTCGTGCCGCCGCCGATATCGACGACCATGGAGCCGGTGGGCTCGGTCACCGGCAAACCGGCCCCGATCGCCGCCGCCATGGGCTCCTCGATCAGATAGACCCGCCGCGCGCCGGCGGCTTCCGCCGATTCCTGAATGGCGCGGCGCTCCACCGCGGTAGAGCCGGACGGCACGCACACCACGATCTGCGGCGAGGCGAAACCCCGCCGGTTATGCACCCTGTTGATGAAGTACTTGATCATGTCTTCGGCGATTTCGAAGTCGGCGATCACACCGTCGCGCAGCGGCCGGATAGCCGATATGTTGCCGGGCGTCCGGCCCAGCATCATCTTGGCCTCCTCGCCGACCGCGAGAACCTGTTTCTTTCCCTTGACGTCGGCAATGGCGACGACCGAGGGTTCGTTGAGGACGATGTCCTTACCCTTGACGTAGACCAGCGTGTTCGCCGTACCCAAATCGATCGCCATATCGGCGGAGAGGAATCCAAATAGTCGGGACAACATTTATGCTCTCAATGCCTTTCCAAAAGCCGTTCAGTTCCTCCCGGATCCGGACTATTCGGCCGGTTCTTATAAGTCGGGTTCCGGGGCGCCGCCGGGCGTTCGCCAAGCGGCGGCCGCCGGTACCGTCTTATAACACGGTTTATTCGCCACGGTAATCGGGCCCGTGTCTTTTTCTCCGTTTTTCCGCCCCTTGGGCTGCACGCCGGCCCATCAGGCAGAGATCGCCGCGGGCGCCGTCTTCTTCTGCTTCACCAGCAGCTTGTTGAGGGCGTTGATATAGGCCTTGGCCGAGGCGACCACCGTATCGGTGTCGGCGCTCTGGCCGTTGACCGTCTTGCCCTTTTCCTCGAGCCGCACGGTCACCTCGGCCTGGGCTTCGGTGCCCTCGGTGACCGCATGCACCTGATAGAGCTGCAGGTGGGGATCTTCGCCGGTCAACGCCTTGATAGCCTTGAAAACCGCATCGATCGGCCCGTCGCCGGTCGATTGGGCGGACGTCACCTCGCCGTCGATATCGAGGGACAGATCGGCCTTGGGCGGCGTGTGCACCGTGCCGCACAAGACCTCCAACGACGCCAGTTTGATCCGGTCGTTGGTGCGCACCACGGTCTCGTCCACGAGCGCGATGATGTCCTCGTCGAACACGTCCTTCTTGAGGTCGGCCAAATCCTTGAACCGCTTGAAGGCGTCCTCCACCGCATTGTCGCCGATGTCGTAGCCCATCTCCTTCAGCTTCTCCTTGAAGGCGTGCCGGCCCGAATGTTTGCCGAGAACCAATTTCGATTCGGTGAGCCCGACGGACTCCGGCGTCATGATCTCATATGTACCGGCGTGCTTGAGCACCCCGTCCTGGTGAATGCCGGCCTCATGAGCGAAGGCGTTGGCCCCGACGATCGCCTTGTTGGGCTGGACGGTGAAACCGGTCACCGTGGAGACCAGCCGCGAGGCCTTGGTGATGTTCTCGGTGACGATCCGGGGCGCGTAGGGCATCAGATCGGCCCGCGTCCGGAGCGCCATGACGATCTCTTCCATCGCCGCGTTGCCGGCCCGCTCGCCGAGCCCGTTGATGGTGCATTCGATCTGGCGGGCGCCGGCCTTCACCGCCGCCAGGGAATTGGCCACCGCCAATCCCAGATCGTTGTGGCAGTGCACGCTGATGACCGCCTTGTCCATGTTGGGGACCCGGTTCCGCAGCATGGCGATGATCGCCGCGAACTCGTCGGGGAGCGCATAGCCCACCGTGTCCGGAATATTGATCGTGGCGGCGCCCGCATCGATGGCCGCCTCGACGCACCGGCACATGAAGTCGTGCTCGGTGCGCGAGCCGTCCTCGCACGACCATTCGACATCGTCGGTGAAGTTGCGGGCGTGCGTCACGCTGTCGATCACCGCCTGATAGACGTCGTCCGGCTCCATCTGCAGCTTGTACTTCATATGGAGCGGACTGGTCGAAATGAAGGTGTGAATCCGCGGCCGCCGGGCGGGCTTCACCGCCTCGCCGGCCCGCTCGATATCGGCCTTGCCGGCGCGGGCCAGACCGCAGACGCCGGAGTCCTTGACCACCTTGGCGATCTCGTTGACCGCCTCGAAGTCGCCCTCGGAAGCGATCGGGAAACCGGCCTCGATCACGTCGACGCCCATCCCTTCCAGCACCTCGGCGATGCGGAGCTTCTCGGACAGGTTCATGGAGGCGCCCGGCGACTGCTCGCCGTCGCGCATGGTGGTATCGAATACGATGATCCGCTCCGGGTCCGTGGCGGACCCGGCGGCGTCTGTCGTTGTTTCGTTGGCTTTTGTCATCTCACTGGACCATTTGAAGAATCTGATTGCGACCGGAAAGCTTCTCTCCCCCGAACGTCCGCCAGTTAGGTGACGAGACCGCTCAGGGGCGGATAAGTCGCAGGGCCAGGAGGGGGCCGGGACCGGAGATTGCGGTGGCGGAAAGCGCGCGCGCGGACGCCTCGGGCTGCTGCCCGGTGGCCAGGCCGTTCATCTGGCCGTTCATGTGCTCGCGCGAGCGGTTCATCGTCGTCTCCAGGCGCGGAAATTCCGCGACAAGCGCCCAAACGGCGCGTTCAGGCCCCTAAATTGTCCTGTTTGGGCCATAAGTCAACAATAATCGCCAAAACCAAGGTGAAGCCAAGGCATTGCCGCCGGGCGCGGAATGCGGATGATCCGGGGGATTGAGGGGTCTGCGGCAGGTGGCGATGGCCGGATTTCTCGCGGCGCCATCGATCATGCCGCCTAGGCCAAGGGGTGAGAGGGTATGTTGGACCGGGCGGGGAACAAACTCCATCCGCCCGGGGACAACACCTGGTTCCCGCTCCTGTCCACCACTTAGTTTTTCGTCTTGTCGACCAGCGCGTTTTCGGTGATCCACGGCATCATGCTCCTGAGCTTCTCGCCCACCTCCTCGATGTGGTGGGCCTGAGAGGCCTTGCGCATGGCCTTGAAGCGGGGCGAGCCGACCTTGCTCTCCAGCATCCACTCCTTGACGAACTTGCCGGACTGAATGTCGTCGAGCACCTCCTTCATCCGCGCCTTGGTGTCCGCATCGACGATGCGCGGCCCGGAGAGGTAGTCCCCGAATTCGGCGGTGTTGGAGATGGAGTAGCGCATGTTGGCGATGCCGCCCTGATAGATCAGGTCGACGATCAGCTTCACCTCGTGCAGGCACTCGAAATACGCCATCTCGGGCGAGTAACCGGCCTCGACCAGGGTCTCGTAGCCGGCCTGGATGAGACTGGTGAGCCCGCCGCAGAGCACCGTCTGCTCGCCGAACAGATCGGTTTCGCACTCTTCCTTGAAGGTGGTCTCGATGATGCCCGAGCGGCCGCCGCCGATGGCCGAACCGTAGGACAGCGCCACGTCGAGGGCCGCGCCCGAAACGTCCTGATGGACGGCGACCAGGCACGGCACCCCGGCGCCCCGGGCGAACTCGGAGCGCACCGTATGGCCCGGGCCCTTGGGCGCGATCATGAAGACGTCGATATCGTCCGGCGGCTCGATGAGGCCGAAGTGGACGCTGAGGCCGTGCGCGAACGCGATGGCGGCGCCCGGTTTGATGCGGCCCTGAAGCTCGTTGTAGTAGAGATCCTGCTGGGTCTCGTCGGGGGCCAGGATCATGGTGACGTCGGCCCACTCGACCGCCTCGGCCGGCGTCATCACGGGCAGGCTCTCGGCTTCCGCCTTGGCGATGGAGCCCGAGCCCTGGCGCAGCGCCACGGCCACTTCCTTGACGCCGGAATCCCTCAGGTTCAGGGCGTGGGCATGGCCCTGGCTGCCATAGCCGATGATCGCGACCTTCTTGGTCTTGATCAGATTGATATCGGCGTCACGGTCATAATATACGCGCATGATCTTCCCCAGTTACATGTCCTGCCAATTACATATCTTGACTGCCGCGGGCGATGGCGACCACGCCGGTCCGCGACACGTCCACGAGCCCCAGCGGCTCCATGAGTTCGATGAAGGCGTCCAGTTTGCCGGTATCGCCGACGATCTCGAAAACGAAGGAACTGTTCGTGCTGTCCACGACGTGGGCCCGGAATATATCGGCAATGCGCAGCGATTCAACCCGCCTCTCGCCCTTGCCCTTCACCTTGACCAGCGCAAGCTCCCTGGACACCGACGGCCCCTCGACGGTCAGGTCGGCGACCCGGTGCACCGGCACCAGGCGCTCGAGCTGCGCCCGAATCTGCTCGATGATCATCGGCGTGCCGTTGGTGACGATGGTGATCTTGGACCGGTGCGCGTCCTGGTCGACCTCGGACACGGTCAGGCTCTCGATATTGTAGCCCCGGCCCGAAAACAAACCGACCACCCGGGCCAGCACGCCGGCCTCGTTGTCGACCAGGACGGAGAAGGTGTGCTCCTGAATTGCGTCCTTGGCCGCGGCTAGCTCCCGCTTGGTCGCCGCCTTCCTTGGTTTTCTCGCTGCCACGTTTTCCTCGCTTTACACTGGCCCCGGCCGGCGGAACGCCACCAGTGCGACTTGGCCGTCTAGGCCAGGGATGCCATCGCCAGGTCGTCGTCATCAACCTCGGCGCGCTGGTCGTCGGGCCCCAGCACGATGTCATAGTGAGCGGCGCCCGCCGGGATCATGGGATAGACGCTCTCGAACCGGTCGACGCCCATATTCAGGAAGCACGGGCCCTCGCTCTCCAGCATGGCGATGATGGCGTCATCCACCTCGTCCGGATGGGACGCGGTCAATGCCTCGAACCCGAACGCCTCCGCCAGCTTGACGAAATCGGGCGAACCGCTCAAATCGCACTCGGACTCGAGATTGCCGTGGAACAGTTCCTGCCACTGGCGGATCATCCCCAGCACCTTGTTGTTCAGGTTGAGGATCTTCACCGGCAGCCGATAGTTGGCGATGGTCGCCATCTCCTGGATGTTCATCAACAGCGAGCCTTCGGACGTGACGCAGACCACCTTGGAATCGGGATTGCCCTTCTGCACCCCCATGGCCGCCGGGACGCCGTAGCCCATGGTGCCGAGCCCGCCCGAGGTCATCCACCGGTTGGGCTCCTCGAAGTGGAGGTGCTGGGCCGCCCACATCTGATGCTGCCCCACGTCGGTGGTGACGTGGATGTCCATTCCCCGGGTCAATTCGTTGAGCCGGGACAAGGCGAATTGCGGCTTTATGACGTCGGGACCCTGGTCGAACCCGTAGGAGTCCTTGGCCCGCCAGCGGTCGATCCGCGCCCACCATTTCTTCAGCGCCGCCTTGTCGGTCTTGAGCTTGTTCTCTTTCCAGACCTTCAGCATGTCGCGGAGCACCGAGGCGCAGTCGCCGATGATCGGCACGTCGACGGCGATGTTCTTGTTGATCGACGACGGATCGATGTCCACGTGCACCTTCCTGGACTTGGGCGAGAACTCGGCGGTGTTGCCGGTCACCCGGTCGTCGAACCGGGCGCCGATGTTCACCATCACGTCGCAATGGTACATGGCCATGTTGGCTTCCAGGCTGCCGTGCATCCCGGGCATGCCGAGGAATTGCGCCCGCGACGCCGGGTAGGCGCCGAGGCCCATCAATGTCAGCGTGCAGGGATAGCCGGTCATGTCGACCAACTCGGTCAGCAGCCTGGAGGCCCGGGGGCCCGAATTGATCACCCCGCCGCCGGCATAGATGATCGGCTTCTTGGCCGCCGCCAGCATCTCGACGGCCTCTTCGATGGCCTTCCTGTCGCCTCTGACCTGCGGCTTGTAGGTCTGCTTGATTTCGATTTCGTCGGGTCCGACATAGGCGCCCTCGCCGAGAATGACGTCCTTCGGGATGTCGACCAGCACGGGGCCCGGGCGGCCGGTGGTCGCCACATGAAAAGCCTCGTGGATGACCCGCGCCAGATCCCCGGTGCTCTTGATCAGGTAGTTGTGCTTTGTCGCCGGCCGGGTGATGCCCGTCGTATCGGCTTCCTGGAAGGCGTCGTTGCCGATCAGGTGAGAGGTTACCTGACCGGTCAGGCAAACGACCGGAATCGAATCCATCAGCGCGTCGACCAGGCCGGTGACCGTATTGGTGGCGCCGGGCCCGGAGGTCGCGAGCACGACGCCCACCTTGCCGGTGGAGCGGGCATAGCCCTCGGCCGCATGCACGCCGCCCTGCTCGTGGGCGACGAGAATGTGTTCGATCCGGTTCTGCTGGCCGATCTTCTCGTAGAGCGGCAGGGTCACGCCCCCCGGATAGCCGAAGACGACGTCGACGTCCTGGTCGGCAAGGGCTTTCAAGATGATTTCGCCACCGATCATGCGTCGCGTGCTCATGGTGCTTCTCCTCAACCCGGCCTTCCTACGAGGCCCAAAGGCGCTTTTTGCTGTCCCAGCCTTGCGGTCCGTGCAGAGCCCGGATTTTGCAATGCAACAGACCGGAAACGAAGCGCGCCGGCGGCACGGCAAAAGCCGGCCGGCGGCGCAACGGAGGCGGAAATTAGGGCTTCAACCTTACGTCGTCAACACGTTTTTTCGAATTTTTGAAAAGATTTTTTCCCGGAAACTTTCCGAATATTGCTCAAAAATGGTCAAATCCGAAGAAATCTGATGATTCAGCCAGGTCATTTGCCGCTTGGCGTAGTTCCGGGTGGCCTGCTGGAGGCTCGCCAGCGCCTCTTCCCGGCCCGCCTCGCCCCGAATATGGCGAAGCAAATCGGGCACGCCCAATGCCTTCATGGCGGGCAGCGCCGGATCGAGGTTCATCTCGGCGAGCGCCGCCACCTCGGCGAGCGCCCCCTCCTCCAGCATCGCTTCGGCGCGCCCGTCGCAGGCGGCATACAGATCGTCCCGATGGGGCTTGAGCGCGATGACGAAGAACCGGGCATCGAGGGGCGGCGCCGCGGCCCCGGCCTGCCACTCGGAGAGCGGCCGCCCGGAGGAGAGATAGACCTCGTAGGCGCGCATCATCCGCTGCGGGTCCGAGGGCCGGATGCGGGCCGCCGAAATCGGATCCGCCTCGGCGAGCAGTTTGTGAAAGGCCTCCGGGCCGATTTCCGAGAATTTCGACCGCGCCGCCTCGCGGATTTCATCGGCAACGTCGGGGATATGGCTCAGTCCCTCCATCAGGGCGCGGATGTAGAGGCCGGTGCCGCCGACGATGATGGGAAGTTTGTCCGCCCCCCGGGCCGCCTCGATCTCCGGGACGGCCAGTTCGAGCCAGCGGCCGGCCGAGCAGACCTCGGCGGCACTCAGCACGCCATAAAGCCGGTGGGGGGCCAGCGCCTCGTCCGCGGCGGTCGGCCGCGCGGTCAGGACCCGAAGTTCTTCATAGACCTGCATGGAATCGGCGTTGACGATCACGCCGCCGAACTCCCGGGCGGCGTCGATGGCGAGGGACGACTTGCCGGACGCCGTCGGCCCGAAGATGACGATGACGGGGGCGCCCGTCATGGACCTAGTCCAGCACGAGGGACACCATGCCGTCGGCGAGCTTGGGCTCGAACCAGGTGATCTTGGGCGGCATGTCGGCTTCGGCGTCGGCGACGGCCATGAGCTCGGGGACACTGACCGGGTAGTAGGCGAAGGCGACGTCCCAATCGCCCGAGTCGACCCGGCGCTCCAGTTCGGCCATGCCGCGCGCGCCGCCGATGAAATCGATGCGGGGGTCGGACCGCTGATCGGTGATGCCGAGGATGGGCCCGATGACCCGGGCATTGAACAGACTGACATCGAGACGGTCTTCGGCGGGCGCGCCGGCGGCCACGTCGTCCTTCGGCGTCAGGCCGTACCAATTTCCCGCCAGATACATGCCGAAGGTCCGGCGGACCTCCGGTTTCGCGGGCGCATCCCGCCTTTCGACCAGGAACGCCTCACCGAGGGCGGCGAGGAACGCTTCCGCGTCGCGTCCGTTCAGCCCCTTGATCACCCGATTGTAGTCGATGATCCGCACCTCGCTTTCGGGGAAGCTGACGATCAGAAACCGGTCCCAGGGCCCCGCGCCGCGTTCGGCACGCCTGGCCGCCGCGACCCGGGACGCCGCCGCCGAGCGATGGTGCCCGTCCGCGATATAGATCACGCCGATATCCTGGAACGCATCGGTAATCCGGCCGATCAAATCATCTTCGGAGACCACCCACAGGCTGTGATCGGCCCTGCCCACATCGGTCACCACATAGGCCGGCGGTGTCGCGGTGACCGCGGCGACGATTGCGGACAATTCCGCGCTGTCGGCATGGGTGGTGAACACCGGCCCGGTCTGGGCGTTGACCGCTTCGATCTGCTTCACCCGGTCGGTTTCCTTGTCGGGCCGGGTGGTTTCATGGCGGCGGATGAGATTGGTCTCATAGGCCTCGACGGACCCGGCGGCGGCGATGCCGGTCTGGGCATGGCCGTCCATCGCCACCCGGTAGACGTAGTAGCCCGGTTTTTCGTCCCGAACCATCACCCCGTCCGCGACCATCCCGGCCATGTTCTCGCCGCCCTTGGCATAGACCGCATCCGAGTAAACGTCGGTGCCCTCGGGCAAATCGATCTCGGGCCTGGAAACGTGAAGAAAGCTCAGCGGGTTGCCGGCGGCCATCTCCCGCGCCTCGGCGCTCGACATCACGTCATAGGGCGGGGCGGCAACCGATTGAGCCTTGTCCGCGACGGGACGAAGCCCCCGAAAGGGTTGAACGAGTGGTCCAGGCACGTTGGGTTCCTACGGTAATTTCACCGGAAACGGGAGGCTCAGCTCTCGCCGATACGCAGGGCGACGAACCTCAGACCGCTCTGGCCCTCGACCAGAAGAAGCAGCGACTTCCGGCCGGCCTCTTTCGCTTCCCTGATCTTCCGGTCCACGTCCTCGGGCGCGCGCACCTCGTCCTGGCTGACCTCGACGATCACATCGCCGGCCCGCAGGTTCTTTTCGGCGGCCGCGCCGTTGGGTTCGACACCGACGACCACGACGCCGCGGGTATCGTTCTTGAGACTGAATTTCTTGCGCGCCGCCCCGTTGATCCGGGACAGGACGAGGCCGAGCTCGGCGACCGAGTGATCGCCGATTTCACCGGTATCCTGGGCCGGGTCCGCGGCGGCGACCTCATTGTTGCCCTCATCGAGCTCTCCGACCGTCACGGTCTTGGTAATCTTCTTGCCGTCCCGCCACACCTCGACGGGGACGGCCTTGTCGATTTCGGTCTCGGCGACGATCCTGGGCAGCTTGCGCATTTCGTCCACATCGCGGCCGGCGAACTTCAGGATGACATCGCCGGCTTCGATCTCGCCGGCTTCCGCCGGACTTCCCTCGGTGACGCTGGCGACCAGTGCGCCGGACGCCCCGTCCAATCCAAGACTCTCGGCGATTTCCTCGGTCACCGGCTGAATGCGGACGCCGAGCCAGCCGCGGCGGGTGCGGCCATACTGACGGAGCTGGCCGATCACCGGCTGGGCGGCGGCCGCCGGAATAGCGAATCCGATCCCGACACTGGTGCCGGACTGCGAAAAGATGGCCGTATTGATTCCGACCACGTCGCCGGCCATGTTGAACAACGGGCCGCCGGAGTTCCCCACGTTGATGGAGGCGTCGGTTTGGATGAAGTCGTCGTAAGGGCCGGTATTTATATTGCGGCCCCGCGCGGAGACGATACCCGCGGTCACGGTGCCGCCGAGACCGAAGGGATTGCCGATCGCGACCACCCAGTCTCCCACCCGGATCGCGTCGCTATCGCCAAACGGCACCGCCGGCAGATCCCGGGCGGATTCAACCTTCAAAACGGCCAGGTCGGTCTTCGGGTCGCGGCCGACGACTTCCGCCTTCAGGGTCCGGTTGTCGTGCAATGTGACGGTAATTTCATCGGCGTCTTCAATGACGTGATTGTTGGTCACGATGACCCCCGCCGCGTCGATGATGAAGCCGGAGCCCAACGACGTGGAGCGGCGCTGTGGCTGTGGCGGCCGGTTGCGGTTGAAGTACTCGCGGAATTGGTCTTCGAAAGGCAATCCTTCGGGGAATCGCGGCAGATCCCGCTGGCCGCCCCGCCCACGGCCGACCACCGCCGTGGAGGAAATGTTCACCACCGAGGGCAGCAGCTTCTGAACGAGGTCGGCAAAGCTCTCCGGCGCGGCCCGGGCGTCGGCACGGGGCGCAAGGGCCGTCATCGCGATCATCGTCGCGACAAGGGCCGCAACCAGCCAGATAATTGGAGCCGATGCGTCGGCGCGCGCCCGCGCCCGGTACATTTTCGCCATCAAATTTCTACCGCCTCCGGAACCGAATACCCACAAAATAACCCGCTCGGGGCCGCCGTCAATCTCTCGCCAATCCAGGATTGACCCGGCCCTGACCGACAACGGATCGTCCCACCCAAATGTGGCGGTTTAACGGCATAAGTCACGCATTTCCGGCGCTCCCATGGCGTCAAATTAGCGTGAACCTCATTGCCTGAGGAGCCAGATCACGCCGAGTCCCGCCACGACGGCGATTGCGCCGGCAATCCTCAACAGACCGGGCGGCGCTTCCATCATCTGACGGATGAAACGCTGCATGGCCTCGGGAAACAACGCATAGAGCGCGCCTTCGATCACCAATGCCAGCGCAAGAGCCGTGAAAAGCTCGGTCAATCGCTCTCCGCCCGGGCCTTATTCCGATTTCCGGTTCGCCGACCCGTCGATATTGCCGAAGAACCGGAAGAAGTCGGAATCCGGGCTCAACACCAGCGACGTCCCTTCCCCGAACGAGGTCCCATAGGCTTCCAGGCTCCGATAGAACTCGTAGAAATCGGCATCCTGGCCGAAGGCGCGGTTCTTGGTCGCGCGCGCGGTCCCTTCCCCCTCACCGCGAAGAATCTGGGACTGCCGATCGGCATCGGCCAAAATGACCGTCCGCTCGCGGTCGGCCTCGGCGCGAATTCGCAGGTTGATCTCCTGGCCTTCGGCACGATCCTTGTTCGCCTCCTGGAGCCGTTCGGACCGCATCCGGTCATAAACGTTGTTGGAAATCTCTTCGGGCAGGTCGGTCCGGCCGATCCGGACGTCGACGATCTCGATTCCGAAATCGCCGGCCGCCGCCTTCATGCGCTCGTCGATGTCGTTCATGATCGTGCCCCGCTTTTCGGACAAAAGGTCGGTCAGCGGATGCAGCGCAAGCACGTCACGGACACCGGAGTTCAAGGTCTTGCCCAACCGGTCGCGGAGACGGAACTCATCCCGGACCGCCTGGAAGAATATGAGCGGATCGAGAATTCGATACCGGGCGAAGGCGTTGACGTTGATCCGTTTCTGATCCGACAGCAGCACCTGCTCCGGCGGCGGATCCAATTCCAATACCCGTTTGTCGAAGAAAACCACGTTCTGAATGAACGGCAGTTTCCAGTTGAGACCCGGGTCCTTGATCACCCGGCGGGGCTCGCCGAATTGGAGTACGATCGCCTGTTGCGCCTGATTGACCGTAAACAGGGCGCTGAAGGCCAAGACCCCGAGCGCCACGACGAGAATGCCGACAATGGCAAGTGTGAGGTTCCTCATCGGCTAGTTACTCCCTGACTCATCATCGTCATCGGCGGCGGCGCGCGACCGCCGCTGAATTTCAGGCAACGGCAGGAACGGGACGACACCGGTTCCGCCGCTTGGGCTGTCCAGGATGACCTTGTCCGTGTCCTGCATGATTTCCTGCATCCGTTCCAGGAACAGACCCTGGCGGGTCACCTCGCGATTTTCCTTGTAGGCCTCATAGACCGACAGAAACCGCTGCGCCTCGCCTTCGGCTTCCTTGATCAGCCGTTCCTTGTAGGCGTTGGCTTCCTCGATCATCTTGGAGGCCTCGCCGCGAGCCGTGGGGACGATGCGGTTCTTGTAAGCCAGGGCCTCGTTCTGAAGCCGTTCCTTGTCCTGCCGCGCCCGCTGCACTTCGTTGAAGGCGTCGATCACCTGGTTCGGCGGGTCAACCCGCAGGAACTGGACGCGTTCGACGGAAATGCCGGAATTATAGGAATCGAGCACCGACTGCATCAGTTCGGACGCGCGGATGGCGATCTGTTGACGTTGGCCGGTCAGGGTATCCTGCAGCGAGGTCTGTCCGACGGCCTCACGCATCGCGCTTTCGGCCACGGCCTTCACCGTCCCCTCCGGATCGCGGATATTGAACAGGTACTGACCGGAATCCTTGATCAGCCAGAACACCGTAAAGTCGGCATCGGTGATGTTCTGATCCGATGTGATCATCAGGCTTTCTTCCGGCACGTCGCGGGTCGAGCCGCCGACGCCGGACTCGCCCGTGCCGCGGAATCCGATGTCGGTACGGTTCTGGCGGGTCACCTTGGGCGTGATCACCTGACCGATGGGCGCCGGGAACCACCAGTGAAGTCCCGACGGCTTGCGGTCGACCCACTCGCCGAACAGAAGGACGACGCCCTCTTCATCCGTATCGACGGTATAGATGCCGGTCAGCAGCCAAACAACGAGTGCCGCCAGCACCAACATGACGAGCCGGCGCACGCCGCCGACGCCGCCCGGCATGAACTTCTTGAACCGGTCCTGGCCACGGCGCAGCATTTCCTCGATGTCCGGCGGTTGAGGCGCTCTCGGACCGCCGCCGCCACCGCCGCCCCAGGGGCCGCCGCCGCCACCTCCGCCGCCGCCCCAGGGGCCGCCGCGCTGCGTATTCGAATTCATGGGATTTCGCCCTCTCCTAGATCGCGCCAAACAGGCGCATGTTGATCGGCTTTGCGTCTCGGCTTTGTGTGCCTTATATGACAGCTAGTCGGGGTGCGCAACGGAATCCGGGGCTAACTTCCCCGGCGGCGGCGCCCTTGATCGCGAAATCGTTGGAGGCCGGGAGGTTCCATGGCTGAAATTACCCGCGAGACCATCCTGTCGGCGCTCGAAAACGTTGAAGATCCCGACCGCGGCCAAAGCATCGTCGCCCTCGGCATGGTCGCCGGAATCCAGATCAAGGATGGCCATGTGGCCTTCGGGATCGAGGTCGATCCGGCGCGGGGCAAGGCGTTGGAGCCCCTGCGGGCCGCCGCCGAAAAAGCCGTTCATGCCTTGCCGGGGGTCCTGACGGTGACCGCGGTACTGACCGCGGAACGCGCCGCCCCGCCGCCGCAATCCCAGCAACCGGCGCAACAGGGACAACCGGGCCAACAGGGGCAAGGCGGTCTCGAACTGCCGGGTATCGATGCGATCATCGCCGTGGCCTCGGGAAAAGGCGGCGTGGGAAAATCGACGACCGCGGTGAATTTGGCCCTCGCCATGGCCGGCGGCGGCCGCAGGGTCGGTGTCCTGGATGCCGACGTTTACGGGCCCTCCATCCCCCGCATGCTGGGCATTTCGGGCAAGCCCGACATAACGGCAAGCGACGACGGCGGCCAAATGGTCGCGCCGATGGAAAATCACGGTATCAAGTGCATGTCGATGGGGTTCCTGGTCGACGAGGAGACCCCGATCATCTGGCGGGGACCGATGGCGACCGGCGCGCTCGAGCAATTGCTGCGCGATGTGGCTTGGGGCGAGTTGGATGCCCTGGTCGTCGATCTGCCGCCCGGCACCGGCGACATTCATCTTTCGATGGCGCAGCGGGTGCCGCTCACCGGCGCCGTCGTCGTCTCGACGCCCCAGGACATCGCGCTGCTCGACGCCCGGAAGGGTCTTGGGATGTTCGAGAAAGTCAACGTGCCCGTGCTCGGCATCATCGAGAACATGAGCTATTTCGTCTGCCCCCATTGCGGAGAGCGTTCGGATATTTTCAGTCACGGGGGTGCGCGGGCCGAAGCCGGGAAACTGGGCGCGGCGTTCCTGGGGGAAATTCCCCTCGATATGGCAATTCGCGAGACCTCGGACGGCGGTGATCCGATTGTCGCCTCGTCGCCGGAGTCGCCTCACAGCCGGGCCTATCGCGACATCGCGGCCCAGGTTTGGGCGGCAATCGCGGCCGTCAAATCCAGCCAAGAGGCGAGCGCCCCGCGCATCGTCATGCAATAGCCCCCGAGCCCATGCAGGCGGTCCTCCTGATGGTTGTTTCCGGGGCCTGCTACGCCGGGATGGCGGCCATCATCAAATGGCTGGCCGATTCCATTCATCCGCTGGAGATGGTGTTCTTCCGAAACCTGTTCGGGCTGGCCGTGGTGCTGCCGTTCTTTTTCAGGAACGGATCGGGGAGCCTGACTATGCGGCGGGCGCCCATATTCCTCATACGCGGCATCGTTCAGGCAGGCGCGCAGACGTTGTTCTATTTCGGCATCGTTTTTGCCACCCTGGCGGCCGCCGTCACGCTGAGCATGACCCAGGGCTTCTTTCTGGCGATCGGCGCGGTGGTATTCCTCGGCGAACCCTCGCAGTTCAAGCGCTGGCTCGCCGTCGCCGCCGGGATGGCCGGCGCCCTTATGGTCGTCCGCCCGGACGCCGGTCTGCTTGCCGTCTTTCAGGATGGAGAGACCGCCGACCTCCGGGCCTTGGGCGCGGCGCTGGTCGTTCTCTCGACGGTGGGATATGCCGCCCTGTCCCTCAATGGGAAAGTGCTGGTGCGGACGCTTCCCATACCCGGCGTGATTACCGGGACGCTCTTGTTCTCCACCCCGCTGACCTTCATCGCGGCGAGCTTCGTCTGGACCTGGCCGTCCCTGGTCGAACTGGCTGCCCTGGCGGCGATGGGCGGCCTGGGAACGGCGGGGAACGCCACCCTGACACGCGCCCTCAAGATGGGAGACGTCACCATACTGGCCCCGTTGATCTACGTCCGCCTTGTCTGGGGCGCGCTCTTCGGGTTTGTCCTGTTCGCGGAAATCCCGGGCCTGTGGACCGCCATGGGCGCCGCCCTGATTATCGGCGCCGGCGTCTATATGTCCCGGCTCGAAGCAAACCGGACAAACTGAGCGCGCTCCGTTGCCCGAATACCGGAATCCCTGCATACTGCGGGTGTAATTGAAAACTCTGAATCAGCACCGAGAGGGAGATCGAAATGTTCAGAACAGCACTGGCCGCCGTGGCGGCCGTCGGCACGATTGCCGTGGCGGGCTCGACGACGCCTGCCGACGCCCAGGCCTTAAAGGGCAAGACCATTGAGATGATCGTACCCGCCGGGGCCGGCGGCGGCCTGACCCGGAATGCGCGGCGGTTCGCCCAGTTCTTCGGCGAGTACATCCCCGGCAATCCGAAGGTCATCGTCAAGAATATCGTCGGCGGCGGCGGTCAGCGGGGCATCAACTTCGTCTATGAGCGCGGCAACAAGGACGGCACCACGCTGTTGTGGGGGCCCCTCAACTACTCCGGCATCATTACCGGCCTTCGGGGCATCAAGTACGATCCCGCGAAGTTCTCGGTTGTCGGCACCACCGGCGGCGTTCCCTTCGTCACCATCGCCAGTTCGGCGCTCGGCAACGGGATCAAGTCCAGGGACGATCTGATGGCGCAACCGAAGTTCAACGCCGGCGGACGGATTCCCGGCGGCGCGCTCGACGTATACACGGTGATGGGTTTCGGCCTGCTGGGCAAGGCGACCACCCACATCACCGGCTATCGCAATCAGCCCAAGCTGAAGGCGGCGCTGATGCGCAAGGAAATCGTCGCGGCGACCACCGGCGCGCCGGGCTACTACGCCTTCTACAAGAACGATCTCTTGAAGAAGGGCACGGCCCACGCCCTCTATTACCATCCGGCAATCGGCGCCGACGGCAAGTTCATTCCGGCGCCCGATCTCGACAAGAGCGGGGTTCCCACCCTTGCCGCCTACTACAAGAAGGTCAAAGGCTCCGATCCGTCGGGCGACAAGTGGGAAGCCTACAGGTGGTATGCGACCTACAACGGCTGGTCCAACTGGGTCGTCGGCCCTCCCGGCCTGTCCGCCGAGGTTGTCGCCGATCTTCGGAAAGGCTACGCCGACACCTGGAACGACCCCCGGGTGATCGACGGCTTCGTCAAGGCCTGGGGCATGCGCGGCACCACGCTGGTCGGCGACGACACCGGCTTCATCATCAAGAATTACAAGAAAATTTCGCCGGCCGCCCTGGCCTACCTGAAGCAGGTGCTCGGCACCTCCGACGCCAAGGCCAAGCCTGAGCCGAAGAAGAAGAAATAGAAGGCCGCGTAATTCGGTACGGGGCCGGTCGCCTCATAGCAGTTCCCGAGCGGATGGAAACATCCGCGACGGCGAGTTTGCTGTGAGGCGGCCGGCCCTTTTTCCTTGGGTGCGTGAAACTCCTATTTGGACGAGCCGGATTTATTCTTGCCGCGCTTTTCCGATAACTCGTCGGACAAGCCAGCAAGTCCGCTGTCGACGCTGATACCGAGCTCCTCGCCGATTTTCTTCAGGGCCGGGAGTTGCACCGCCATATCAAGAATGGATTCCACGGCCTGGTTGACGACCGGCTTTTCACCGGTTGCGGCGGCTCCCTCGCCGGCGCCGCCGCCCGGGTTCAGACCGGTGACGTGGTGGATCTTGATGGAATCGATCCGCTCCGCGGGCTTGACCATTTCGGCGACGACTTTCGGCAACGCGTCCAGCCGCGCCATGTCCACCTTCAACGACATGGCGTCGCCGTTCAGGGCGTTGGCCGCCTGGGCCAGGGCTTCCTGCCCCTCGGCCTCCGCTAGGACTTGCTCTTTCTTGGCCGCCGTCCGCAATGCCGCGGCCTCCGCATCGGCGCGGGCTTCCTCCATTCTGGCGGCCGCGCGGTCGGATGCCGCATCCCGCTCGGCCGTGGCCGACATGCGTACCCGGTTGCCGGCCACCATGCCATCCTGCTCGGCAACCACCAGCGCCACATCCTTGCGGCGCTCGGCCTCGGCAAGTTCCTTGGCGGTGGAAATCGCCTCGGCGGCCTTGACCGCGTCGGCTTTGGCCATATCCGCCGCCGCCTTGGCCTTGATTTGTTCCTTCGACTTTTCGGCGAGAGAGATTTCCCTCTCTTGACTCGCCAGCGCGATCTCCCGTTCGTTGGTGATTTCGGCTTCCCGTATGGCGCGCTCACGAGCGATATCGGCAGCCTGGATCTGCTTCTCCATCTCAATGCGGGCCTGGGCCGCATCACGTTCGCTGTCCGCCTTGCGCTTGGCCAACTCGGCGATCTGTTTCGCCCGCATACTCTCGATCTGCTCGACCTGGGCGATCTCGGCCTCTTGCTCCTCGAGGTCGATTTGCAGCTTCCGCTTGGTCGCCTCCATGGCGGCGCGGCGCACGGACACCTCGGCATCGGCATCTATTTCGGCGCGCTCTTTCTTCGACTTCGCGATGACTTCGGCGAGCTTGCGCATGCCGACGGCGTTGAAGGCGTTATTGTCGTCCAGCGCCGAGAAGGGCGTCTGGTCCAAACCGGTCAGTGATACGGAATCCAGTTCGAGGCCGTTGCTCGCCATCGAGTCGGCAAGACTCTCGCGAACCTCGGAGACGAAAACGCTGCGGTTTTCATGCAGTTCGTCCATCGTGAAGCGAGCGGCCACGGAGCGGAGTGAATCCACCAATTTGCCCTCGATCAGCTCCCGCAATTGGTCGGGATTGAATGTGCGGTTGCCGAGGGTCTGCGCCGCCCGTGAAATGCCATCCGCGCTCGGCACGACCGAAACGTAGAATTCGGCGCCGATGTCCACTCTCAGCCGATCCTTGGTGATCAGCGCGGACTCGCCGCCACGTTGCACCTCCAGCCGAAGGGTCTGCATATTCACATTGGAGACCTCATGGAACCACGGGATCGCGATCGTTCCCTTGTCCATGATGACCTTGCGGCCGCCAAACCCGGTTTTCACCAGACTGACCTCTTGCGTGGCCCGCCGATAAAATTTCGCGAAGATGGCAACGAGAATCACCAGTGCGATCAGGACAATCACTGTCCAGACAAGTACGTTAGCCATAATTCTTCCTCACATTAGCTTCCCTGAGATTATATCCGCCGCTCCCCGGCCCCTGCCCGCCGGGACCTAAAGATCGTGAATGTGGCAGTGGAGGTGTGACGACATGCCTCCATCAACCGGAATGTCCAGACCGCGCATCCACGCGCTCATGTCCGAAAGCAAAAAACAGACGATAGGCGCGACATCGGTCGGCAGCCCGGGTCTGTCCATGACTCTCATATCTTCCTCGGCGCGCTCGCCCAGTGTTTCGACGAAGTCCTTCATGATCGGCGTATCGACCGGCCCGGGACTGACCGAATTCATGCGGATGGCTCTATCCCGCCATTCCCAACGCATTTTCATGGTCCATACGACGAGCGCCTCCTTGGTAAAGAAGTACGATCTGCCCTGTTCCTGATCGATGCCGTAGCGGCGAACGAAATCGGGCACACCATCAAAATCCAGGTCGTAGCTGGCCTTGATCTGGTTCACGTGATCCGCCCAACCGAAACCCGCCAGAGACGCGAGGTTCACGATGGAAGCCCCGTCCGCAAGCTTGGGTACCATCAACTCGGTGAAATATTTGAGCCCCACCAGATTGACCTTGAGAACCGTTTCCGGGGGTAAGGTCGGTGGAACGCCGGCGATGTTGGCAAGACCGTCGACGCCATCGGGCAACGCCTGGACCAGGGCCTGGATGGTGAGCTTGTCGGAAAGGTCGGCTTTGTAGAACTCGTCGACGTTCTCGGTGGTCATATTGCGATCGACGCCCAGGACGTCGCCGCCCAGCTTCTTCACCATCTTCGCCGTTTCCCAGCCGATCCCGGACGAACAGCCGGTGACGATGATGGTTTTGCCCTTGAGAAGCTTTTTTGGCTTCCAATCGGCGATCCTGTAGTTCTCTACCATAGGGAGTCTCCTTCCTGTCCGCGGGCGCTAGAAGACCGGCGGAAAGTCCTTCCCACCCCTCTCGAGCGTGATCCAGCGGGTTTCGGAATATGATTCAGCCGACCATTTGCCGCCATAGCGGCCGACGCCCGACGACTTCGCGCCGCCAAAGGGCGCGTTCGGTTCGTCGTTGACCGGCGAGCAATTGATATGGCTCATGCCGGTTTCCAGACGATGAGCGATGTCCATCCCTCTTCGTTCGTCGCCGGTAATTATCCCGGAAGACAGCCCGTACTGGCTATCGTTCGCAATAGCGACGGCTTCGTCGTCGGTGCGGAACGGAATGACCGGCGCGACCGGTCCGAAGGTCTCATCCCGGTAAATTTTCATCTCCGGAGTGACGCCGACCAGGATCGTGGGATCGACGAACCGCCCGTTCACGCCCCCGCCGAGAACGATCTCGGCGCCCTGGGCAACGGCGTCCTCCAATTGGGTCTTGACGTTGTCGGCCTGTTTGTCGTTGATCAACGGGCCGATGACATTGGCCTTGTCGGCCAATGGAGGCCCCACCTTCAGCTTGGAGGCACGATCCACGAACCTGGCCAGGAACTCGTCAAAAACCGTTTCCTGCACCAGAACCTTCTCCACCGCCATGCAGATCTGACCTTGATGCATGAAGCTGCCGAAGCTTGCCGCGGCGGTGGCCCGCTCCATGTCGGCATCGTCGCAAACGATCAGGGCATCCTTCCCGCCAAGCTCGACACAGCACTTCTTCAGATGAGCGCCGGCCTTCGCCGCGATGGATCGTCCCACGGCCGTTGAACCGGTGAAGGAAATGGCCTTGACCGCGGGGTTTTCGATCAACTCATCGCCGACCTGCACCACGTTAGCCCGGGAGCAGGTCACCACATTCAGCACTCCGGGCGGCACGCCTGCTTCCTCGAAAATCTCCGCAAAGAAAAGTCCGCCGCAATAAGGCGTTTCCTCGGACGGCTTCAGGACCACCGTATTGCCGAGGGCGAGGGTGAACGCAATGTTTCGCGCGGTCAGAATGACCGGAAAGTTCCATGGACTGATGACCGAAACGACACCCAGGGGATAGCGGACCGCCATGGAAAACTTGCCATGAGGCGACGGCAGCACTTCTCCGACCGAGCCGTAGTTGGCGCCGGCGGCCGCGTGAAAGATGTCAATGACCGCGCCGACTTCGTACATCCCCTTGCCGAACCAGCCGCCGCCCTCGCCTTGAATGGCCGCGACCACCTCCGGACGCCTTTTTTCGACCACATCGGCCACTTTGAGCATGAGCTTCGCCCGCTCGACATGACTGAGCCCGGACCAGGCGGGAAAGGCCGCATGCGCCGCGTCGATGGCGGCGCGTGTCTCCTGGACGCCGCAATCCGGAATTTGGGCCCAGACGGACCCGTCCGCCGGGTTGAAATCCGAGAACATACTGGCCGTCGAAGACCAATTGCCGCCCACATAGATCCGATCGAACATCTTGTTCACGATCAATCTCCCTTGATCTTCTTCATGTGCTCGCCGGATGCCGTCCTTACCCGGCGGTAAACTTCGATTTTAGGCTTCCTGTAAATTTCGATTTCCGGCAGCGCCTCCTGGTCGGCGCCGTTCTCCGGGGGCGCATGCGGCGAACCGTTGGCCGCCGGGCGGCGCTTGAGCGCGTTGGCCGCCGCCTGCTCGATGGACGAGAGCATGCGCTGAACGTCGCCGTTCGCCGAAGTCCCGGGCATACCGCCCGACGCCGCCTTGGGCGCCGACGCGGCGCGCGGGGTCTCCGCGGGAGCCGACTGCACGGATGCGGCCCGCGCGACCATGTCGTCGATGCTCTCGGGGATCGCATTGTCCGCGACAATTCGTTGTGATCCGCCGGACCCGGCGCTGATCCGGAGATCTTCCCTGCCGGCGGCCGGAGCCTGGGCCGATACCCCGGCCGGCGCTTCGGGCGGCGCCGGCGCCTCGGCCGGCCTTCTCGGCTCATCTGCATGGGCTCCCGATTGCGTACCGGCGGCGCCGCCCAAATAGGCTTTCTGAACCGCTGGATCGTTTGCCAGGTTTCGCGCCGTGTCCTCGCCGGTAATGCGCCCAACCTCCAACAAGTAACCCCGGTCGGCGATTTCAAGGCTTTGCTTGGCATTCTGTTCGACGAGCAAAACGCCGACGCCGGTTCCGCGCACCGCCTCCAGCGTCTTGAATAGTTCGCTGCACAATATCGGCGACAAGCCGAGGGATGGCTCGTCGAGCATCAATATGGACGGCGCCGACATCATCGCGCGTCCGATGGCGACCATCTGCTGCTCGCCGCCGCTCATTGTCCGCACGATCTGCTTCTTACGCTCCTCGAGCTTTGGAAACAGGGCCAGCACCCTTCTCAGGTTCTCCGCCTCCGACGCCGCGGCCCGATCCGGGTACGCGCCAAGCATCAGGTTCTCGAGCACCGTCAGGTCGCCGAAGATGCCGCGGCCTTCGGGCACCAAGGCAAGCCCCGTCTCGACGATGTCGTGAGCCGGCATCCCCGTAATATCGGTTCCATCCATGAGAACCCGGCTGCCGGCCACGGTTGGAACGAGACCGGATATGGCCTTGAGAAGCGTACTCTTTCCCGCGCCGTTGGCGCCGAGGATGACCACAAGCTCACCCGGCCCGATATTGACGGAGACCTGGTCAAGGGCGTGATGCTGGCCGTAGAAAACGGACAAATCGCGGCATTCAAGCATGCTCATCCCCCAGGTAGGCCCGGATTACCTCCTCGTCGGCGAGCACCTCCTGCGGCGTGCCCTCGGCGATCTTGGCACCGGAATTCATCACCACGCAACGATCGCACAGGCTCCGTATGGCATCCATAACGTGCTCGACGACAATGATGGTTCGCCCCTCTTCCCGCAGGCTGTTGATGAGGTCGATGCCGATCCGCAGTTCCGAGGGATTCAAACCCGCGAGCCACTCGTCGAGCAACAGCAGCTTGGGGTCCGATACCAATGCCCGGGCAAGCTCGAGCCGCTTCTGATCTATATAGGTCATGGCCGATACCGGCGTGCTTCCCGCACCGCCCAGCCCCACTTTCTCGAGCATCGCCTCCGCATTCTCTTCGAGATCCCGGCCCCAGAGCCTGCGGTGACCGAATACGCCGCCCGCGAAAACGTTCTCCCGTGCGGTCATCGACGGCAGCATGCGGACCAGCTGGAAGGTTCGGGCGACGCCATGCCGCGCAATCCTGTTGGCTGCCAGCCCGGAAATATCGCCGCCGAACAGCCGAATTCGTCCTGAATTCAGTTTCAGCGCGCCGGATACCAGATTCATCATCGTCGTCTTGCCCGAGCCATTCGGCCCGATGAGGCCGAGCACCTGGTGCTCCTCGATTTCGAACGTCATGGCGTCGACGGCAATGAGACCGCCGAAGTTCTTGGAGACGTTCTCCACCAGCAGTGCCGATCGCCCGGCCATCGCTTAGAAAGCTCCCCTTGCGCGCGCCCGGTACTTTTCCACCAACCCGGCAAGCCCGTGCGGAATGGCGTAGACGATAAGCAGGAAGCAGATGCCGAGGACCAATGTGGTCTGGTTGGGGAATTTGGCCGTGACCAAATCCCAAACCAGCATGAACGGCACGACGCCGATGATCGGACCCCACAACCTGTGCGCGCCGCCCAGCAGCGCCATGATGACGACAAGGAACGACAACATCGGGCTGAAGGCGATACTCGATTCGATATAGCTCAGCCGCGGCGCAAGCAGGGCGCCGGTAACCGTCGCCACGGTGCCGGAGACGACGAAAAGAATGATCTTGGCCGACGCGGTATTGATTCCGCTGTGGACGGCGACCACCTCGTCATTGCCGATGATCCGCAGGGCAAATCCCAGGCGGGACCGGTTGATCCACCAGCCGAGGAGATAGACGATCGCCCCGAGACCGAGAAGCTGCCAGTAGATCATCGGCTCGGAGATATCCGTCAGGACGTAGAGCCCGCTGCTCGAACCCTGTGTGGTCTGGCCCCAATTGACCAGCTGGCGGATCAGCTCCGCCAGCCCCAGGGTGAAAATCACGAAGTAAACCCCCGACAGCCGGAGGGTCGCGAGCCCGACCAAAGCCGCAAGAACGGCGCCGAGTACGGCGGCGATAAGCAGCAGAACGGGATAAGGCAGTATCTCGATCCCGAGACCGACCACATACATCCCGATCCCGTAGAAGGCGCCCGTCGCCAGCGAGATATAGTGGGTCGGGCCGGAAAACAGGGCCCAACTGGTCGAGAGGACCATGAACGTCGCGATGGAAACGCCGATCGACAGCCAGTAACCGGAGCCCGTCAAGGGGATCAGCGCCGCAAGCGCGAAAAGCACGATGGCGATGACGAAATTGCGTACTTCCGCGCCGGTCATGAAGTCTGCCTCCCGAACAGCCCCTGCGGCCGGAACAGCAGGATCAGGATGAACAGCAGGAACGCGGAGGCGAGGGTCAGCCCGGGATCGATCAGGCTGGCGACGGCCGTCTCGGCAAGTCCCAGAACGAAGGCGGCGACGATCGAGCCGCGAATTTCCTTCACGCCGCCCAGGATGACGATGATCAGCGCCTTCATGGTGAACAGAACGCCGATCGACGCATCGAACGTAACGAACATGCTTATGAGCGCCCCGCCGCCGGCGGTGACGGCGCCGCCCAGCGCAAACGCCATCGCCGACGCGCGGTTGACGTTGATGGCGACCAGATTGGCCGCGTCCGGATTAACGGAAACCGCCCGCAACTTGAGCCCGGACCGCGTCTGGTTGAGCCAGAAATAGAGGCAGGCCGCCGCGATGGCGGCGCCCAGAAACGCGATGATCCGGTTGAGGGCGAACGGTTCCTCGAACACCTGGAACGGAATCTCCAGGTATTCGTAGTTGAAATATTCTCCGCCGAAAATGGCGTGCATGACGCCGACAAAAATGAAACTGATCCCGAAGGTGGACAAAATACTGTCGACCTCCAGCTGCCCCTGGTTTTTGGAGCGCTTAACGAGCGGGAGCAGGAAGTACTGGTAAATCAGCCAGTTGCCGACGAACGCGATCGGCGCGACGATAATCAGGGAAAGGACCGGGCTGAGCTGCGCGCCGGCGAACAGCCACAAGGCGGCAAACGATCCGGCGACCAGAATCTCTCCGTTCGCCAGGTTCATGATCCGCGCAACCCCGTACTGGAGCTGCAGGCCCATGGCGATCAGCGCGTAGGTGCCGCCGAGCAATATGCCGCCGATAATTATTTCCATCGGAAAGTCCCGGCCCGAAAAATCTGTTCCCGGCGCAAGGATCTCCCCGCGCCGGGAACATGGTCTAGATCACGCTACTTTTTCCAGGCGGGCTTTTCGACGATCGCCTTGGCGCCGGGCCGCCCCCGCGAGGACACCCCGTAGAACTTGTCGCCCTGCCATTGGCCGACGGTCCAGTATCGGGCGCTGTTCTGGTTGTCGAACTTGACCGGGCCGATAACGGTCTTGAACTCGTTCTTCTTGATATATTCGGTGACCGCCTTCCTATCCAGCGTCCCGACAGCCTCGATCGCCTGTTCCAGGATCTGGTAGCTGGCGTAAGTGACGGCGCTGGCCCAGAAGTCGGCATCCTTGCCGGTCACTTCCTTGTGGCGCTTGAAGTACTCCTTCAGCGCCGGCGTGTCCGGATCGATGCCGCCGGCCCCGAGGATACCCTCGGCATCGGCCTTGAACTTGCCCTTGAACGCCGGGTAGGCGGTCGCCACGGCGGTGTAGAACGCCTTGACGTTCAGGTCGTTGATCTTGGCCTGGGCAGTGAGCGCGAAGGTGTCCGGCGGATAGGACCAGGCGACGAACGCATCCGGGTTGGACGCCTTGGCGCCCTTGATGACCGGAGACAAATCCTGGGATCCGAGGGGATAGGATTTGTCATAGACGATCTCGAAGCCGGCCTTCTCGAACACCGGCCGCGCCGCCTTGGCGAGTTCGATGCCGAACGCATCGGCGACGTTCACCATGGCGACACGTTTCCCGATTTTGCCGTCGTCCTTCATCTTCTTGAGGATGTCGACCACCGAGTTGGTAAATGTGGTGGTCGAGCCGAGCATGAAGAAGATGTTGTCGTAGCGCTTGGTCAGCGCGGGAATCTTATCGGTGATGGCGGAAACCGCGAGCTGCGGATAGCCGAGTTTGTTGAAAATCGGCGCGGTGGCGATGGTGAAGCCGGTACCGAACGGCGCGAGGATGAAATCCACCTTGTCCTGGGTCGCCAGGCGTTGAATGTTCTTGATCGCTTCGCCGGGCGTGGTGCGGTCGTCGTACTCGATCAGTTCGATCTTCTTTTGACCGTCCTTGAGTTTCAGACCGCCGCGGGAATTCACGTCGTGAACCCACAGCCTGACGTTTGGCCACTGGGTCGTGGCGGCGCCGCCCGCCAGCGGGCCGGTCTTGGGCGCCGAGTGGCCGATCTTGATGGTGTCGGCAGCCTGGGCGGGCTGGAAAGCCAGTGCGGCGGCAA
>JAJECC010000075.1 GCA_022822205.1 Rhodospirillales bacterium | reverse complement strand
CCGGAGAACGTGCGGCGCTACCTGCAATTGATCCTGGACACCTGGCCCCGGAAGTTTCCCGAGCCCTCCGGCGACTGACGGGTCCGCAACGCTCCTATGGCGGCTCAATCGAGTCCGGACCCTAGGCGGCCTTGGAATGCTCCATCCTTTCCGCCGCGCGCCGGAACGCGCGGTAGAGTGCCGGAACGGGTTCGACGTTGAGCTTTTCCTTGCTCAGAAGGATGTTGATGGGCCGCAACGTCACTCGGTCACTCGGCAACAGCTCTACAAGGCTGCCTCGATCAATTCGGTGAACGATCGGGAAATGAGGGACCATGGTCACGCAGTCGGTGCGTTCAACCATCGACAGCAGCAGGAGCATGGATTGGGATTCGCCGGCGATATTCACACCCGAAAATCCGGAGTTCAGCAGCGCGTTATCGACTTGCCAGCGAAGTCGCGAACCTGTACGAGGAAGGATCCAGTCCAGTTCCTGGAGACTGGCCCTGGACACGCGCCCTCCTACGAGCGCCGGATGTCCTCGACGACCGAGAACGGTAAGGTAGTCGTTGACCAGTGGGCGCACGGTCAGTTTCTCGGGATTGGACACGGCGCCGAACTGCCCCAAGGCAAGGTCGCATACGCCGATTTCGACCATTCTAATCAGGTCGACGACCTCCCCGGTCACCAAGTCGAATTTCGGCGCATTCGGCTTCGAGACATATTCCGAAAGGGGACCCAAGAGGAAATTCTCGGCGATCAATTGTGTCGCCCCGATCTTGATCGTCGTGTTCGATAGGGCGCGGGCAGGCGAGATATCGAACTCTGCCTGTTCCCGGGCCTTTCGGATGACCTGGCCGTAGTCGGCAAGCCGGCTTCCAAGCTCGGTCGGCCTTGCCCCTCTCCGGTTTCGGTCCAGCACAAGGCCGCCGACACGCTTTTCCAGGGACTGCATGTTTCGGGTCAGCGCCGATGGCGCCAGATTAAGTTCGGCTGCCGCCTTGGCGTAGGACCCATGCCTGACAATGGCCGCCAACTGGACGAGGTGACGCGGATCGAGTTCCATATCAAATTGATAATACAGATTCCAATTTTGTCAATTAATTGACGGAATATTTCGGACTACGCTTGTTGCACGAAGGCGCTCAAAGCGAAAATTCCGGGAACGAAACCGGAGAGACGACGGCAACAAATCTCACCTTTCGCGCCGCCAAGTTTCTTCGTTACGGGGTTGGAAACAGATCATCTGAGGAGACATCATGCATATTCTTCGCTCTCTGCCGGCGGCGCTGATCGCCGGCGCCGCGGCGCTGAGCCTGGCTTCGCCGGCATCGGCACAGCAATTGTTCAAGGGACATACCGGCAATACCGGGGGCACGACCTACATCCCGTTCGTCACGTTTGCGAAGCAGGCCGAAAAGGCCGGCGTCCGCATCGAGGTGAATGCCGGCAAGACGCTGACCAAATCCCTTGTCGCGCTCGCCAAAGGCAATATCCAATTCACCTCGGCGATCCCCACCGCCTATGTGTGGCTCGGCCAGCAAAAACGGATGTTCAAGAAGCTGAAGAACGGAAAGGAACTGCAATCCAATGTCCGTTCGATCTTCGGGTATCTGGCCGGGACGTATCACGCGATCACGTTCGCGGAATCCGGAATCAAAACCTTCCGCGATCTGAAAGGTAAGACCGTTTTCACGGGGCCTCCCGGCGGAACCGCGACGGCCGGGCAGGAAGATCTTATTCGCGCCGTGACCGGATACGAACCGGGCAAGGACTACAAGGCCGTGCATCTTGCCTGGGGCCAGGGCCTGAACGCGATGCGTGACGGAAAACTGGATATGTATTTCAGGCCGTCGATCGTCGGATCGGCAAGTGTTCAGGAACTGTCTCTGAAAAAACCGATCAGAATTTTGCCGATCCCCCAGGAGGCGACGAAGAACGACCTCTTCCAACGCATCCTGAAACGTCCGGGACGCGGCATGGCCACGATCAGCAAGTCGACCTACAAGGGCCAGGTCAACGAAAACGACGTGCTGATGCTGGCGACGGAGCAATACATGGGAACGAGCACCCATGTCGGCGCCGATGTCGTTTACAAGGCGACCAAGGCGTTTTGGGAGAACCTGTCCGACGTTCATGCAACGGCGGTATCGCTTCAGACGATCACGAAGGAGACCGCCTTCACCTCGGTGGTCGCTCCTATCCACGAAGGCGCTTACCGCTACTACAAGGAAGCGGGATTCAAGGTACCCAGCAACCTGATCCCGCCCGAGGCGAAGTAGCATCGCCGATTGACACGTCAACGGGGCCGGATTCACTTTAAGGTGAAACCGACCCCGTTTTCCCAACTGGCTGCGACAGAGGTATGGCCGAGCAATCCCGTTCCGCACTCGACTACCTGGAAAAAACGTCCGACTTCCTCGTCAAGGTACTGCTTGCCGGCCTTGTGGCGGCCACGTTCTACGCCACCGGCATCGGTCTCATAGATGCCGTATTGCAGCGCACCAGCATCGTCGCCGTATCCATCATTATCTGCGTCGTCTCCTCCGGTTGGCTCAAAAATCGAGACAGATATGCGGATAACCCCGTCAAGGGGCTGCTCCATCTTTGCGCCGATATCGCCATTCTGGCCGTCGGCGTCTTCGCCGCCTGGAACGCCTGGTTCGTTATCGAATCGCAACAGGAAACGATTTACGAGCTGACCACGTTCGATGCCGTCGTGAGCATCGGCGGTATTCTGGTTGCCCTCGAAATGTGCCGCAGAATGTGGGGCTGGTCGCTGTTCACCGTTGCGGCATTGGCGGTGATCTATCTTGCATTCGGCCAGGATTTGCCTTGGATTTTTCAGCATACCGGCGCCGACATCTTCGAGATTGCCGACAATCTTTGGTATAACTCGAACAAGAGCGTGTTCGGAAGCATCACGAACATCATCATCAGCATTGTTTTCATATTCTTGATATTCGGGACCCTGTTGGAGGCGTCCGGCGCCGGGCCGACACTTCTCAAGTTCGCATTCATCGTGACGAGAAGAATGCGCGGCGGGCCGGCTCACGCCGCAATACTTGCTTCGAGCCTCTTCGGGACAATGTCCGGCAGCCCCGTCGCCAATATCGTCGGGACGGGGACATTTACCATTCCGATGATCAAGAAACGCGGATTCAGTCCGTCTTTCGCGGCCGGCATCGAGGCGACCGCCTCCAGCGGCGGCCAGATCATGCCGCCGATCATGGGTGCGGCGGCTCTCGTGATGGCGGATATCACGTCTACTCCCTACCTGAGCGTCATAATCGCCGCTCTCATACCGGCGCTCCTCTACTATTTCAGTCTGTTTACCAGTGTCGTGGTCGAAGCCCGCCGCCAGGGCATAAGCCCGGAACCTCTCGCCATCGAGGACAGGCTGACACGGCAGGATCTGATCAATTCGATCATGTTTATCGTGCCGATCACGATTGTGATCGTTGCCTTGGTGCTGGGATTTTCGACCGCGCTTGCCGGATTTTCCGCGGTTGTCGGCCTGATCATCGTGAGCGTGATAAATCCGGACGTACGTCAGAATCCGCTTAAGCTGATATCGGGCATGCTGCGCGGCGCGAATTCCGGCGCCAAGCTGATGATGGCCATTATCGCGATCGGCCTGATTGTCGGAACGATCGACTCGACGGGCTTGGGCCTCAAACTGGCAACCGTAATGAGTGCCGTTCGCGGTGAAAGTCTGCTTGCCGCATTGTTCATGGCCATGGCGGGCGCGCTGGTTCTCGGCATGGGAATGCCGACCCTTCCCGCCTATTTGATCATTATTCTAATTCTCGGACCGGCTCTTCAAAATCTGGGCACGGCGGTGCTTACCGCCCACATGTTCGTCTTCTATTACGGTGTCGCCTCTTCACTGACCCCGCCTGTCGCCATCGCCGCTTATGCGGCGGCGCCAATCGCCAACGCGAATCCGTTCACGACCTCGTTCATGGCCTTGCGGCTGGGCGCGGCCAAATTCGTCATCCCCTTCGCCTTTGCGTTCTATCCCTCGATGTTGCTTATCTTCGGATTTGACGGACTTGAATTGACCTGGACGATCATCCGTGTCGCCTTCGCGGTCTGGCTGATTTCCACCGCGCTGGGCGCCTACGAACTCGTCGGAATGAACGTCGCCGAATTAATTCTCAGGCTGGCGGCGGCTCTCGGCCTGCTCATCACGATGCCGGAAGTCCAAATGGGCTCGTTCGCCCTGGGCGTCGCGCTCATCGGGTATCACTATTTGAAATTCCGGATTCAGGTGAAGGCCGCCGGTACAGCCGCCTGAGGCTCTCGATCACGATGGTGTCCGCCAATATGGGACGGCCCGGCCGGCGGGCCCGTGCCCGCCCCGGCCGGAAGCGGGCACCTATATGCCGATGCGCAGGTTCATCAGGGCCAGGAGAACGGGACCGCGCTCCACGATCCTGAACTCGCCGGCGTTGCCGATGAAAGGCGGGTCGGAACCGTTCAATGTCCGGGTTGAGCTTCTTGGTTCGCTATACGGCGCCATGGCCATAATTCGTTCGTTCCATTCCTCGGGGAACAGAGCCTGGCTGGTGAGAAACGCCTTGTTGCCGGCATGGACCTTGAAATGCAGATGTATGGGGCGTCCGGCGTAATAGCCGGGATAGATCGTATCGAACTCCGCGATCCCATCCGCATCGGTCATCAGCGCTCCCCGCAGAAACCGGCTCGGCAGGTCGGGAATCCGGCGGCCGCCGCGCGGGAGGGCGCCTGAATCGGGATTCACGTCGTGCCCGGAATAGTATCCCTTGGCGTCGCAGCCCCATAGATCGACGACGGCGCCCGGGACCGGCGCACCGGACCGGTCCGACACGCGCAGCGCCGCCGTCAGGGGCCGGCCGGGTCTCCCGCCGGTGATGTTCTTGCCGCCGAGCGCGTCCGCGCAAATGAAATAGGGGCCTTCGACGCTGCCGCGCGTCAGGCCGGCGGCGCCGGCGCCCTTGAAATCGGCCACCGTGGCCACCCGGTCCGCAATCGAGGACGCCAGAACGCCGCTGTTATCACACGTGTTTTGCCGGGCGCTGGGCGGCGAGAGCATGGGGCGGTCCGCGGCGGTCACGCTGCCGGTCAAAAGCGAGAACCCGGTGGCCGAGAGTCCCATCAGGGCTGCCCGGCGGGAGAGTTGGGGGAGGTGGGGGGCCAATTGCCTGGTCTCCGATGTTGGCCGGTCGTCTCCCAGGTAATACGTTTGGAGCCGCCGTTTCCGTCGCTGTCCGCTTCCGGCCGATATTCCCCGCTAATCCGCGCTCACATCGAGACCCAGCAGCGCCGCAGCATTGCCGCCCATGATCTTGGCCTTGTCGTCTTCGGAGAGATTCCTGACCGACTCCACGTGGCCGACGGGATCGGTTTCGGCCATGTCGTAGGGGTAGTCGGTGCCCATGACCACATGATCGGCGCCCCAGACTTCGATCATATGGCGGAGCTGTTCCTCGGTGAATACCACGGTGTCGAAATAGAGCTGCTTCACGTATTCGGAGGGCGCCTTGCCGGGGAGGTTCACCCGGCAGTCGCCGCGGAGCGCCCAGGGGTGGTCGAAGCGCCCCCAATAGGCCGGGATGTAGCCGCCACCGTGGGCGATGCAAATCTTGAGGCCCGGATATTTGTCGAGGTAGCCGTCGAACACCAGATGGCCGACGCACAGCGCGCTCTCCAGCGGGTGGCCGATGGTGTTGCGGAAGTAGTGATCGTCCATCCGGTCGGTGAAGCTGGTGCCGATGGGGTGGACGAAGATCAGGACGCCGAGTTCCTCGCATTTCGCGAACACCTTTTCGATCCCGGCGCGGGTCAGGTCCCGGCCGTTGACGTTGGTCGAGATTTCGATGCCGCGGAAGCCCCGGCCGTTAATGCACCTGTCCAGTTCGGCGAGGGATGCGTCCTCGTCCTGCAAGGGCAAAATGCCGAGGCCGGCGAAGCGGTCCGGGTGGCTCGCCACGGTTTCGGCCACCCGGTCGTTGACCATGCCGCAGATCTCCCGCGCGATCTCGACGGGCTGGCCGTAATTGTAGTGAAACGGCGACGATGAGATGGCCTGGACGTCGATGCCGCTTGCGTCCATGTCCCTGATGCGCTCCTCGGGGTCGGTGAGCTTGGGCAGGATGGCCTGCTGCTGGGTCTTGTTGATCTCCACCGTCAGCGGGTTGGAATCGACATTGCTTTTGGTGGCGTCGGGGGAGGCCAGTTCGGCCAGGCGCGCGTCCGCCGCCGGCACATGGATGTGGCAGTGGATGTCGACGGTGAAGTGCTTCTTGCCCCGGCGGGCGGTGTAGGCGTGCCCGCCCGTATCGGCGGGCGCGCGATGGGCGCAGGTGAACAGCATGGAGGGCTCCCCGAAAGGCGGTTATCCGTCGCCTTTCGATGTCACGCCGTTTCCGGGGAATCAAGACCCACTTCGACCGATCCGTACCGGATAGGCCGGGACGTCCGCCGTGCAGGGCGCCGAGACGGCCTTGCCGGTGGTGATGTCGAAGCGTCCGAAATGCAGCGGGCATTCGATCACCGTCCCGGTGAGAAAGCCGTCGGACAGCGCGCTCTCCAGCGGGTCTGTTAGGCTGAATTTAATTGCTACTATGCGTGAGCCGATGAAGTGAAGTTTGTCTCTACTCTAGGCGTCGCTAACCTTCCCCTCTAGGCCCGGGCATGAGCACTCAATCTGGCCCTCTAGCACCGATTTCATGATTTCAAGAGACGTATCCTTGCGTAGACTCGCGTTTCTCGGTCCGAGATGTTCGGCTAGAATCCATGCACCATTTTTTTGTGAGGTAGTTTCTACCGTCGCACGTTCTGTGCCGTGCCAACTGTAGTAGTAGCTTCGACCTCTCAAGACGGCTTCCGCAAACTGATCAACGCAGTTTCTCATTTCTTTGGCTTCCAATTGGAGTGCCTCAAAAGATGAGAGTGGTTGGAGATGGCCATTACCGAGAATGGGTGGGGAAGGGAACTCCTGATATTCGAAGATTATTGCTTCAATTCTGTCCAGGCGATCTTCAAGGTCTTCTTCAGTACGGACATGTTTGAGAATTTGGCGAACGCGGGAAACGGGCCGGTCATCTAACTCATTCAGGTCCAGATTACATCTGGCTTCAATAATTTCTCTCAGGTCAACCTCACCAAGTACGGAAACCATTCCGGGTAAGCACAGCTTGCCGGGTAAAGCAGCGACGTTTCGGATTGTCTCCGGAGTTAATGACTTAGCGTGTGCCAGCGCTTTCGCCTTTCGGGGATTGGCGAGGACCCGAAAAAAATCGTCCCAAAAAGGTTCGTCAGATTCGTCGAACCGTAGCTTGGAGACGGCCTTTAATGTCGGATGGCTCACCTCCCGCTTCAATAGACCGGAGAGTACATTGCGCCTTTTCTTGGAGCAGATTTCTAGAATTAGACCCTGCCGTTCAATCGAATTCAGAGAATACCAGCCTGCCAGCATGAGGCACGCCGAGACGTAGCCCATAGAACCGTCCACGACAGACTGTTCGACAAAGAACTCGAAATGCGGTTGTGTCCAAATTGCCTCGAGAACCAGCCATTGATTGTTCCCGAACTGAGCAGCTAACTGGCGGACCGAAATAGGGATCAACTCAATGAATGTGTGAAATTTTTCGAGAACCTCAAAATCATAGACGTCCCAAACGGTATCGTCGGTGTACAAGACGTCGTTGGGTCGGCTAATCATTGGCGACACCTTAGAAGAGTAGCCGGGAATTCCTTCTTCGAGATGATGTTTGAAAGCTTCGGACACCGCTTCCTCAGCCTCTATGGAGGCATTTCGTTCCTCGAGTTCAACGGAAAGCTGAATTTCGCTTAGGGACAGTTTGCCTCGTTTGTCCAACAATGGAGAGGCTGGCGAGGCGCGTCTGGTGGGCTTGCCATTCTCATAGATCCAACAACCAAATACCTTGTCCCAGCGCCCGTACACGATCTCCAATGGCCCCAGTCGTTCGACCAGCGCCATTGGACAAAGCTCCAGTCGGGAATCGTCCATTGGCAATTGATCTGAATAGTGTAGGGCGCTGGTCGCAGTCATACGCAAATCCTCCTGAAATCCTGAGAGAACATATAACCGACATGAACGTCAAAAACGGTCGTACTTTAGACTTGGCCGGTTGACTTGGGCTGTCTGGCCGTGGACGCTGACACTTAGGAGTGTCGTCC
>JAJECC010000021.1 GCA_022822205.1 Rhodospirillales bacterium | reverse complement strand
CGGCGGGCAGGCGCTGTCCGTGCTGGTGAACGGCATGCCCTACAGCGCGACGGGGAGCGACCTCGACGCTCTGCCGCTCGCCGCCATTGAACGCATCGAGTTGGTGGGCGGCGAGAGCCTCGGCACGCTCGGCGCCGGTACGGTCCGCAACGCCCTCAACGTCGTGCTCAGGGAGGATTGGGACGGCGCGGCGGTGCGCACGCTCGCGCGGTTGCCGGACCTCGAGGGCGCGGACGGTTATCAGGGCAGCGCCTCGTGGGGCGGACAGGTCGGCAAGGGGCGCCTGAGCGTGACGGCGGACAAGTTCAGGCGCCAGCCCATCGCTTCCGCCGATAGGGACTACAGCCGCGGGTACTGGACGCCGGGCGGTTCGTTCTCCGACGCGTCGAACATCAGCAGGGGCGGCAACTCGGTGCGGATCGTGAAACGCGACACCGGCGGGGACGTTACCGGTTTTCGGTCGGTCGCGTTGGGCGATTGCGATCCGGCGGACGGCTATACCGGCCCGCTGACCGATCCGCCCGGCCCGCCCGTGCCCGACGGAGACAAGGGCTGCGGCTTCGACTACAGCGGCATCATGTGGGAAACCTCCGAGGTCGATCAGCAGACTCTCCTTCTGAACGCCAGGCACCCCCTCGGCGACAGCGCGGAGATCCGTGCCGTGGCGAACTTTTCCCAGTTCGTAACGAACGAACGTTACGCGCCGTCCGTGGGAACGTTCAGATTCGATCCGGACACTGACCTGATCGCGGCAATCAACCAGGACGCCGGCGAGACCGTTGCCGACGACCCTAACGATCTCTTCTTCGCCAGTCACCGCTTCGTGGCCCACGGCAACCGGCATTGGCGGACGGAAAGCGAAGCCTACGACATCACGGCGGGCGTCGAGGGCCGGCTCACGTCAGGGCTCGGCTACGATGTCGGACTGAACCTCTTCCGGCAGGATAAGACCATAAGGGGCGATACCTTCGTTCATGAAGACAAGATCGCGGCGGAGATTCTGGCGGGCAACTACTATCTGCGGAACCCGCTCAACCCGCCGGCCGGTCAGGCCGAGGCGCACCGGCAGGCAATTCTGAACTCCAGCCTGCGCCACGAAACCGACGCCGGCGCGGAGTCCCAAACCCTTCGCGCGGCGCTGGAGGGATCGGGCTTTTCCATCGGCGGGCGAAAGGCGGCATGGACGGCGGGCGTCCAGATGACCCGGTCGGAAGCGCACAGCTTCCTCCGGTTCGTCGGCCGCGACGGCGCGGCGTACGACGTTTCGGAGGTTCTCGGCTCGGGCGGCGTGAGCTACGCCGGGAAGCGCGAAATTCTGGGGGCGTTCGCCGAAACGCTTCTGCCGGTGATGAAGCGGCTCGACCTGCGGTTCGCGGGCCGCGCGGACGAATACGACGATGTGGGCGCGCTTCGCTCGTGGCGCGCCGGGGCGGAATACCGGCCCATGGACGTGCTGACCGTGCGGGGTTCCTGGAGCGAGGGGCAGCTTGCGCCCGGGTTTGCCAAGCTCCATGGCACCGCGCTCCAGACCTATCCCTATGTGGAGTGCGTTCCCGAACGCGGCCAGCCGCCCCGCACATGTCCCGAGGCAAACGAGCTCCAGGTCCAGCGCAATACGGAAGGGAACGCCGGTCTGGATCCGGCGACCGCCGAGCGGCTTGCCGTGGAGGCCGCGTTCACGATGGCGCCCTACCGCCTCAGCGTGGAGTGGTTTCGGGAGTCGCTGACCGACATACCGGGAAACCAAACCGCCGATTCGGCGCTCCGCAACCTGCCGGAGTGCCCCGAGGGCGTGACGTCCGACTGCGTCCGGTTGGACGGCCGCACCCTGATTTACGACAGGTTCGCCAATGTCGTCGATACGAAGACCGAGGGCATCATGGCCCGGTTCGGAGCAGGCTTCGAGACGTCATGGGGCGGGTACGGCGCCTACGGGACGTGGCGGCGGGAGATGAACGCCCACAAAACAGTCGACGGCGTCCCGGAACGCGTCGTGCGTCCGAAGGACATGTTGCGCGCCAGGTTCTCCGCGCGGCGCGGCGATGTGCGCGCCATTTGGACGGCGAGTTACCGCTCGGGCTTCTCGAACCAGCTGGGCACGGGCAGATTCAGTCCCTGGACCGGCCATGATTTGAGGGTGGATTGGACCAACCCGTTGGGGCTGGAAAGGTTCCGGATCACGGGCGGCATCTTCAACCTGACCGACGCGGGGTACACGGTCGACACCGCGAACCCGGGAAGCCAGGACGGTCCCACCGTGGCCGGATGGGGACGGACGTTCTTCCTGGCGCTCAGCACGGAGTTCTGAGCGCGGGGTTGGCGACCTTTATCTGATCTGGTTCGCGCCCCCTTCACTTACCCGCAACCCGTCATGCCCGGACTTGATCCGGGCATCCACGCCCGGCGGCCTCCGATACACGTGGATGGCCGGGTCTGAGCCCGGCCATGACGCTTTGGGGCGGGAGCGGCGCTCCGCACCGTCTCACCGTCTCTGTGGTTCGAGAATTGGAAATGTGGATGGCCGGATGCGGCTTGTCCTCCGGCCGACGCACCCCCTCACCCGGCGCTAAAGCCCCGACCCTTGTGTCTTGCCGAATGAGGTAAGATCGGGAACCGGCGGAGCGGTTTGCGCCGCGTCCGCCGGCGCGGAGGTGAGGGGTGGAAATTCCTGGATGCCCCGAACAAGTCGGGGCATGACGGGTTCGACCCAAAGCCCAATTCGTCATACCCCGGCGCAAGTCCGGGGTATCCACATTTTCAATTTTTTAACCACGGAGACGGTGAGACAGTGAGGACCACCGGGATCGGGCTCAAACTTCCAAATGCGCCAACAAATCCTGCCTGTCCGTGTCGGCGGCGGCGCACTGCAGGACGCATTTGCCCTGATCGATAATGAGATAGTGGTCCGCAATGGCTTCAGCCAGATGGAGATGCTGCTCGACCACGACAAAGGAGCAGCCTCTCGACTTGGCTTCCGTGATGATATTCTCCATATGCGAAATATTTTCCGATTGAACGCCCTCGGACGGTTCGTCGAGCAGCGTGATGTCGCCTTCTTCCGCCAGGGCGCGGGTGAAAGAGAGGATTTTTCGCTCTCCGCCGCTAAGAGTTCCCGCCTTCTGGTCCAGGCGGTTTTCCAATATCGGAAACCTGTCGAAGTAAGGGCGATAGAGACCGATACCGGCCGAGCCCCGCATCAGCATCAGGTTGTCAAAAACGGAAAGGTGGTCGAAGACCGGCCGTTCCTGCATTGCATAACTCATTCCTTGGCGGCGCCGGGCATCGGGGGACAGGGGCGCCAGGTTCCGGCCATTCAAACGAATGCTTCCCTCGGCGGCCCCCAGATGGCCGGAAAGAACATTCATCAGTGTGCTTTTGCCAACTCCGTTGCGTCCCAGCACGCAAAGACACCGGCCTTCCCCGACTTCGGCCGACAGTCCCCGGACGACCATCATGGCGCCATAGCCGCCCGTGATCCCTTCGAACGCAAAGCGGGCCGGGACGGTCATTTCGTGCCTCCCGTATACACGGCTTGAACAGCCGCGTTCGACTGAACTTCCGCGACGCTGCCTTCAAAAAGCATGCTCCCATTGTGCAGAACAAATACGTGGTCGGCGAGCTCCCGCACCATCGCCATATCATGTTCGATGATCATCGCGGTTGCCTGGAAGCGATCGACGGCCCAGCGGACGGTGCCTATGACTTCATTCGTTTCGGCGAGTGACAGTCCCGCGCAGGGTTCATCCAGCAGTATGAGCCGAGGTTCGGTGCAGAGCACCATTGCGAGGTCGAGAATCTGACGTTGACCATGAGAAAGGTTGCCGACCATTTGCCGGCGGTCGGTCAGAAACGGAAAGCGGCGTTCCAACTCGGTGAGCACGGGGCTCTCCCAGTCCAACAGGGACATTCTCAAGAGATCGCATCGGGACGGCCGTCCGGACCATAGGGCGATTGCCAGGTTTTCACCGACCGTAAGCTGGTCGAAGACGCTGGGCACCTGGAACTTGCGGCCCAGTCCGGCAATCGTTTGTGTCCGGGCATCCATTTTGATCCCTCGGGTACCGAGCATCGACACGGTCCCGGATTGAGCCTCGAGCTCCCCGGTCATGGCGTTGAATATGGTGGTCTTCCCCGCTCCGTTCGGACCGATGAGGCAGTAAATGCCCGGAGAACCGATATTCAAATTAAGGTCTTCCAATATGCCGACATTCCCAACGCTCAGGTTCAGGTTTTCGATGCTGATCCGATCGAAAGTCATGGTTGAATGCCGTGCGGGGGCGGGTTTCCGTGCCCGGGCATTGCGCTCGAACCAGCGCTTGACGGCCGGCTCCGCCGTCCCGGTCAGTCCTTTTCTGAAGTACAGAACCGCAACGATGAAGATGACGGCGAGAATAACCTCCCAGAAGCTGACGCTCTCACGCAGCGTATTGGTGGCCAGTCCGATACCGATGGCCCCGAGAACGGGACCGTAGAGCGTATTTCGTCCACCGATGGCCACCCACACGACAAAGCTGGTGGAGAGCAGGAACCCGAACAGGTCCGGTGTCACCAGACTGTTTTGCGGCGCATACAGGGTCCCCGCAATACCGCCGAACAGTCCGCTCAGGCCGAAAGCGACCGATTTTAGCTGGTTGTGGTTGAACCCCAGGAACGCGACGCGCCGCTCGTCCTGGGACAAGGCCCGCCACAATACCCCCAGCGGCGTCTGCATGATCCAGGCAACAAACATCATGGAGAGCCCGAGAGCGACGGCCGAAAGGGTATACGCATCTTCAAACTCGGCGAGCCCGGGCAGGCCGGGAATATTCCGGAGACCGTTGTATCCGCCGGTCACCGACTCCCAGGACGTGGCAATTTGAGCGGCCAGCAATATCAAGGCCAGCGTAATGATGGCGAAGAAGGCCGTGTTCTGGGTTCGCCCGTGAAAGATCATGCACCCCAAGACGTAGGCGATAAGCCCGGGCGCGATGACGCTGAGCCCGAGAAGCGGAAAGAGCCAAACGCTTGTTGAAAAGCCGATAAGGATAAGGCCGGATGTGTAGGCGCTGAACCCGAGAAAGAACCCTTGACCCAGAGAGAGCAGGCCTGCCTGTCCCCAGGAAAGCCCCAGACCCAGGCAAGCGACGGCGTAAAGCAGGAAAAGGGCCAGTGTGAACGCCCAGAAGTCACCGACAATCTGCGGCAACACCGCCAGGATCGCGGTGATGAACGCAAGATTAGCGGCTAACCAGGCCACCGGGTTTTTTCCAAAGGAACAGCAGTGCGACGATCAAAACGAACGTGTATCCGGCGGTTCGGTCCAGGATCGCGGCAACGATGGATTCCGCGCCGCCGATCACGCCGGAACCGACGACAAGCCCCACGACATTGCCAAGGCCGCCCACGACCAGCACAAAGAATGATTTCAGGACGTGATCGATCCCCATGCCGGGATGTACGGCGACAATCGGGGCCAAGAGGACACCGGCAATTCCCGCCAGGCACAGGCCGAAGATGAATGTATTTCTGGCAAGGGCGATAGTGGGTATTCCGACCGATTTCGCGAGATTGGGATTGTCCACCAGAGCCTGAATACGGCGCCCGGTAGAGCTTTTGACATACCACGCCACCAGTGAGCCGATCAGGAGTACGGCTATCAACATGACGAGAAGCTGGTACAAGGGATAGTCCGCGCCGAATATGTTCACCGTGCCGGAAACCGGCTGATCGACGCTGTTGAAACCCGGCCCAAAGAAAAATTCCACGATTTCCCGCAGCAGCAGGCTGAGGCCCCAGGTCGCCAGGATTGTGTCAAATGGCCGTGAATACAGTGCGCGGATGATGGACCGCTCCACCGGCCAGCCAATGACGATGCACACGATGACGACCAGCGGAAACGCCCACAAATAGGATAGCCCCTGCTCCTGAACGAAGAATGCACAGTAGGCGCCGATCATGACGAACTCACCGTGGGCAAGATTTAGAACGCCGAGCAGGCCCAGGGTAACAGCCAAGCCCATGGCGACCAGCGCAAGGGTGACGATTTCAAATGAGATATTCAGCCCATTGGCTATCAACACCGAATCCATGCGCGTGGCCGCTCCTGGGTCGGGGTAGACTCAGACAGAGCACTTCTCTCCATGTTCGATCTTGCCGAAGGATTTGATGATCTTGAATTCAGCTCCTTTTGCTTCGGCGAGGTACATGTCCTTGGCGACATGGCGGTTGGTCATCGTTCCGGTCCCGGTCGCCGTCTTGTACTGCAAACCCTCCGAGGCCGCCATCACCGCCTTGGCGTCGGTGGAGCCTGCCTTGTTGATGAGAGATGCGGCGCAATTCGTACCGGAATAAGCGTCGACCCCGATCATTGAAAGAGGCGGAGCTTTCTCACCGAACTTCTTCGCGTAACGGGCCTTGAATGCTTTGTTGGCCGGCGTATCGACCGCGGAGAAGTAGGACATGCAGCTAAACAACCCGTTGCCGTTTTTCGGGCCGATGCCCTGAAGGGTCAGTTCCTCGAGCAAGAGGGAGAGCCGCTTGATATTCTTGTCCAATCCGAATCCGGCGAAGGTACGGTTGAAGTTGACATTGTCGCCGCCGACGAGGGTTATCAGTACGAGGTCCGGCTTCGCGTTCTTGATACGGGTTACCGCATCGTCGAATTTGTTGCCGGGACCGAGGGGCGCGTATTCCTCGCCGACGATCGAGCCGCCGAACTCGGCGATGTACCGCTTCGCCAGGGCATTGGTCTGCTGAGGCCAGACATAGCCGTTGCCGATCAGATATATCTTCTTGGCGCCGAATGAATCATGCATGACATTGATCGACGGCCTGACCTGCTGCTGCGGCGTGTCCGCCGGAACATAGGTGTTCGGCGCGCACTCCCCGCCCTCGTAGAGGGGCGTATAGACATAGGGGATCCGGCCCTTCAGGGCGCCGACGATGGCCTGACGGACGGCGCTGTCATGGGAGCCGACGATAACGTCCACCTTGTCGCGCAGCATCATCCGAACGGCGGTTTTCGCCGCCTCGGCGGGCGGCGCGCCGCCGTCACCGGCTACGATCTGCACGGTCCGCCCGAGAATACCGCCCGCGGCGTTGATTTCGTCCACGGCGAGGGCGTTGCACGCCGTCTGGGTCGGCCCGAACAGGGATGCGGGCCCGGAGAGGGAAAAGAAAGTCCCCATCTTGAAGGGATTGGACGCGCCGGCGGTTCCGATCCCGCCGGGCAGCGCCATTATGGAAGCCCCGCCGGCCAGTCCGGCAAGCACGCTTCGCCTGGAGATATGTCTCGTTTTGTCGGTCATGTTCGCCTCCTTGAACTATCTGTCTAATCAAGTAGCCGTTAGGTCGTTTTTCGGTTAGGTGGGCGTGGAGCCGGGGGAAAAACGTCTTCGATCATCCGGGCAATCGCCAATAGCCGGCGGTCACCGCCCTCGGGACCGTCGATCTCTAGTCCCACGGGCAGACCGCCGCGCGCGAGTCCGCCGGGTATGGAGATGCCCGGTATCCCCGCCGTACTGTCTGCATCGGTATTGTGGATGAAGGCCGGGAAGGTAGGCACCTGCTCGCCGTTGAGCAGTGTCGTCTCGTCTTCGCCGATCCTGCAGGCCGGCAGGGGCGTGGTTGGAAAGATCAGGGCATCCAAACCGTTGTCGGCAAAACACGACGCGAAAATCCCTTGAAGCCGGGGGCGCCGGTTCTCCATGGCGTCCTCATAGACGCCGGCCATGTGTTCGAACTCCGGAGCAAGCATTCCGCCCATAATGCCTTTCACGTCGGGACTTTTTATTCCCTCGACCAATTGATCCAGAGTTGGCGCTCCGTTGCCGATGCCGGCCAGGAAGGACTCGAGATCGCCCTTGGTTTCATACATCGCGATGGGAAAACCACAGGCTTCCGTCGGCGGTTCAATGCCCGAAACGTCCACATCGATCAGCTCGCACCCGGCGGTGCGGAGATCGTCTATCCTGGCCTCGAATACCTCCGCCGTTTCAGGTGCGAGATTGTCAAGAAAATGGTGATTGGGCAGCCCAAGCCGGATCTCACCCGGCGAAACGGATTCCAACTGATCGGGCTCTCCGGTAATCGCGGCATCAATCATCGCCGCATCGGATACCGATCGGCACAATGGTCCCGCGGTGTCGCGCGTGTGCGAGACCGGCACGATCCCTTTCTGCGAATAGCGGCCAGTGGTCGGACGAAATCCCACAACTCCACAAAGGGCTGCCGGGATGCGCACGGAGCCGCCGGTATCCGTACCGAGGGCGGCGGGAACGAGGCCCGCCGCCACGGCCGCCCCGGCTCCGCCACTGCTGCCTCCCGGAATTCGTTCCAGGTCGTACGGATTGCGGACGGGTCCAAAAGCCCCGTTGTTGGAGGTAATTCCGTAAGACAGCTCATGCATGTTGAGTTTGCCCAGGACGAAGGCGCCGGCCGCGATCAGAGATTCCACGACATCCGCATCTTTTTCGGGCAAATAGCCGCTAAGTGCTTCGGTTCCGGCAGTTGCCGGTAAACCGGCTGCCGCAATGGCATCCTTTACGGCAATTGGAAGGCCATGGAGGATACCCGTACCCGATTGCTCATCGAGTGCCGCGGCCGCCGCGGTCGCTCTTTCCTCATTGAGGGAAATAAACGCGTTTAGATCTCTGTTTTCCCGATGGGCCGTCAGCAACTCGCTCACATACTCGGAACAGGAAATTTTCCGGGTGGAGATTGCTTCACATGCCTGCCTGGCACCCCAAAACCTTACTGGAACATCATCTCGAGCGGTCAAACCTCTACTCCCTCGCCGTTACGGCGCACGAGTGCGCCTGCTCGATTGCTCACACGCGGAGCGCCGCAAATTGACAGGACTGTTCGCTGAGGGCGGGAACGACGCCGGCCCCAAGCAACCTGTCTAGTGTCGATAGGGTAGGTCCGGGCCGGGGTGATTCACATCATCATTTCTGATGAATTATGGAGACACATCTCGCGAAGAGTTGACTTCTACGATTGATGCCGCATTTCTGAAAAATTGATTGCACATGGCTCCGAACCGTCGGCATTGAAATGCAGAGCCTGTCGGCGATTCCGGCATCGGAAGCTCCGTGAAGCAACTCGCGCGCAATCTCGGCTTCTCGCTTTGACAATCCGAAACGGTTTGCCAATTCGAAGACCATTGTGCCTTCGTTCTCAATCGTCGGAGGGGAGCAACGCCGCATGGCATTCGTAAATGCCGGTCCAATCGCATCCAGCAAATCGGCGTCCCGCTGGTCGAATTCGTCGCCGTGACGGCCACGCCATATTCGGACGTCCCCGATATTCCGGCCATAGCTGTAGGCGTAATAGTTGATCCCATAGCACAGGCCGTCACGGGCCAGAAAATCCGTAAAAAACTCCGTCTTCACCAGTTTCCGGTGCTCCATGATAGAGCTGACCGGCGTGGCCTTTTTTCGTTTTTGAAGAGCTGGTGTAATAGGGTCCCGATACTGAAAATATTCCTCATACCGGGAAATATTGTCGTCCGTCATGTTGATGGTGATGCCATCCCGAAATTCGCCAATTCCCTCGTTCCAGACGAATGAGGCGAAATAGTCCGCCTTGAGCAAGCGCAGCAGGCGGTGACCCGTCCTTTCTCTCACCTCGGCATTGTCGTAGCCGTGGGTTAGGTCTTCCATAATTCCGAAGACTTCCGCGGATTCGCTAGATGTCAACGATAGAGGCATCGGTCCCTCTTTCCCCACTGGAAGCGTACCCGCAGGTCAAATTCGGTGCAATAGACGGTAACGGCGACCATCGGTCCAAACTTTGTTGGAGTTGAATATGCTCAGGGGTCGGTCAATTCGGACGATTTGACCTTATTTGACATGGTGATGACGGCTTGCGGCCTACCCGCTACCCGCCCGCCAGCCTCCCGATCGTTTCCTTGTAAACCGGCACGGCGGCCGCGCCGTTGCGGGCCATGGACTCGGTCAAGTCCGCCGGCACGGGGCCGGTGACGGCGGCGGCGAAGCTGGGCCGTGCCCGGATGCGGGCGAACCACTCGGCGACGCGGGGCCGCCGGCCGGTCCACAGATGCTCCTGGCGCAGCATGTCCAGCCGGTTGACGTAGGGCGTCATGGCGAGGTCGGCGAGGCTGTACGCATCCCCCGCCAGCCACCCGCCGTCCCGAAGCGCCGCCTCCATCTTGTCGAGGTATTGAAGATGAACCAGGACGGCATTCTCGAAGCGGGACGAGCCGAACCCGGACAGCACGGCTTCCTTCTTCCGCGCCCGGCGCACCGGGTCCGGCACCGCGTCCAGGAACGCCTCCAGCGCCTCGCCCTCCATGTGCTCGGCCATGGAATGGCGGTGATTAGTGGCCATGGTGATGACGCCGCAGGCCGGGTGGAGGTGCTCGTCCACCGACTTGGTCCAGACCCGGAGATCGGCCCGCGCGCCGGGATCGTCCGGCATCAGGCGGGGGTTGGGAAATCTCTCCTCCAGATATTCGCAGATCACCGTGGATTCGACGATCACCCGTCCGCCGTCGACCAGCACGGGGACCACGGCGCTGGGGTTGACGGCCAGGAATTCCGGTTCGAACTGCTCGCCCTTGAGGATGTCGACGTAACGGCCTTTCCACTTGAGGCCCTTCTCGGCCAGCGCCAGGCGGGCCTTGGCGGCGCACACCGAACTGCCGTGATGATAAAGCTCCAGCATCGTCCCCTCCTATCCGTGTCCCGTGACGACGGCCGCGATGCCCTCCGGGTCCTCCGGCGCGGCATCCCCCCGCCACGCCACATGGAGATCGGGCCGCAGCACCAAAAGGCTCGCCCCGTACACCTCCGCCGCCCGCCCGTCCGGCTGATCCAATATGGCGGCCGGCGCGCCCCGCCGCTCGAGCGCGCGGGCCAGCGGCCCCGCATCCGGCGGACTGTCGCCCACCCGCAGGACCGTAAACCACGGCCCGCAGCGGTCCTGCACCGCGATGCCGCCGCCCGGCCCCTCCTTCAACCAGGTGTTGGGCAGCCGCGCGCCCGGAACGGCGCTCGGCGCATATTTGTCGATGGGCGAGTCCGGCGGGGGCGCGCCCGGGTCCGGGATGATGCCCGAGCCCGAATAGATGTAGCCCAGCTCGGCGCCGGGGATTTCGTTGGTCTTGCGCTGCTCCTCGTCGGCCACCCGGGCGATGCGTTCGCGGGCCGCCCGGCCTTCCGGCGTGTCGGTGAACGCCGCCGGGTCGTGGAAGCTCCGCCAGCGCTGACGGCCCTCGGAGGCCCGCCTGGAAACGCCGACGTTCCTTTCTCCGACGGGACGCCGCTCCTCGTCGTAGCTTCGGAGCAGCTTGGGCCCGCCCCAGCCGAGGACGCTCGCCGCCAGCTTCCAGCCGAGATCGACGGCGTCGCCGACGCCCGTGTTCATGCCGAGCCCGCCCGTCGGGATCATCAGATGGCAGGCGTCGCCGGCGAGG
>JAJECC010000069.1 GCA_022822205.1 Rhodospirillales bacterium | reverse complement strand
AAAACGCACGTTGACCCCGTGAACGCATATCTATAGAAGCATCGGCGGGCCACGGTCCCCCAACGGACCGCGACCCATCTGGAAGGATGGGAGTACAAAATGAACCTGCCAGCAAGACCGGCCGCGCGGCCGGCAAATCCGAATTTTTCATCAGGACCTTGCGCCAAGCGGCCGGGATGGTCGCCGGAGGCGCTGAAGGACGCCGCCCTCGGGCGGTCCCACAGGTCCTCCCTCGGCAAGGCCAAACTGCAGGAGGTCCTCGACCGCACCCGGGATGTCCTGGGCGTGCCGGACGATTACCGGATCGGCATCGTCGCCGCGTCGGATACGGGCGCCGTCGAGATGGCGCTCTGGTCGCTTCTCGGCGAGCGCGGCGTCGATGTCTTCCAGTGGGAGAGTTTCGGCTTGGGCTGGGCGGCCGACGTCACCAAGCAGCTCAAGCTCGACGACGTCCGGGTCTTCGAAGCCGGATACGGCGAACTGCCCGACATGTCCCAGGCCGATTTCAGCCGCGACGTGGTGTTCACCTGGAACGGCACCACCTCCGGCGTCCGGGTGCCCGACGGCGACTGGATCGCGGACGACCGGGAGGGCCTGACCATTTGCGACGCCACCTCGGCGGTGTTCGCCATGGATCTGCCGTGGACCAAGCTCGATGTGGCGACGTATTCGTGGCAGAAGGTGATGGGCGGCGAGGCCCAGCACGGGGTGCTGATCATTTCCCCCCGCGCCGCCGAGCGCCTCGAGACCTATACGCCGCCCTGGCCGCTACCGAAAATTTTCCGGCTGACGTCGGGCGGCAAGCTCTCCGAAGGGGTGTTCGAGGGCGCGACCATCAACACGCCCTCCATGCTGGTGGTCGAGGACGCCCTCGACGGCCTCAAATGGGCCGAGAGCATCGGCGGCCTTGAGACCCTGATCAACCGGTCCGAGACCAATTTGGGCGTCCTCGCCCGGTGGGTCGAGAATTCGCCGCTGGTGGAGTTCCTGGCCGCCGACCCGGCGGTCCGCTCCTGCACGTCGGTGTGCCTCAATATCACCGCGCCGTGGTTCCTCGGCCTTTCGGAAGACGGCCGGGCCAAGGCGGCGAAGCGCATCGGCGCGCTGCTGGAGGACGAGGGCGCCGCCCATGACATCGATGCCTACCGGGATGCGCCGGCGGGCCTTCGCATCTGGGCCGGCGCGACGATCGAGGCTTCGGATCTGGAGGCGCTCACCCAGTGGATCGACTGGGCCATCGGCGTCGCCGAAACCGAATTCACCGTACCCGCATAAGGAAGAAGACCATGCCGAAGGTGCTGATTTCCGACAGCATGAGCCCGCGCGCGGCCGAGATATTCGCCGAACGGGGCCTGGACGTAGACGTCAGGCCGGGCATGAGCCCGGAAGAGCTCGCCGCCTGCATCGGCGAATATGACGGCCTTGCCGTCCGCTCGGCGACCAAGGTCGGGCCTCGGATCATCGACGCCGCGGACAATCTCAAGGTCATCGGCCGGGCGGGGATCGGGGTCGACAATATCGACATTCCGGCGGCGACGGGCCGCGGCATCGTGGTGATGAATACGCCGTTCGGGAATTCCATCACCACCGCCGAACACGCCATCGCCATGATGTTCGCGCTCGCCCGCGACATCCCGCAGGCCAGCGCCTCGACCCACGCCGGCAAGTGGGAAAAGTCCAGGTTCATGGGCACCGAGCTTACCGGCAAGACGCTGGGGATCGTCGGCTGCGGCAACGTCGGCTCCATCGTCGCCGACCGGGCGCTGGGCCTGAAGATGAAGGTGGCGGCCTATGACCCGTTCCTCGCGGAGGAGCGGGCCCAGGATCTGGGGGTCGCCAAGGTGGAGCTGGACGAGCTGTTCCGCCGCGCCGACTTCATCAGCCTGCACACCCCGATGACCGATCAGACCCGGGGGATCATCGACGGGGACGCCATCGCCAAAATGAAGGACGGCGTGCGGATCATCAACTGCGCCCGGGGCGGCCTGGTGGTCGAAGAGGACCTCAAGAAGGCCCTCGACGACGGCAAGGCCGGCGGCGCGGCCCTGGACGTGTTCGCCGAGGAACCGGCCAGGGAAAACGTCCTGTTCGGTCACGAGAAGGTGGTGGCAACGCCGCATCTGGGCGCCTCGACGGAGGAAGCCCAGGTCAACGTGGCGATCCAGGTCGCCGAGCAGATGGCCGACTATCTGCTCACCGGCTCGGTGGCCAACGCCCTCAACATGCCGTCGGTGAGCGCCGAGGATGCGCCCAAGCTCGGTCCCTACATGAAGCTCGCCGAACAGCTCGGCAGCTTCGCCGGCCAAGTGACGGAGACCGCCATTAAGGCGGTGACCATCGAGTATTGCGGCGCCGTCTCGGTGTTCAATACCCGGCCGCTGACCGCGGTGGTGCTGAAAGGACTGCTCACGCCGCTTCTGGATTCGGTCAACATGGTATCGGCCCCGGTGATCGCCAGGGAGCGCGATATCGAGGTGACCGAAGCCAATCGCGATCACTGCGGCGGATTTCAAACGCTGATCAAGGTGATCGTCACCACCGAGGCCCAGACCCGGGCCGTCGCCGGCACCCTGTTCGGGGTCGACCGGCCGCGGATCGTCGAAATCCGGGATATCCCCATCGACGCCGAACTGGGGCCGCACATGCTCTATATCGTCAACGAGGACAAGCCGGGCTTCATCGGGGCGCTGGGCACCACGCTGGGGGATGCGGGCATCAACATCGCGACCTTCCATCTCGGCCGCTCGGCGCCGGGTGGGGACGCCATCTCGCTGATCGAGGTGGACGGCGACGTTGGTGAAGACGTGGTCGGCGCGGTAAAGGCGCTGCCGCAGGTCAAACGGGCGGCCGCCCTGGCGTTTTAGGCGCTGCTTGCGTCCTGCGGGTGCGTTCGCGGCTAAAAATTCCGGCGCGGACGTCAATTTCTCTTTATGCTGGCCGGTCAGCTGCCCCGGTCCGCCCGCTACGGCTCATGTGCACAATTCAGTCCTCGGCCGGGGGAAGCCACGCGAGGGAAGAGTGATGCAACGAGATGAGAACGCGTCCGGCCAGCTTGTGATAGGCGAACGTATAGTCGGCGCGGGTCCCGTTGCCGTCGCCGTCGACGAAGGTGTAGTGCCCCATATCCATACAGCCCAGCCCTCCCGCCGTCAGGATCGGACCGGCGGCGCTCCGGAAGTCGACCTGTTTCCAGCCTCGATTGAGAAAGCCATGGTCGTGCGGATAGTTCGGATTGCCGCCGACGAAGTATGATCGCGCCCCTTCGCGGTCGAGCCGAATGACGTCCGCCAATGTCGGCTTGAAAAGGAGCGGTTCATCCGGCGTGCCGAAATCGTACAGGTCCAAAAGCCCGTCGACGTCGCGCGCGACCACGCGCTTCGTCCAGGCACCCTGCGCGGCGGCGACCTCGGCCTTGGTCATGGGTTCAAAGATGCGTTCGGAAATAACCGGACTCCTCGTCGGTTGGCCGCAGACGACCATATTGGGAACCCTCGGCACCGCGGTCAAGACCGGCCCCGTTCCCGGC
>JAJECC010000060.1 GCA_022822205.1 Rhodospirillales bacterium | reverse complement strand
GCCACCCTCGGCCGGCGTCAGGTCGGTGTAGAAATCCGCGTCGAGAACCGCCATGCGCGAGACGGTAGCGCATGCGCGAAATAGTTACCAGTCAGAAAATTCGTGGAGGTCTACGATCCCCCGGAACCCGAACGGTTACCGCCAAACGGAGCCGAGGGTTACTGAAGCATCGTCAGAATTCGCAAGATTCTTGCTTTCGATTTGATGACTGGTCATAGGTTTTCCGCTTTGATGCGTCGAGAAGAAGTCAATTTATTCAGATATTACAATGCACTAATAACCTAACATGAAAATATCACCCGACTTGTTCGGGGCATCCAGGATATTCACCACAGAGACACAGAGGTCGGGAGGAGAGGTTTCGATCCCGCGGCTCCTCATTCAACCGCTGGCCGGAAATCAATATTCCGACTATATTCGTATATGTTTCGACTGCGGATTCTTAAGGGAGACGTACCAATGACGGTGAAAGTGATCATGAATGCCAAGGCGAAAGCCGGCACTGGCAGCGAGGTTGCCAAATTCCTTCAGTCCATCATGCCCGAGGCGCGCGCCTATGCCGGATGCTCGTCAGCCGTATCGTATCAGGGCCTCGACGACTCTGACGATGTGGTGTCTTTGCAGACCTGGGAATCCCGGGAGGACCACAAGAAATACATCTCCTGGCGGCGCGATGAGGGCGTCACCGACGAGCTCAAGAAGATGCTCGATGGCGAACCGAGCCTCGGCTACATCGAGGATGCCGATATCTGATCGCCGCGTAGACCTCGAAGAGCCGGCAATCGGCCCCCTCTCCCTTTGGGAGAGGGCCGATGAGAGAATGGGGTGGGTGTGAAGGACTTGCTGCCCGCCGGCAATTTGGACGGAAGCGGAAATTCTTACCGGGTGGAAATTTGTCTGCTATCAGCCAGGAGCGGACCTCCCGTATCACAACAACGTCGCGTCCCAGACATTGTCCTGGATACTTTCTGCGATGAGAGTAAGGACAATCTCGCGAACTGTTTCAAGGGCAACGGTTGGAGGTCTTTCCGCCAATTCACAAATGTGAAGCGTGCGCGAAAGTTCTGGTTCTATGATGGGACGGAAATGCAGCTGCCTTTGATCAATCGGTTCCTGCATAAAGAGTTTGGTTCCAATCACGCAACCCAGTCCTTCCACCAGTGAACTGGTGATCGCGTTGACAGAGTTTATCTGAAGCTTGGCTTTTTCCTCCAGCCGTCTAAGGAGAGTTACATCATCCAAAATTGCCCGTGCCGAGAGTCCTTGACGCAATACAATGATGGGCAATTCCAACATATCGGAGAACCGAATTGGCGCATGCGTGTCGCCGATGATCTCCTTGCGGCCAACGCAGATAAGTTTCTCCTCCAAAACCGGCGTCGACTTTAGACCGGACTCATGTGGCGGGTTGAACACCAGCGCCAGATCAACGTCCGATTTCATCAGATCGACGAGATTTGCGCCGGAAAGGTTCTCGGACATGGACAATTTCACGCGCGGATGGTCGGACAGTACCTTTTTGATCAGGTTCGTGCCGATAGCCCGGACAGCGGAGAATGAGAGGCCCAGCGAAACCTCGCCGGAGACCTCTCCGCCGATTTCTCGCAAATCCTCTTCAGCGGCCGCCATCGCCCGAAGTATGGCTTTGGCATGGACGTACAGCCGGTCACCCGCGGCCGTCGGCTGCATCCGGCGCGGCAAACGCGTGAACAGTTTCGTGGACAATTCATCCTCGAGGTTGGCGAGGTGGTGGCTTAGAGCGGAGGTTGCGACGCGAACATGATCGGCCGCCTTTGTGAGGGTGCCGTGTTCATAGATCGCAGCTAGGTAAGTCAGTTGACGAGAGTTCATCTTTCTATTTTTTAGAAGGTAATTTTGAAAATATTATAATTTTATGATGAATAGGACAACGATAGATATGGTGATGCAGGGAAGTTCAATCCTTCGGCCGGAGTAAGACGTGAGCGCAACGTTCCAGCCATTGTCGGGAATTCGCGTCATCGAATTGAGCCACATGATCATGGGCCCGTCCTGTGGCATGTTCCTGGCTTTTTTGGGAGCGGAAGTCATTAAGGTGGAGCCGCCTGAGGGGGATAAAACCCGCCATCTCACGGGAATGGGCCGGGGATTTTTCCCGACGTTCAATCGGGGGAAAAAATCCGTCCAATTGGACCTGAAATCCGAACCTGGATTACAAGCGCTGAACAAGCTGTTGGCTACCGCTGATGTGCTGGTGGAAAACTTTCGCGACCAAACACTCGCCAAAATGGGCCTTGATCCTGATCGCTTGCGCAAAAAATTTCCCGGACTCATCATCGCATCATGCAAGGGGTTCCTGCATGGCCCCTACGAAAACAGAACGGCAATGGATGAAGTCGTCCAGATGATGACCGGAATGGCCCATATGACCGGACCTACCGGGCGTCCGCTTCGAATTGGATCATCCGCCAACGATATAATGGGCGGCCTGTTTGGCGCCCTATCCGTTTTGGGCGCCTTGATCCAACGTGACAAGGATGGCCAAGGACATCAGATCCGCATTGGATTGTTCGAGAACTGTTTGCTGCTGGTCGCGCAACACATGGTTCAGTTCGATATTGAAGGGACAGAAGCGCCGCCGATGCCGGAACGGGAATTTTCCTGGCCTGTCTACGACATATTTCTAACCAAGGACAATCGTCAGATTTTTGTCGGTGCCGTGACGGAAGGACAATGGGTCAAACTGTGTCAAATTCTTGACCTGAAGGAATTTCTTGACGACCCGGGTTTGCAGACGCGCATGGACCAGATTGATGCGCGCTCAAGAACCTTGCCGGTGATCGAAGCCGCCATAGCCGAGAGGTTGTTTGACGATTTGGTCGCCGAATTTGAAGCCGCCGGATTGCCTTTCTCCCCCGTTCTCCGGCCGGCCGAAATGTATGACGACCGGCACGTTAATCGTCCGGGCGGCCTTCTCACATCCGAGCTGCCGGAGGGAGGCCGATTTCGGGCGCCGGGCCTGCCCGTGGAGCTGGATGGAAATGCGGTCAACGGGGCGGGCGTCGATCTGCCGTCGGCCGGCGAACACACCGTGGAAGTCCTTCACGCACTTGAATTAACGCCGGCACAAATTCAGGCCGCGAGCGGCTTGACCGAGAGCGGAACGGCATGAACCGGATTGAACAAATTTACCCCGGGGATCGTGTCACACTTCGGGAAGTAGGGCTTCGCGATGGACTGCAATTGGTCAAGTCCTACCCTTCCACCGAGGCCAAAACAGACTGGATCAAGCGGGAATATTCGGCGGGCGTGCGCCATTTTGAGGTGGGTTCTTTTTTACCCGTAAAGACCATGCCTCAATTTTCGGATGTTCGGGACCTCATCCGGTTGGTCGCGGATTTGGACGGGGCCTTTTCATCGGCTCTTGCGTTGAATGAACGCGGGGCGACCGATGCTTTGCAGGCGGAAGTTGACGAAATCGTCTGCGTGGTCTCGGCCACCGAAGAACATAGCCGGGCGAATATGAGGCGATCCCGTGAAGAAGCGGTCGCCCTTCTAGGGAAGGTCGCAGAGGCGAGCAAGGTCTCTCCAGCCAAACCTGTTGTTGTTGCCGGCGTCTCCATGGCCTTCGGTTGTTCGATTGCCGGCGAGGTATCACAGTCCGACGTCGTACGCCTGGTGGCACAATGCCTTGAAGCCGGCGCTGACGTGATTGGGTTGGCGGATACCGTCGGGTTTGTCGGCCCGAACCAAGTGGGGTCTCTCTGTCGTGCCGTGGTCGATGCAAGCGAAGGCGCGCCCGTGTCCGCGCACCTCCATGACACGCGCGGAATGGGAATTGCAAATGCCTCGGCCGCGTTGGATGCGGGAATCCGGATATTGGATGGCTCCCTTGGTGGTTTGGGGGGATGTCCGTTTGCACCCGGGGCCAGCGGCAACGTGGTGTTCGAGGACCTCGTTTATCTCTGCGAGACAAAGGGGTACCCGACCGGGATCGACCTGGAAGCGCTAACGGAAATTCGCGCAATACCGGAGGCGGAAATGCCCGAGGAGCAGTTTTTCGGCGCTTTGGCCAAAGCCGGTCCGCCGCAACTCATCGATTGGCGGGCCCAAAAGCAATTTACTCAGTAGCACACCTCAACTTTTGACAAGGGAATAGAAGATGAAAATACTGACAACAACCATCGCGGCATTGGGTTTTGTGGTTGCAGCCGCCCATAGCGCAGTTGCGGCCGACACAATGCGGTGCAGCCACCAATTGCCGCCAAAGCACCATATCGCGCAAGTTATCGATAAATGGGCCGCGGAAGTGAAGTCCCAGGCTGGCGGCGACCTGGATGTCCAAGTGTTCGGCGCAAATAGCCTGGTACAAGCCAAACAGAACATCGTGTCCGTCGCGAAGGGCAACATCGAATGTGCCTTTTCGGTGAACTTTCAGTGGGGCAGAACTTTGCCGATCATGAATGTCACCCTGGCCCCGTTTGCCTTTGGTGATCTGAATTTGTGGCGCAAATGGCCCAACTCCGACGCTGCGGCCTTCCTGGGTGAGAAACTTCTCTCCAAAGGTGTCCGGAATGTCGCCTGGATGTTCACAACAAATACGTCGGTCTTCACATCGAAAGGACGCTCGCTCATCAAACCGGCGGATTTCAAGGGCGTCAAAGTCCGCGGCCTTGTGCCGGCATTTAACGCGTCGCTTGCGGCGTTGGGGGCTTCTCCGGCATCCATGTCGGGCTCAAAAGTCTACCAGGCGCTGGCGACCGGTGTAATCGACGCAGGCATAACCGATGTCGCGGCCGCGGTCTCCCGTAAGTACTACGAAGTGCAGGATCACTTCACGGTGGTTCCGCTCATCAGCGTCTACTTCCATGCCTATGTAAACCCGGGCTGGTACGATAAACTGTCGGCAAAGGCCAAGGCGGCATTGAAAACCGCCGGGGACAAGGCGGCGATCTGGGCGATCGACGCGTCGGTGAAAGCATCCGCCGATGCGCCGGCGCAACTCAAAGCGAAAGGCGGAAAAGTTCATATCGCAACCGATGCGGAAATCAAGGCATTGGAGGCGGTTATGCGGCCCGCATTTGACGCGAAGTTCACCGGCGGTGACGCCGACAGCCAGAAGCTGATCGAACTTCTGAAAAAACTTTGAGCGGCGGTCAAAATAACGCGGCCGACGAAGCGAAGGAGGCGGCGCCCGCCTCCTTCGCCGTCTCTCGTTGGGTGCAGACTCTCAGCCGATTAAGTGGGGTGTTGAGCACCCTTCTGATATTGCTGATCCTGGTTTTGGTTCTTTACGCAATTTGTCAGAGATACATTCTCGATACGCCCCTTGTCTGGGGAGATGAAGTGCTTGGCTATCTGCTCGTTGCCGCCGTCATGTTCGGCGCCGCGGAAGCTCTACGTCGAAACGACCACATCTCGATTGATATTGCGTCGAAAAGACTTCCCAAAAAATTCAGCCCCTATTTGACGCTCTGGTCATATTTGGCGGTTGTCCTATTTTCCGTCGTTCTCGCTTGGAGCACTTGGAAGTCAATCACGTTTGCTTACGATTTTGGCTCCTACTCGGCCGGCCACATTGAAATCGCCACCTGGATTCCGGAAGTCCCCATGTTTTTGGGCGCGATACTTATCGGCCTTGTCGCAATCTCCCGGTTGCTTGAGACCTTGGCCGGGGCCGCCGATCAATGACGATGGTCCTCGTATTCGGTGGTTTGCTGCTGCTGCTCCTGTCGGGCATGCCGATCTTTGCGGCCTTGGGGCTTACGGCCACCGCGATATTGATGTTGACGGAGGGAAATATCGATTCCGTGGCTGAAACGGTTTACGGCCACTTGGACAAGCCGATCCTTACGGTTATCCCGCTCTTCGTCTTTATGGCGCAGGTCATGATCAAGGCCAAGGTCATCGATGACCTTTACAACACGGCGCACGCGATTGTGGGGCACATCCGAGGCGGATTGGGTGTCGCGACGGTAGGGTCCTGCACGGTTTTTGCCGCCATTTCCGGGTCATCCGTCGCCACGGCGCTTAGCATCGGTTCCAGCGCCATCCCCCAGATGAAGCGGTTCGGATACCCCGAGAGAGATGCGTTGGGCGTGATCGCGGCGGGCGGCACTTTGGGCATCCTGATCCCGCCATCGGGCCCGATGATTTTGTACGCCATCGTCTCCGAAGTTTCCATCGGCGCCCTTTTCCTTGCGGGCATTGTGCCTGGACTTCTGCTGGCGGCCATCTTTTCACTTTACTGCACCCTGTTTCTCGGGAGGGGCGGACAGGTCGACACGCCCTCCTGGGTCGGTTGGGAAGAAGTGGTTCGGGCCGTGCGGCGTGCGATATGGGCGGTGCTGGCCCCGCCGGTCGTTCTCGGCGGGATCTATTTGGGAATTTTCACCGCCTCCGAGGCGGCTGCCGTCGGTTCACTTTATGCGCTCTTGGTGGCTTGGTTCGCGTACGGGAACTTTTCTCTCAAGGACCTCTATGACTGCGCCTTTGAGACGATGCGGACATCGATGATGCTTTTCATGATCATTGCCGGCGCGTCGATGTTTGGGCACGCCATAACCATCATCCGATTGCCCGTTGGGGTAACTGAAGCTGTCGCCGGAATGGGCTTGGGCCCGCTGGGATTCATCCTCATGGTCATGGCGCTGATATTTATTCTGGGCATGTTTTTGGAAGCCATCGCCATTATCCTGATCACGACGCCAATCCTTCTGCCAACGATGATCCATCTTGGGATCGATCCCGTATGGTACGGGATCCTTCTGATGATAAACCTCGAACTCGCCATGATTACGCCGCCGGTGGGCATGAACTTGTTCGTCATCAAAGCCATAACGGATGCCCCTATTATAGAGATCATTAGAGGCGCGGCGCCGTATGTACTCTTGATGCTCATCGGGCTGGCGCTTCTCATTGTTTTCCCCGAACTGGCGACATGGGTCCCTTATAGCGCGGGTTTCGGGCGTTAAATCGAATTGGGCGGTAAGCCGACCCAACCAAGGACTCCCGGCGGCGTGAGACCGCTTATGTCCGCTTCGGGTCGGGAAGCGACATCGCCTTGACCCGATACGAGGTCGGCCTGCCCGGGCAGGACGGATTTATGGCCGATTAGACGGCCCGGCCGCACCCGGTTCCGGTCTTTTGTTCCGATCAGCCCAAGGGGGGAGCAAAAATTTCACCGTTGAAGCGGGAGATTCCGCCTAACTCTTGGTGCGGAACTTATCCAGCGCGATGACCTCGGCGCCTTCGCCGGCTTCGGCGGCCTCTTCGCCGGCCTCCGCCTCTTCACTCTCTTCGGCCTCTGCCTCGCCGCCGCCCGCATCCGCTTCACTGTCCGCTTCCGGCAGGATGGCCGTTTCGGCGTTCGGCTGGACGTATTCCTCGTCCGGGGCCTCTTCCCCTCCGGCCGGCGCCGTCGCTTCCTCCTGGTCGGCGCCGGCGATGTCGGGGGCGAGCTGCGCCACCTGGATGCCGAAATCGACCGCCGGGTCGGCGAACGACACCACCGCCGAGAACGGCACGAACAGGGCCTGGCGGCGGCCCGAGAAATAGAGCGCGACGCGGAAGCCGTCCTCCTCGACGTGCAGATCCTCGAACTGGTGCTGGAGGACGATGGTGATCTCTTCCGGGTACTGGGCGCGGAGGAACGGCGGCATGTCGACGCCCTCGGCCCGGGTGTTGAAATTGATGTAATAGTGGTGGTCGCCGGCGAGGCCCTGTTCCTCCGCCTGTTGGAGCGCGCGCCTCAATATCCCCGTCAGGGCCTCCTCGACCCATTGCTGATAGGGATAAGTGGGTTCGGTCATCGTCCGCGCTTCGCCGCCTGGTCGTTTTGCCCCGGCCCGTTGGTCGGGCGGAGCGTTTGGTCCCGGCCCGCCGGTGGGGCGGGACAATTAAGTGAGGGGCTTCTGTTGCCAGGTGCCCCCCGGACCCCGTTGCAGCCTAAGCGGCTACAGCAAATGCCTCGTTATCGTTGGCATCTGTAAATCGGCCCGATAACGGCGGTACCATGCCGGGCGAAAACCAAGCCTTTACCACGCGCGTCGATCCTGTTTCGCCCCCATGACGGCTCCAGGGATTTTCCTGGAGACCTGGGAATTGGTGGAGGCGCCGGGCACTGCCCCCGGGTCCGCTACGCTTATTCCACTAGGCGTTTATCGCCATAGCCGGCAAGCCGGCGCCTACGAATATAGTCGCATCGCGGGGTCAAGGAAAGCGCGCGGCGACGGTGAGGGGGTGGCGAAGAGCCGCCGATCGCACACATTGATAAGATATCCCGGGTATTCGGCCCGGACGCGGCGGGCGCATCACCCGCGAAACGGGGCGAATTGGAATTTAAGCAAGTCATCAAATGTCCATAAATGTCCATAAATGTCCATAAATGTCCATAAATGTCCATAAATGTCCATGAATGTCCATGAATGTCCATGAATGTCCATTCCGGCGCGCGCGATCGGGCCGGATTCGAAATTTCCGTTGGAAGCGGATTCCAAGCCCCCCGATGCGCCGGCGGGGTCCGGGGCGCTTGCTCCCCTCGGCGGGAATCGGGTAAGGGGGGGACATGGAACTGACGCCCGAACAGCAGGCGGAAATCGACGACGCCCGCGCCGCCACGGCCGAGACCCGCCGGGTCACGGTCCCCGGCCTCGAGGAGCTGCTCTATACGCCGGTGCCGGTGCTCGATCACGGCTTCGTCCGGGTGATCGACTACATGGGCGACGACGCGGCCATCGTGCAGGCGGCCCGGGTCTCCTACGGCAAGGGGACCAGGCAGGTGTCCACCGACCGGGGGCTGATCCGCTATCTGCTGCGCCACCGGCACACCACGCCGTTCGAGATGTGCGAGATCAAATACCACGTCAAGATGCCGATCTTCGTCGCCCGGCAGTGGATCCGCCACCGCACCGCCAACGTCAACGAATACTCGGCCCGCTATTCCGTGCTCGACCGGGAGTTCTACATTCCGGCGCCGGACCAGCTGGCGACCCAGTCCCGGTCCAACCGGCAAGGCAGGGGCGCGGTGCTCGAAGGGGAAGAGGCCGCCCGGGTGCTCGGCCTGCTCAAGTCGGACGCCCAGCAGACCTACGACCACTACATCGAGATGCTCAACGAGAGCGAGGACGGCGGGGTGATCGACGAGGGGCGGGACGGGCTCGCCCGGGAACTCGCCCGGATGAACCTGACCCTCAATACCTATACCCAGTGGTACTGGAAGACCGATCTCCACAACCTGCTGCACTTCCTGAGCCTGCGCGCCGATGCCCATGCCCAATATGAAATCCGGGTCTATGCCGAGGCCATGCTGGACGGCCTCAAGGCCTGGTGCCCGATCACCTATGAGGCGTTCATGGATTACCGGGTCGGCGGGGCGCACCTTTCGGCGGCGGGCCTCGGCGTGGTCAGGCGGCTGCTCGCCGGCGAGGACGTGGACCGGGAGACATCCGGCCTCAGCC
>JAJECC010000149.1 GCA_022822205.1 Rhodospirillales bacterium | reverse complement strand
GTCCGGCGCCGCTTCGGACCCTCGATGCCATGCATCTGGCGTCGTGCGCGTATCTGGCCGATCAGGGCCAGGACGTGGAACTCGCGAGCTACGACCGGCGGATGAACGATGCCGCCCGCGCCATGGATATCCCGCTCTTCGGTCGGGAAGAGTCTTGAGGCGCACTGTCGGGTGAGCCGCGACCAGGCGGCGGGCGGCCCAATCGAGTCCGGACCCTAATCCCGCAGGCCCTCGCGTTCGACCATTGCCGACGTTTCATCCAGGGCCTTTTCCACGATGCCGAACAGCCGGTCGATATGGTCCTCGTCGATCACCAGCGGCGGCGAAAAAGCCAGCGTGTCGCCGATACCGCGGGTAATCACGCCGCCGTCCTCGGCGCGCCGCGCCGCGAACGCCGCGACCATGTGCGAGGCGTCGAACGGCTCGCCGGTCTCCTTGTTCCCGACGATCTCCAGGCCGCCGAGCAGGCCCAGTCCCCGGGCCTCGCCGATCAGCGGATGTTCGCCCATCCGGCGAAGCGCGGCCTGGAAATGCGGCGCGACGCGTTCCACATGGCTCGAAATCTGAATCTCGTCGTAAATCTTCAGGGTCTCGAGGGCGACGGCGCAGGAAACCGGGTGTCCGCCATAGGTGAAGCCGTGGCCGAACACGCCGATCTTCTCGCTCTCCCTGACCATTGCCTGATAAATCGGGTCCGAAATCATCAGCGCCGAGATGGGCAGATAGCCCGACGACAGCGCCTTGGCCATGGTCATCATGTCGGGCTGGAGGCCGAACGTCTCGGTCCCGAAGCGTTTTCCCGTCCGGAAGAAGCCGCAGATGACCTCGTCGACGATGAACAGGATATCGTTGGCCTTGAGGATCGGCTGGATGCGCTCGAAGTACCCCTCGGGCGGCGGGATCACGCCGCCGGCGCCCATCACCGGTTCGGCGATGAAGGCGGCGATGGTGTCCCGGCCCTCGCGTTCGATGAGCTCCTCGAGATCACGGGCGCAGCGGTCCGAGAATTCCGTCTCGGTTTCACCGGGTTCGGCATACCGGTAGTGGTGCGGGCACGAGGTGTGCAGGAAGCGGTCGATGGGCAGATCGAAATCCCGATGGTTGTTGGGCAGGCCGGTCAGGCTCGCGGTGGCGATGGTGACCCCGTGATAGGCCTTGGTCCTGGAGATTATCTTTTTCTTTTCAGGCCTGTCGTGGGCGTTATTGAAGTACCAGGCGAGCTTGATGGCGGTGTCGTTGGCCTCGGAGCCGGAGTTGGCGAAAAACACCTTGGACATGGGCACCGGCGCGAGTTCCAGGAGTTTCTCGGCCAGGTCGATCCCCGGCTCGTGGGATTTGCCGGAGAAGGTGTGATAGAAGGGCAGCTTCGCCATCGCCCCGGCCGCGGCCTCGACCAGGCGCTCCTGCCGGAAACCCAGCGACGCGCACCACAGGCCCGCCAGCGCATCGATGTATTCCTTCCCCTGATCGTCGATCACCCGAACGCCGTCGCCGCGGCTCATGACCACCGGTCCCGTGTCCTGATGAGTCCTGAGGTTGGTGTAGGGGTGAATCAGGGATGCGACGTCCCGGGCGGCGGGTGAGTTGGCGCGTATGGTCATGGAGACGCTCCCTCGGCGGCTGAACGATACTTTGGGCGGGAGCGTAGCGGGCATCGGCGGGCCCGGCAACCAACCGCGGCAACCGGGAAATCTCAGGCGCGGCGGCGCACCGCCCTCGGATCGAGGGCGTCCTGCAAGCCGTCGCCGAGAAAATTGAACGCCAGCACGGTGAGCAGTATGAGGAAGCCCGGGTAGAACGCCAGCAGCGGGGCCGTCGAGATCAGCGCCTGGGCGTTGGTGAGCAGATTTCCCCAGCTGGGGATCGGCGGCTGGATGCCGAGACCGAGGAAGCTCAAGACGGATTCAAGCAGGATGATGTTGCCCACCGACAGGGTGGTCGCGACGATGATCGGCGAGATCAGGTTGGGCAAAATGTGGACCCGCATGATCCGCCAGCTTCCCGCGCCCTGAACCTTGGCCGCCTGCACGTATTCGCGCTCGCGGATGCTCAGCGCCGCGCCGCGCACCAGACGCGCCACCGTCGTCCAGCCGACCAGCGCGACGATCAGGATGATGCGGTAGAGGCTGATGTTCTCCGAATTGGCGATCGCCGCCGGAATGCCGAGTTTGTCGAGATCGATGGCCGCCAGAACGATAAGCAGCGGCAGCAGGGGGAGCGCGATGATGCCGTCGGTGAACCGCATCAGGAAGGCGTCGAACCGTCCGCCGAAATAACCGGCGACCAATCCGATGAAGGTGCCGATCACCGCCGCGGCGACGGCGGCGGTCAGGCCGACGAGCAGCGACACCTGGCCGCCCTCGAGCAGCCGGAGAAACATGTCCCGGCCCAACTCGTCGGTGCCGAGAAGGGCCTGCGCCGACGGCGGCGCCAGCCGGGAGAACAAATTGACCCGCTCGGAATCGGTCCCGAGCGCAAGCTCGAACAGGGGCGCGCTGAAGGCCAGCAGGCACAGGAGCGCCAGGACAAGGACGCTCGCCACCGCCAGCCGGTGGCGGGCGAAGCGCCGCCACGCGTGGCGCGCCGATGACGCGGGCGCGGCCGCCGCGGCGGCGGTCATGCGCCGTCTCCCGTGTACGAAATCCTGGGATCCAGCCAGGCATAGGCGAGATCGGCCGCCAGATTGCAGAACAGGGTCAGCGCGGTGGCGAACAGCAGCGTCACCAGGGCGAGATTGTAGTCGTTGCCCATGATCGCGTCGAAGATCAGCTTGCCCATGCCGGGGTAGGCGAAAATCGTTTCGATGATCAGCGCGCCGGAGAACAGGAATCCGAAATCCAGCGCCAGAATGGTGACCACCGGGATCAGGGCGTTGCGCAGGGCATGCCTGAACACCACCCGGCCTTCGCCGGCCCCCTTGGCCCGGGCGGTCCGGATATAGTCCTGCCGCAGGGTTTCGATCATCGAGGCGCGGACGAACCGGGTGTGGGAGCCGAAGCTGACGATGGTCAGGGTGAGGACGGGCAGGACCAGAAACCGCGCCTTGTCGAGGAAACCGCCGCCGCCCACGGATTCGGTGCCGCTCGCCGGCAGCCAGCCGAGGGTGACCGAGAACAGGGAGATCATCATCAGGGCGAGCCAGAAGGACGGAATGGAGATGGCGGCGAAGGCCAGGAGATTGATCGCGTAGTCCAGTTTCCGGTGCTGGTTCATCGCCGCGGCGATGCCCGACAGAAAGGCGATCGCCACGGCGAGCACGAAGCTGATGCCGAGAAGCAGCACGGTATTGCCGAGGGCGGGCAGCACGGCCTTCAGGACCGGCATGGCGAACAGTCTGGAGAAACCCAGATTGCCGGAGAGCGCCGCCGTCAGCCAGTTGAGGTAGCGTTCGGAGATCGGCAGGTCGAGGCCGTGAAGTTCGCGCAGCCGCGCCGCGTCCTCGGGGGTCAGCCGGGGGTCGGCGCTGATCATCAGGTCGATCGGGTCGCCCGGCATCAGGCCCATGAGCCAGAAAATGACCACCGACATGATGGCCAGAACGGCCACCGACTGCACCATCCGGTCTAGGAGATATCTGGCCATGGAGCCGGGCCGCTCACGGAGCGTTCTGCGGGAACAGCATCGGGTGAGGATAGGACATCCCCTGCCGGGACCGAAAGGGGAAACCCCCTCACCCAGCTACGGCTAGGCTCGCTTCGCTCGCCAAGCCTCCGCGTCCCTCTCCCTCCGGGGGAGAGGGAATAATTTCTCCCTCCCCCTCGACGGGGGAGGGTTGGGGTGGGGGTGATATGCGCCATCCCGGGCCTGTCCAAGTACGTACTCACGTCGCGTTCAACTCCTCCGCGAAATGGCAGGCGCTGGCGTGACCGGGGGCGCTGTCCGGCTGGACCGCCGGGCGGGGTCTCTCCCGGCGGCAGATGTCCCGGACCTTGGGGCACCGGGGGTGGAAGGCGCAGCCGCCGGGCGGGTCGATGGCCGAGGGCGGATCACCGCCCAGGGTCTTCCATTGCAGGCGTTTGCCGGCGCCCGGCCGCGGAACGGCCTCGATGAGGCTTTGGGTGTAGGGATGGCGCGAGGCGGCGAACAGGGTTTCGGCGGGGCCCGCCTCGACGATCCTGCCCGAATACAGGACGGCGATCCTATCGGCGATGTGGCGCACGGCGCCGAGATCGTGGCTGATGAACACATAGGTCAGGCCGCTTTGGCGCCGGAGCTCCATGAACAGGTTCAGGATCTGGCTCTGCACGGAGACGTCGAGCGCGGACAGCGGCTCGTCGGCGATGATCAGATCGGGTTCGAGGATGGCCGCCCGGGCGATGGCGATGCGTTGGCGCTGGCCGCCGGAAAATTCATGGGGATAGCGGCCGAGATCCCCGGCGCGAAGGCCGACCCGCGATGCGGTCTCGGCGGTCCGCCGGTTGCGCTCGGACGCGTCGCCGATCCGGTGAATGAGCAGCGGCTCGGCGATGATCTCGGCGGCGGTCATGCGCGGGTTCAGCGACCCGAACGGGTCCTGGAACACCATCTGGACCCGCCGGCGGATCGCCTTCCGGGCGGGCCCGGGCGCGCGGAATATATCCTCGCCCTCGAAGCGTATGGCGCCCGCGGTCGGCGCATGGAGCTGGGCCAGGCACTTCGCCAGGGTCGACTTTCCGCAGCCGGATTCGCCGACCACGGCCAGGGTTTCGCCCCGCGCGATCCGGAGGTCCACGTCGGTGAGCGCGTGCACGGCGCCGCGGGAGCGGCCGAACAGGCCCGGGTCCCGGAGCTCGAACCGCTTGGTCAGCCCCTCGACCTCGATCAGGGCGGGGCCGCCGCTCATGTCGGGTCCTCGGCCGGGCCCCCATCCAGGCCCGCGTCCGGGCCGGGGTGGAGACAGGCCGCCCGGGTCCCCGCGCCGGTTTCGACCAACGGCGGTTCCGCCGCGCGGCAGTCGTCGGCGGCCCGGGGGCACCGGGGCGCGAACCGGCACCCGCCCGGCAGCCGGGCGAGATCGGGCGGCGTTCCCGGGATGGTCGGCAGGTCGTGTCCGGGCGGGCTCAGCGACGGCAGGGTTTCCAGCATGCCCTGGCTGTAGGGGTGCATGGGCCGGCCGAAGAACGCCTCTGCCGGGGCGCATTCCATGACCCGGCCCGCATAGAGGACGACGACGTCGTCGGCGAGGGCCGAAACCACGCCCAGATCGTGGCTGATGAACAGGACGGCCATGCCGTATTGCCGCTGCAGGTCGGTCATCAGTTCGAGGATTTGCGCCTGGACGGTCGCGTCCAGCGCCGTCGTCGCCTCGTCGGCGATCAGGATGTCCGGCCCGCAGGCGAGCGCCATGGCGATGACCGCCCGCTGCCGCATGCCGCCCGACAATTGATGGGGGTAGGCGAGCGCCCGGGCCGCGGGGTCGGGTATGCCCACCCGGCGCAGCATGCCGACGGCCCGGTCCCACGCCTCGCCCCTGGGAAGCCGCTGATGGATTTGAAGGACCTCGGCGATCTGGTCGCCGATGCTGAAGACCGGATTGAGCGCCGTCATCGGCTCCTGGAACACCATCGCGATGCGGTCGCCCCGGAGGGGCCGCAGCGCCTCGGCGGGAAGGGCAAGCAGGTCCGCGCCGCGGTACATGGCCCGGCCCGCCGCGACCCGGCCGTTGGGCGGCAGCAGCCCCAGCAGGGCCAGCGCCGAAACCGACTTGCCGCTGCCGCTTTCGCCGACCATGCCGGTGGTCCTGCCGGCCTGGAGGCCGAAGGACACGCCGTCGACGACGGTCAGCGGCCCGTCGTCGGTCT
>JAJECC010000138.1 GCA_022822205.1 Rhodospirillales bacterium | reverse complement strand
GGACCATGTTTGGCGCGTCTTCCGGAATGTGAACGTTCAGCGTCGGCGGGGCATCCCGGCTCCCCGGTATTTTGTACCTCGGCGGCCCGCGGGTTTTGAGATGCCCCGTATCGTTCCAGACAACTTACGCCGGCGTCAACCGTCCCGTGCCCCGGATGAAGGCGGCCGGGCCCCTACTCCACCGCGTAGAGGCGCATTTCGACCCCGTCGGCCAGCCGCGCGCCGGTGCCGACGAACAGCATGTCGTTGACCCAGGCGTAGCGCTCGTCACCGGTCTCGAGCCGCGCGTGGGTGCGCATGTAATAGTCGGCCGGATCGGCCGCCTCTCCCGCCGCGATGGCCCGGATGACCTCGGGCGGTCCGTGACGGAAGCCGTAATTGATGATCTCGATCAGCGCCCCGTCGTCGGTCTCCATGGCGTAGCGGGTGTCGAGCTCGGCCGTGCCGCCCTCGAAGATCGTCTGCCAGTCGGCGCCGAGATTAAGGATGGTCCCCCTGATGCCGGGCCCGTCGACCGTGCCGCCGATGATGGGAATGATGCGCCGCCTGCCGGCCCGCCCCTGCCCCATCTCCCGGGCGGGGCCGAGCGCCACCGAGAGGTCGCAGAAATGCCGGAGCGCCGGCGCGCGAAGCTCCGTCATTCGTCGGCCCCGGCGTTGGAGTAGTGCACGGCGACGTTCCGGGACTTCATGAACTCCTCGATGGTCTCGCCCCGGAACTGGGCGTAGACGTCCGGGTTGGACATGCCGAGGACCACCGCCAATTTCTCGATGACGAAGAAGATGACCCCGTAATGGATCAGGCCGATGAAATCCCGGGCCTCCAGCAGGTCGCGCTCCTCCCGGGTGATGCCGAACTCCCCGCACAGCGCATCCCGGTCCTCCATGAACCGGCGGCGGTGTTCCGGCTCGGTCAGCCGGTGGAGGAAGCCGTTCAGCCGGAACGCCTTGTGGCTCCAGTCGAGGGTGAAGGGATAGGTGCCGTCCAGTTCGCCGATGCCGTCCAGCTGACGGGCCACCTTCGCCCGGTGCTCCTCGATCACTTGGGGTTCGGTCTCCGACAGGTTTTCGTAAATCACCGTCGCGATGGTGGTCATGGACGGCAGCGTCAAATCCCGGTGGACCCGCCTGACGTTGGCCGAGAGCGCGCCCCGCATGATCAGCCACATGATCACCTCGGCGCCCTCGAACCCGCCCCGCCTGGCGTATTCGGCGTGGGTGATCTCGGTGAGCGCCCGGGGGTCGTTCTCCAGCAGGTCGAGAAACCGGTTGTCCCAATCCAGATCGTTGTAGCCGGCCCGCTCGCCGTGCACCTGATGGGACAAGCCGCCGGTCGCGGCGATCACCACCTTCAAATCCTCGGGGTAGCTCTCGACGGCGCGCCTCAGCGCCCGGCCCAGCCGGTAGCAGCGGTTGGCGGTCGGCACGGGGTATTGCAGCACGCCGACCTGAAACGGGATGACCGCCTCGCTCCACGCCTTGCCCCGGTCGGTCATCATGGAGAGCGGCGAAAACAGTCCGTGGTCCACCGGCCGCTTCTGAAAGAACGAGATGTCGAACTCGTCTGCGAACAGGGAATGGCCGATGTGGCTCGCGAGTTCCGCGTGTCCCTTCACCGGCGGGTACTCCCGCCGCCCGCCGCCCTCGTCGGCGGTCACGTATTCCGTGTCGACCCCCATGACGAAGGGCGAGTAGTGATCCAAGAAGAACGACGTGACGTGATCGTTGTAGATGTGAAAGATCACGTCCGGCTTGTTGTCGATCAGCCACCGCCGGACCGGATCGAACACCTGGAACACCGCCGCCCAGGCCGGATCGTCCGGCGAGGCGTTGTCCTTGGCGAAACCGATGGTCGGGGTGTGGGATGCGCCGATGCCGGCGATGATGCGCGCCATGTCACTGGTCCTCACATGGGAATGGGCCATGGAATTCGATGAGAGTTTCCGATGCCGCGGCCGACGCCGCAACGGCTGAGATCAAGTTGTCCGATGTCGGGGACCGGCGCGGGGCGTCCGTTTCGGGCCGGGCACCCGGGACAAGTCGCTTGATCTCCATGACCCGGCCTGCCATTTTTCACCATTCGGAAAATGGCCGGAACCGGCGTTTCTCGCGTGCGGTATCCGGTCGTCGTTTATCGGCTCCCCGGAGCCACCAAAAACGGGAGGACCTTCAATGAAATTCAAGAACACCCTTATCGCCGCGGCCGGCGCCGTCGTTTTCGCGATGTCCGCGCAGGCGGCGGAGCAGTACCGTATCGGCGGCGGCCCGGCGGGCGGCGGCTGGCATCCGTCGGTGAGCGCCGGCGCCCAGCTTCTGAATGATGAAATCGGCAAGAAGTTCAAGTTCAACTATTCGCCCTCCAACGGCTCCGTCGACAACGTCCGCCGCGTCGGTTACGGCAAGTTCGATACGGCCTGGGGCCATGTCGGACAGGTCTTCCAGGCCTGGAACGGCGTCGGCCTGTTCAAGGAAGACGGCAAGCTGCGGGACTTCCGCGTTGTCGCCAACGTCCGCAAACAGGCCCAGATCATCGCGGTTCTCGCCGACAGCCCGATCAAGTCCTACTCGGACATGCGCGGCAAGATCGTGAGCCTGCTCAACAAGGGTTCGGGTTCGAACGTGAACTGCCGCAACATCATGTCCGGCGCCGGCCTCCTCAAGCACATCGACGTCCGCAACCTGGGCTTCTCGGATTCGGCCCGCGCGCTGGGCGACCGCCAGATCGACGTGTTCTGCTCCGCGGGGACGCCGTTCACCATTCCGGCCCTGACGCAGCTGTCGATCACCAAGCCGGTCCGCTACATCAGCCTCAGCGATGAAGAGCAGGCCAGCGTCATCAAGTCCAACCCGTTCTATGCCCCCGTCACGATCCCGGTGCAGAAAGACGTCAAGGGCATGAACGCGCCGGCCAAGTCGATCGCCTACGACGTGTTCTGGATCGCCTACAAGACCATGTCCGACGAGGCCATCGCGGCGATGCTCGACGTGGTCGCCAATCCGGATAACCTGAAGAAGCTGGTGGCCGTCGCGGGTTACTGGAAGACGCTGAACGGCGACTTCTCCAACCTCAAGACGCTGGGCATTCCGGTGCACCCGGCCGCGGCCAAGTATTGGAAATCCCGTGGGTTCGACGTCGCTGCCGACAACGTCAAGGCGTTTTAGCCGACAATATTATCGGCGCGACCGCCGATCCTTTGGCGAGGCGCGGAGAAGGTTTCTTCTTCGCGCCCCGTCCGCATTTGCGGCCGCATGATTGAAATGTTGCTGGAATTCAAGCGCTCGGGCGGCGTCCGGTTGCGCCTGATTCGCCGCGGGCAAGGCTCATGAACACGAATTCCGTACTGACCAAGATCGGCATCATCGCCGACGAAATGGCGCCCCCGCGCGGCATGGCGCGGTACGTCCGCCCGTTGTTCTCGGTCATCGCCGTCTGCTACTCCTATTTCTTCATCCACATTTCGTTCTTCGGACCGCCGGTCGAGGAAGTCTTCCGCGGCACCTTCGTCCTCGGCGTCAGCGTGATGTCCCTGCTGGCCTTCAAGAACCGGCAGCGTTCGTACCGCGACAAAGCGGTCTGGCTCGACGAGATGTTCAGCATCGTCAACCTCATGATGCTCTGCGCCGCGATTGCGATCTGGATTCACTACCAGCTCGGCGATCACCCGAAGCGCTGGTTCCGCTACTACGACGACACCGTGCTCATGATCGGCTGGACCGGCGCCGCCCTGGGTTTCCTGATCTACCTGTTCGAGGGCTGGAAGCTGAAACAGGGCGACGGATTTACCATATCCGACATCCTGTTCCTGGTTTGCACTGTCCTGGGCGTTCTCTGGTACATCGACAACGTCCAGGACCTGCGTATCGCGACCGGCCGGCCCATCCCGGCGCTGCTGTTCATCTACGCGGCGATGCTCGTCGCCGTGGGTTTCGAGATTGCGCGCCGCATTGTCGGTCCGCTGATCCCGCTGCTCGGGTTCCTCTTTTTCATCTATTCGTTCGAGGATGTCGCCCAGGCGATGCCGGGCCTGCTCAACCACCCGGGCTATCAGGCCGAGGAGGTGATGGACTTCCTGGTCGCGTCGACCGAAGGCATGTTCGGGCTGATCACGAACGTGTTCGCCACCTTCATCGTGATATTCGTGATTCTCGGCGCGTTTCTCGAGAAGACGGGACTCGGCGCGGTCATCATCAACACCGCCTACCGTTTGACCGGCGCGAGGACCGGCGGCCCCGGCCTTACCGCCGTTATCAGTTCGGGCCTGTTCGGCATGATCTCGGGGTCCGGCGTCGCCAACGTGATGACGACCGGCACCCTCACCATCCCGCTGATGAAGCGTGTCGGCTATCGCCCGGCATTCGCCGGCGGCGTGGAGGCGGCGGCCTCGACGGGCGGCGCCTACATGCCGCCGATCATGGGCGCGGGCGCGTTCCTGCTCGCCGAGCTCACGGAAACGCCCTACTTCACGATCGTGACCATCGCCGTCATTCCGGCGATCCTCTACTACCTGTCGGTCGGCCTGATCGTGTTCTTCCGGGCCGTCAAGGACGAGCTTCACGGCGTTCCCGAGGAGGAGCTGCCGAACTGGAGCGAAATCCTGCCGAAGCTGCACCTGCTGTTGCCGATCCCGGCGATGGTGTTCTTCCTGGTGGCGGGGGATTCGCCGTTCCTCGCCGCGGCGAAGACCATCGTCCTGATCCTGATGCTGAAGCTGATCGACCTGCTCGATTCCATGCCGACGCGCGTATCGCACAAGTCCTGGAAGATCTACCTGCCGGTCGCGGTCGCCGTCGGCGTCCTGGTCTACTTTTTCGGCGCGCAGGTCGGCCCGCCGTTCATGTGGTTCGTCGTGGACTATGTCGGCATCGGTTTCGGCGATGCGGGCTACTGGGTCGTGTTCACCTTCCTGGTCCTCAAGCTCGGCGAGATCGTCATCTACGGGCGTGACGAGGCGCTGGCCGAAGCGAAGGAAAAGGAGAAGGCGAAGAACGCGGAGAACATGATCGGCATCCAGGAAGACGAGAAGCCGATGCGCAACCTGCTCGATGTATTCCTCGAGATGGTGCGCGTCATTTGGGTTTCCCTTGAAGCCGGTTCCCGCAACACGCTGGTCGTCAGCTGTATTGCGGGCGTTCTGGGCATTCTCCTGTCGGCCGCGACGAAGTCCGACCTGCCGGGCCGCGTCGCATCCCTGCTGGTCGAGGCGAGCGGCGGGATTCTGCCGGTCACCATCATCCTGGTTATCGTTGCCGGTTACATCATCGGGATGGGCCTGCCCATCGTGGCGAGCTACGTGCTGCTCGCGATCTTCGCGGTCGGCGCCCTCGTGGAGCTTGGCGTGCCGAGCCTTGCCGCGCACATGATCAGCTACTGGGTGGCGGTGGTGAGCGCGGTGACGCCGCCGGTGGCGCTGGCCGCCTTCGCGGCGAGCTCGATATCCCAATCGGACCCGGTCTCCACCGGCAACCAGGCGTTCAAGATGGCATCGACGATCCTGATCATGCCGTTCCTGTTCGTCTACACGCCGCTGCTGCTCGACGGCCCGACGATCAACATCGTGCTGACGACCGCGGCCTGCATCTTCGGCGTGATCGCGTGGGCCATGTTCCTCGAACGGTTCGGCGCGGGCGGCCTGATCCGCCCGCTGGCGGGACTGGCCTCGGCCTGCCTGCTGTTGCCGACCGGCGCGGTCATCGGCGAGATCTTCGGGTTCGATCCGGAGCTCCTGCTGCACGAACTCTACGCGGCCGGTGCGGTCATCATGGTCGTTCTGTTCGTGCTTCTCTGGCGCGAACGCCGGTCCGCCGGAGCGCCGGCGGCCTGACGCCGCGCCAGTTGCGTTCCGCCGCGGGCATGACCTATCATCCCGCCGTGACCGGCCGGCGACGGGAGGATAGGCACCATGAGAAAATTCACCATAAGACTGGCGGGACTGGCGATCTTGGCGGTCGGCGTCCTCCCCGTTTCCGCCGCGGCGGCGGCCGAGCGGGGACGTGACGGACACGTAAGCATCATCTACTGGCAGGCCCCCTCGATCCTCAATCCCTACCTGTCGGGAGGGACCAAGGACATCGAGGCCGCGTCGATTGTCGTCGAGCCGCTCGCCCGGTTCGATGCGTCCGGAAACCTGACCCCCTGGCTCGCCGCCACGGTGCCCACGTTAGCCAATGGCGGGGTGTCCGCCGACCTCAAAACCGTGACCTGGAAGCTGCGCGAAGGCCTGCGCTGGTCCGACGGAAGCCCGGTCACGGCCGCCGACGTGGCGTTTACCGCCGAGTACTGCCGGGATCCCGCCGGCGGCTGTTCCCAGCTTGCCAGGTTCGACGACGTGACGGCGGTCGAGGCGCTCGACGACCTCACCGTGAAGGTCACCTTCGGCGTCCCCAAGCCCTACCCGTACGGTCCTTTCGTGGGCGCCACCTCGCCCATATTGCAGAAGGCCCAATTCGGCGATTGCAAGGGCGCCCGGGCGCCGGAATGCACCGACGCCAATTTCGGGCCGGTCGGCACGGGACCGTTCCGCGTCACCGGGTTCCGGCCGAACGACGTGATCTCGCTCGAGGCCAACCCCCATTACCGTGATCCGGCGAAGCCCGCCTTCGCGACCGTGACGTTCAAGGGCGGCGGCGACGCCGCGGCGGCCGGGCGCGCCGTGCTGGCGACCGGCGAATTCGACTATGCCTGGAACCTGCAGCTCTCGCCGGAGGTGTTGAAGGGCATGGCGGCGGCGGGCAAGGGAAACGTGGTCTCCAGTTTCGGAACCCTTGTCGAGCGGCTGGTGGTGAACCTGACCGATCCGTCCCCCGGGCGGGGCGAGGCGCGCTCGACCCGGGCGCATCCCCACCCCTTCCTGGCCGACCGCGCGGTTCGCAAGGCGCTGTCGATGGCCATCGACCGCAAGCTTCTCGTCGAGATCGGCTACGGGCAGGCGGGACGCCCGGCCTGCAACGTGGTTCCGGCGCCGGAAATCTACGCCTCCAAGGCAAACGACGATTGCCTCCGCCAGGACGTCGAAGGCGCGAAGCGCCTGCTCGACGGGGCCGGGTGGCGGCCCGGGCCGGACGGCGTACGGCAAAAGGACGGCGTCAGGCTTTCCATCCTGTACCAGACCTCGACCAACGCGGTCCGGCAGGACTTTCAGGCCCTGATCAAGCAATGGTGGTCGGACATCGGCATCGAGACGGAACTCCGCAATATCGACGCTTCGGTGTTCTTCGGCGGCGACCCGGGCAGTCCGGACACCTACCAGAAATTCTTCGCCGACATCGAGATGTACGCGAACAATTTCGAAGGCGCCGATCCGGAATCCTATCTCGGGGCATGGCGCTGCGGCAACGAACCCCGTCCCGCCTCGCAGTGGCAGGGCGAGAACATGCCCCGCTATTGCAGCGAGGCCTACGACCGGCTTCTCAAGGAGATGGCCGTGACCGGCGAAATCTCCGAGAGGGCCCGGCTCGCCAGGGAGATGAACGACCTGCTGGTCCAGGACTACGTGCTGATCCCGCTGGTTCACCGCGGGCGCGTGTCGGCGCATGCCCGCTCGCTCGGCGGGGTGCGGCTGAACACCTGGGACAGCGAAATCTGGAACATCGCCGACTGGCACCGGGCACGGTGAACCGCCGCCGCCGGAGCGCCCGCACGGCAGCGGAGTAAAGCGCCCCGAACATGCCCGTCTATACCGTCCGCCGCGTGCTCGTCGCGGTTCCGACCCTTCTTCTGATCAGCCTGATCCTGTTCCTGCTGCTCGACCTGGCGCCGGGCGACCCGACGGCGCAGCTGCCGCTGACGATTCCGCCCGAGGTGAAGGAAAACATTCGCCGGTCCCTCGGCCTCGGCGAGCCCATACACGTCCGTTACCTGCTCTGGCTCAAGCAGTTCTTCGTCAACGAACCGCTTCACCTGATGTCCCAGCTCACGGGGCTCGACCTCGGCGGCGACCGGCACAGGGTGATTTCGTGGCAGACGCGCTCTCCCGTGGTCGATCTCGTGGTCGAGCGGCTGCCGCAAACCCTGTGGGTCGTCGGGTTGTCCTATGTCGCCGGTATCGCCATCGGGCTGCCGGTGGGGATCGTCTCGGCCCGTCACCAGTACGGATGGTTCGATCAGGTCGGAACCTTCGTCTCCATGATCGGCTTCTCCGTGCCCACCTTCTTCAGCGGCGTGCTGCTGATCGTCGTCTTCTCCGTCGAGCTCGGCTGGTTTCCGTCGATCTACGATACCACCCACCGGGTCACCGGCTGGGACAGCCTGCTGTTTCAGCTCCGGCAGATGGCGATGCCGGTCGCGGTGCTCGCGCTCTACAACGCGGCGCAGATCAGCCGCTTCATGCGGGCCTCGGCGCTCGACAACCTCACGCTCGACTATGTGCGGACCGCCCGGGCCAAGGGCCTGTCGGAACGGAAGGTGATCTTCGTCCATGTCCTGCGGAACGCCGTCGGTCCGGTGGTGACGGTCGTGGCGCTCGGCGTGCCCGGCATATTCGGCGGCGCGATCATCACCGAGCAGATCTTCAAGGTCAACGGACTGGGACAGCTCCTGATCACGTCGATCCAGGCCAGCGACCTGCCGACGGTGCAAACCCTGACGTTCGTCTTCGCCGTGCTGATCGTCGCGTGCAACCTGCTGGCGGACCTCCTCCTCGGTATTCTCGATCCCAGGATCCGCTATGATTGAGGCTGTCCCCGTCCGCCGCCTCCTCGAGCGCCACGTGGTGCGCCAATTCATGCGCCACAAGGGGGCGCTGCTCGGTTTCGCCTTCCTCGTCTTCATCCTGGCGTTCGTCCTGCTCGGCCCGCTGATCTGGACAATCGATCCCCAGTTCATCGATATCCGGGCGCGGAATTCGGGAATGAGCCTTGCCCATCCGCTCGGCGCCGACCAGCTCGGCCGGGACATGCTGGCGCGCCTGATGGCGGGCGGGCGCGCTTCGGTGGCCGTCGGCGCCGCCGCGATGCTGCTCTCGCTCCTTATCGGCGGCCTCGTCGGGCTCCTGGCGGGCTTCGTGCGCTGGCTGGACGGCCCTTTGATGCGTCTGACCGACCTGTTCCTGGCGTTGCCGCTCCTGCCCCTCCTGCTCGTCGTCATACTGTTGTTCCGCGAGTCGCTGCGGGCCGCGTTCGGGCCCGAAGCGGGGATATTCATCCTCATGGTCGCGGTGATGGGCATCACCGGCTGGATGCAGACCGCCCGCGTCGTCCGGGGCGAGGTCCTGACCGTGAAGGAGCTGGAGTTCGTGGCCGCGGCGCGGTCGGTCGGGGCGCCGGAGCACCGGATCGCCGGGCGCCATGTCCTGCCGAACGTTCTCTCGCCCATCATGGTTTCGGCGACGCTGGGCATGGCCAACGCGATCATCACCGAATCGGCGCTTTCCTTTCTGGGACTCGGTTTTCCCTCGGATTTCGCGACCTGGGGCCGTCTCCTGTTCGATGCCACCGACTATCTGCAGCAATATCCGGGACGGGTTCTGTGGCCCGGACTGGCGATTTCCCTCACCGTGCTGTCGGTCAACTACATCGGCGACGGCCTCCGCGACTCGCTGGACCCGCGCAGCCGCTCGATGCACTCGGGCAGCCTGTAGGACCCCGCCGCGGCATCAAAGCTGCCCCGGTTGCCGCCCTCCGCGGTCCAATGGTACCTTCGACAAGAAGCGGGCCCGGCAAGGGACATGGGGACCGGGCCGCTCCGCGAGCGGGCAGGAGAATTAGTATGAATCGGATCATTGAAATCGCCCGGCGCCGGCTCCTCGGGGCTGTACTCGGGACCATAATGGCGTCGCCGCTTGTCCTCGCCGGCGGCATCGCCGGCGCCCAGGACTTCAAACCCGGGCCGCTCGGCGCGGTGGCGGTGGGCCCCGGAGAAGCGATCCAGATACGCACGGTGCTGTCCATGTCCACCCTGAAGACGATACTGGGCACTCCCTCGCGTCGCGCGGTCGAGCTTGCGGTCGCCGACGTCGGCCCCGTGCACGGCCGCGCCGTCGCCCTCGGCGAGCCGATCGATTCGCGCTGCGGCGATGCCGGCGGGCGGGATGCGGCGCGGGCCGCGGTCGCCGTCCCGAAGATCGTCGGACTCATCGGCACGTCCTGCTCGGTGGCGGCGGCGGCCGCGGCGGCGATCATCTCCAATGCGGGGCTGGTCATGATCTCGCCCACGAACACCGCGCCGTCGCTCACCTCCGACCTTCGCGGCAACGCCGGCGCTAACCGGCATGCGGGGTATTATCGCACCGCGCCCAACGATCTTCAGGACGCGCTGGCGGTCGCCCACTTCGCGTACGGCCAATTGGATCTCGGCCGGGTCGCCGCCATTCACGACGGCGATCCCTACACGATGGGCCTGGTGCAGGCGTTCAAGGCCGCGTTCGAGGCCCTTGGCGGCGCCGTCACCGTGGCGGCGGTCGACAAGGGCGCGACCGACATGGCCCCGGTTCTCGCCCGGCTGGCCGCCGCCAAGCCGGACGGCGTCTTTCTGCCGCTGTTTCCGGCGGAAGCGGGACACGTGATTCGCCAGGCGCGCGCCGTTCCCGGCCTTGCCGGGTTGCCGCAGATCGGCGGCAACGCGCTGCCCGAACCTGAGTTTCTGGCAATTCCCGAGTCCGCCGGGATGTATATTTCGGGCCCGCCGCTCGAATTTCCCGGGACGGCCAACGAGGCGACCGGCAAAGACCACGCCGGGCTGCTCGCCGCCTACCGTGATCGTTGGGGGGAGGAGCCCGAATCCACCTATTTCACGCACGCCTACGATGCGGCGACCCTGCTGCTCCACGCCATCGCGGAGGTCGCGGTGGCGGCGGGCGATACGCTCCATATCGATCGCGCGGCCCTCCGTGCGCGGCTGACGGCGGTTTCGGGGTTCCGGGGAATTACCGGCGAGATCGGCTGTGACGCGTTCGGCGATTGCGCCGCCGTCGGGCTGGCCCGGGTGTACCGCCACGGCGGCGGCGGGCG
>JAJECC010000058.1 GCA_022822205.1 Rhodospirillales bacterium | reverse complement strand
CGTTGGGCGGCAGCAGCCCCAGCAGGGCCAGCGCCGAAACCGACTTGCCGCTGCCGCTTTCGCCGACCATGCCGGTGGTCCTGCCGGCCTGGAGGCCGAAGGACACGCCGTCGACGACGGTCAGCGGCCCGTCGTCGGTCTCGAACGACACCGTCAATCCCTCGACGGAGAGAATGTCCGGTCGGGCGGTCTCGGCGGTCTCGGCGTTAGGGCCGTTGCCGGCGGCGGCGGGGGAACTCATGGGCGCCCATATTGCGCGAAATGGAGGAGGTTCCGCAACTCAACGCCCTTCCGCCGGCCCCAGCCATGCACGGGGCGCATGGCGGCCGTTTCGGGGGGATGGACATTTATGGACATTCATGGACATTTATTGACACCTTTTTGGGAGGTACCCCCCAAACAGTTCGTACAAATCTGCATATCTGGCCTCCAAACAAGAAACGCCGCCCCGGCGAGGGAGCGGCAGTCTCCTATATATTTAGTCCGGGCGCGGGCGGAGGCAAGGGGGGGATGGGGAGCGGACCATCCCGCATCAATAAAACACTGCGGATCGATATCGCCAGCCCGCCAACCTAATGTCGGCACGTAGCATTGTGACGCTGGTGGGGCCCGGCAATCCAAGTCAAGGACTCTAAGGACAGATCATGTCCGCAGTGTCGTCTCGTAAACTCGTCGCCGAGGTGGCCGGCTCGAATATGACTTGAGAGCCCTAAAAGATCGCGCCCCACCTTCGGCTACGAGTCTCCCCGCGATTCTTGGTCTAGTGATCTCACGGGGAATTCGGGGCAGGTCTGGTTCCTTATCGTGTGGCAACAGACTCAAAAGTGGCTTCAGTTCATCGGGATTGGAAACTTTTTGTCGCAACTGATACAGATTGCTGTTTAGTTCGTGGCGAGCCTTACTTAGTTCGTCCTTACGGAGCTGACCTTGTCTAAGCAGTTCTGCGTTCTCAACCACGGAGATCATCTTTTTTACGTCGCCGGTGCGACGCTGTTTCCAGTCGACTTCGCCTTCGGATAGTTCGAACTCATCTATTGCCTTTTGAATAACTTCAGATCCGTAATTTAGAGCCATCTGCCCGTATTTCGAGACGTTCTCGATTGCGTCGGGGGCCTGCGACAAAATTGCTGTTAGAGCGGCAGTACCTACGAGTATGTTTAGGTAGGTCCCTCCTTCGTCTATATACAGCGTAATATCAAAACCTTGACCATAAATGTCGGCAGTAGTCGAAATAAGGCCAATTTCAAACGCTTGCCGCCTTTCGGCAAACTGAGCCTCTTCATATATATGCCGGGTCGTGTGGAGGTATGTCGCTGCCACTGAAATCATACGCCCCTCCTGTGCTCTATTCGCAAGTTATCTCGCCCCCCTTATTTATTTGGCCGTTGTTCGCATGAGAGTGTCGTTTCTCTGAACCACATTCACGCGGCTTCTTCCGCCAGGATTTCGGTCAAAACGTAATGCCTAAATCGTTCGGCATCAGTGAAACACCGATAACCGACTTCGGCGGCTGCACCGATTGTCTCCCGGTCTTCATCAATCATGAGTGCGACGGGCGGGCTTAGTCCTTCTTGAATTCCGTCGGGCCATGCCAGGTCCAGCACTACGATTTGTTCACCGGCCTCTCCTGTGGTGATTTCGCACAGCATCTCGCCCTCCGGCAGACCTTGATTGACCACCCACTCATTGACCTCAAGGATCAGCGCTTCTTCCGCAGCATCGGTAATTCCACCGATCGGACGTATGGACTGAGGTTCTTCCGGGATTCTCTCGTCAGAGATTGGCGCTTCCGGAACGTTGCCGCTCGCCAAACTAGACAGGAATTGGTTAGCCGCCGCCGCAAGCAATTCTCGCCTCGCAGCCAAGAAGTCGCGGTACCGGTCTATACGCCAAAGATCCCGATCCATCGGAATCCAGTGGCTTGATATCAGTTCGGGGTCCTTGTCTGCGTACCCCGCCAAATATACTGCCGGATCTTTTGCAGAAACTTGGAGATTTGTCTCCTTCGTCAAGAATGTGAAATTTGCCAGCGCATTGACTTCCCACCGCTCGTAGCCGGCCTCATAGAGTCTCGCCTTTGGAAATATATGGTGCAGTTCGAGGGACGCCATTTTGCCGAGCATGTGGCTTGCCAATTTGTTCCCGGACCCCCAGTCACGTGCATCCCAAACGCGGGTGAGCATGTAGAGCATCGGGTAAAACCTGGCGCCTCGGCTATAGCCTGCAAAATCTTCGGGACTTAATTCGAGGTTTCCCCGCACCTGCCTGAGTTCGGCGATCAATCTATCCAAGCCACCGTCCATACTCTCGATCAAGGATAGATCTCTGTTGAGTACCGACTCGGTGGAGCCGGCGTATCGGCCCCAAAGGAATGTGTTGACGTACCAATACAGTAGACGATCACGCTCAGCGGGATCCGTAAGCGTCCCTCCCTGGATGTCCAGATATCGAACCATTAGAGGGAACGAGTATCGGCTACCGAGAACCCGATCATGGTCGAGGCCGAGCCGGGAACCTATGGTATCGAGCAGGTAGTCAATATGCTTTTCTGTACGCTTCAGACCAACTTGGAAATTTTCCGGCGCTACATCGGCAAGGGCACTAAATAGCGCTTCGCCTGTCAGCAGTGAGTTGGCGCACCGAAGAAGCCACTCAAGTTTAAAATTATAGCCATAGCCGCGCCACTTCTGTAGGCGGTCTTTCAGATCATCACGGGCTTGGGGAAGGCTGGCGCAAATCTTGGCCAGAGCCAGATCGCCCTTTGATAGTTTTGTACCACCAGAATTCACGCGGTTAAAAATGTCTACGACTACATCGACGGTTTTGTCATCACCGGTAACTTCTTCGATGTGGAGATCTACAGCCTTTATGCCATCAATCCGATTCAAGCGGTTGAGGTAGTTCTGAATTTGCGGTTGGTACTCCGGGTCCGAAATGAACCGTTGTATGAACTGACCTACGCCTTGCTGCATCAACTCAGTGACACTAATCCACCGGGCATCGTCACTCATCCGCTGCGGTTGATATCGAGCGAAAATCTCCTCATCCAAATGGAAGTAGAGATTCGAGAACGCTTCCGAGTTGCCATCAAAGAATTTTGGAGGAGCGCCGCGAACAATTCCGTAGAGGGTAGTCATGCGCTGCTGACCGTCGAGAAGAAGCTTCACGGACCCCGCGGGAAGTTCGCCGTCACCTCGAGTCTTGGACTCCTCAGCGACATCCGTGGAAGTTACCCAAACCAGAAGACTTCCGACGGGGTGACCGCGGTAGAGGGATTCCATCAGACCGACGACTTGATCTCGGTTCCAGACGTACCCGCGCTGGAACTCGGGTAGCGCCATGCTACCGAGGTCAATCTGACTAAGAATGTCTTGTACCTTCATCGTTCCCCCTAGGCTTCACAATGAGTTGCACGGTCGACGCGCAAAAGTTAAAGAACTACCTCTCTCTCATTGTGCATACGAAATCGCCTATGCAAAGGCTGATGGGAAGTTGCCGTTTCACCCCGAGGCGTTTCCCGAGGAAGTGATCGACTGAAATTAGCCCTGGGCCTTTTAGGATCAGATACAGAAGGATCAGGACCCACAGCAGCCGCTAAATCGGCCGCTCCAAACCCAGCCGGACTCGGCCGAACAGGCTGCCGGCGAGGTCCCAGCCGAGCGCGATGTGATTGGACGCGGCATGCACGTCCCTGAGGGTGCGCTGAAGATGGCTGCCGGTGCGGGCGCCGCCGCCGCCGGCGGCCTCGAAAATGGTATCGACGGCCCGGCGCGCCAGGGTGCAGGCATAGGCGCCGTCGCGCATGGCGCAGGCGATATCGTCGTTGTCCGCGGCGCCGCCGTCCCGGAGCTTGTCCATGATCCGGCCCGCCGTTCCCAGCACCATCCGCCGGGCGGCCTCGGCGCCGGCCGAGGCGTCGGCGAGGCGCAGCTGCAGCGCCTGCGACTCCTTGAGCGGGCGGCCCATGGCGTTTCCCGATGCAAGCCGCTCCTCGAAATCGCGGACCGCCCCCGCCGCGGCGCCGACGGGCACCGAGGCCAACGCCAGCTGCGCCACGCCCCGCTGGGGCATGCGGTAGACATGCCCGGCGTGGAGCCGGCCGCCGGGCGTCTCGCCGCGCCACACCAGGCGTTCGTCGAGGGCGCGGTGGCCGGGGACGAAGACGTCCTCCAGCCGGACGCTGCACGAGCCGGTGGCCGCCATCCCCATGGTCTCCCAGTCGTCGACGATGTGCCGTTCGGCGGCGGGAACCAGGAACAGGGACAAATGATCGTCGCGGGCGCCGCCGCGCTCGGCCATCGCGCCCAGCAGCGCCCACTGGGCGTAGTGCACGCCGCTGGAAAATCCCCACGCGCCCGAGAGCCGGTAGCCGCCCTCGACCTCGACCGCCGATCCGGTGGGGGCATAGGAAGAGGAGACCAGCGCGTCCGGCGCTCCGCCCCAGACGTCCGCCTGCGCCCGTTCCGGAAACAGGGAGACATAACAATTGTGCTCGCCGTAGACGTTGGCCACCCAGGCCTGGGAGGCGTCCCCTTCGGCGAGGGTCATGATTGTTTCGCACAACGCGGTCCAGTCGAGTTCGTAGCCGCCGAACCGCCGGGGCTGGCAGGTTCGATGGATTCCGGCCTCGACGATGTCGGCGACGGTTTCCGGCGGGACACGGCGGGCCTGCTCGGCCGCCTGGGCGCGGCCGCGGAACTTCGGCGCGAGATTCCGGGCGCGGCAGACGAGAATTTCGCGGGTTACGCCGCCGCCGGACGGAGGAGCATCATCCATCCCGCGAGCGTAGCCATTTGCCGACCGCTTCTCAATCTTCGGGGGGCAACGGCATAAAATGATCTCGTCATGGCCGGGCCCGGACCCGGCCATCCACGTGTGCGCCGTTGCCCGAAACGTGGATGCCCGGATCAAGTCCGGGCATGACGATAAGATAACGATAATTGCGTCATGTAAGGTCAATTCGCTCCGAATTGACCGAGCCGGACCCTGGCCATTTGCTCCCGCTTTCTCAATCTTCGGGGGGCGGCGGATAGATCATTTCGTGGGCGAGGTCGGGCTCGCCGACATGGCGCAGCATCTCCGCCCGGACCCGGTCGCGCAGCTCGATGGCCGCGTCCCAATCGGATAAGGCTTCGCCGCCGCCCGCCGGACGGGGCGCCTGGGCCGGCAGGACGTCGACCCGGATGGGATGGGGCCTGAGCAGGATGGAGCCGTCCCGGAGCGCCGACCGGCTGCCGCGAATGACCACCGGCAGGACCGGCACGTCCGCGGCGACGGCGGCGGCGAAGGCGCCCATGCGGAAGGGCAGCAATCCGGGCATCCGGCTCAGGGTGCCTTCCGGGAAATAGACCAGGGGCCGGCCCCGGCGGATGGCGGCGGCGAGCCGGTCCGCGTCGGCCGCCCCCTGCGCCCGGTCGAAGCGCTCCACGAAGGCCGTCCCCAATCGCTTGAGGAACGTGCCGGCGATCAGCTGGGAGGCGAGTTCGCCCTTGGCGACGAAGCACAGGCGTCCCGGCAGCGACGAGAGCAGGACCGGGCCGTCCAGATAGCTCGAATGGTTGACCGCGATGACGAAGGCGCCGTCGCGTTGGCCGCCTTTAGGGGGAATGTTCTCCAGCCCGCCGGCGGTGATCCGCATGGCGGTGAGGGCGCGGATCAGCCGCAGCCCGATACGGGCGACGGCGAGACCCCATCCGGGGGTTGGCGCCGCCGCGGCCAGCAGCCAAACCGGGACGGCGACGGCGAGGAGAACGAGCCCGGCCCAGGCGCCGTAGAGCATCGATCCGATCCGCCGGACCCAGCGCCGGGCCAGTCCGGGGAGGGAGGCCAAGGCAAGCCGGACAAGCTGCATCCGGACGCTGCCCGGCGCCGCTCCCGCATTACCGGTGAGGTAGAGCGTCCGCGCCGCCTGCCGCCGGATCTTGCCGCTGGACGTCTTGGGGACCGAGCGCGGCGGAACCAGGACGACGTCGTCCGGCGGCGCGCCCACCAGGTCGGCCGACAATCCGACGATCTCGCTCCTGATCGTTTGCCGGCGGGCCTCGTCCCTGTGCCGGGATTCCGCCAGGACGACCAGACGCTCGGTTTCGGTGTCCGGATCGGGCGCGCCGAACACCGCCACGTTGCCCCGCTGAACGCCCTCGAGTTCGCCGATGGCGTTTTCCAGTTCGGCCGGAAAGATGTTGCGGCCGGCCCGGACGATCATGTCCTTGGCCCGGCCGGTGACGAACAGCTCGCCGCCGGCCATGAACCCGAGATCGCCGCTGTCGAGCCAATCGCCCCTGGCGCCCTTGAACATTTCGGCGTTCCTGTCGGGCCGGCGGAGATAGCCGGAGGTCGCGCTCGGCCCCTGGAACTGGACATGGCCTTCGCGCCGCTCCGGCAGCTCCCGGCCGTCCGCGCCGGCGATGCGGATCTGATGGCCCGGCAGCGGGACGCCGCAGCTCGGCAGGCGGACGGCGCCGGCCTCCTCTACGCCGGCCTCCTCTTCGCGGGCCGGGGACGCGACCCCGGAGCTCATCAGCCGGTCGCGGTCGATGGCCTCGATCCGGGGACCCCGTCCAAGGGGCGGGAAGGCGAGGCCGACGGAATTCTCCGCAAGGCCGTAGACCGGCATCATCGCCTCGCTGCGGAAACCGCACGGGGCGAACCGCTCCCGGAAGGCGTCCATGGTCGCCGGACTGACCGTCTCGGCGCCGTTGAACGCCACCCGCCAGCTCGACAGATCCAGATCGTCCAGAACGTCATCGGGAATGCGCCGGACGCAGGCCTCGTAGGCGAAGTTGGGCGCGCCGGAAATAGTGCCGCCGTAATCGCCGATGGCGCTCAGCCAGCGTTGCGGGCGGGCGAGGAACGTCAGCGGCGACATCAGCACCAGCGGGATGCCGTGCACCAGGCTGCCGAGCCAGGCGCCGATGAGCCCCATATCGTGATAGAGCGGCAGCCAGCTCACGAACACGTCGTCCGGCCCGGCCTCCAGGACCCGGCCCATGGCGCGGATGTTGGCCAGCAGGTTGGCGTGGGTGAGGACGACGCCCTTGGGATCGCCGGTGCTGCCCGACGTGTACTGGATGAACGCCGTATCGCCGGCGCCGGCCCGGTAGCGGAGCGGCGTCC
>JAJECC010000086.1 GCA_022822205.1 Rhodospirillales bacterium | reverse complement strand
GGACGCCGGACGTCAACTTCCTGTACTCGGAAAAAGGTCTGCGCCGCAACCTCGCGGGCAACGGCTTCGACATCGAGGTGATGGAGAACTATTCGGAGACCATTCTCCGCCGGGCGCGCCGGGCGAAGGAGAAAGCCGGCGGCAAGCCGCCGAGCCCCTTGGATATGCAGGTGGTTCTGGGCGACGATGTGCCCGAGCGCAGCGCCAACACCCAGCGAAATCTCGCCGAGGAGCGGCTGATCTACTGGATGACCACCGCGCGGAAGGTCTGACGCGCCGCAACACTCATATGGTGGCTCAATCGAGTACAGTCCCTAGAGGAACCGCTCGAGCTTGAACAGCCTGGCCGCGTTGGTCCGGCCGACGATCTGGCGCTCCTCTTCGGACAAGACCGGCGTGCCATCAAACCACTCGGCACCGGCGTTCATTACCTCCATCGGGTAGTCGATAGCGAACATCAGCCGGTCGATGCCCATTTCGGAGATTGTGCACCGCAGAGCAGGGTCGCTGAAGTTTCCGCTCGTGGTCATATGAACGTTGTTTCTCAGATAGTGGCTCATCGGGTGTTTGGCGGGGTAGCCGTGCGGCACCCGCGCGATCCGGTTGTCGAGCCGCCACATGTCGAAGGGAATCCGCTCCCCCAGATGCCCCAGAACCACCTGCAGGCGGGGAAACTCATCGAACAGGCAGGAGCCGATGAGGCGCAGCATGTGGATTGAGGTTTCGACGGCGAACCCCCAGCCCGAACTGTAGAGCCAGGGATGGCCGTCATAGGGCTGGGCGCGTTCGCGGACGATGGTGCGGGGGTGCAGATAGAACGGCACGTCCAGCTCGGCGACGGCGGCCCAGAACGGCCGGTATTCGGGAATGTCGTAGTAGATGACCGAATCGGAGACATCCCGCTGGGTAAATCCGTTCACCAGCGCGCCTGGGAATCCCAAATCCTTGACGCAGCGGGTGAGCTCTTCCGCCGCCGCTTCGGGATCCTGCATGGGCAGCGTCGCGAATCCGCCGAAACGGTCGGGCTGTCTGGCGACCTCCTCGGCGAGAAAATCGTTGTACCTGCGGGCGTCCTCGGCGGCCTCCTTTGGATCAAGGACGGCCTGCACGGCCGGCGCATTCAGGGACAGAATGGCGTACTCGACCCCGAATTCGTCCATATCCCTCAAGCGGTCGTCGTGGAAGTCCATCAACCGCCGTGAGGTTTCGATCCACGATTCCGCGTGCTGCAGACGCCGCGTGATGTCCTCGTCCGGCGCCTTGTAGGCGAAGTGCTCTTCGAGCGCGATTTTACCCTGCATCCTGAAGTCCCCCCGGAATTAAATTGCGGGGCTAGCTTAAGGGATGCCGGGCGGTTGGCAATCCGGGACCGGTCTAGTCGTAGATCGCGCGGCCGTCTTCCATGCTCGCGGGCACGCCTTCCGGGACAAACAACGCATCGGCGCGCCGGCCGATCTCCAGCACCCGCAGCGCCTCGATGCTCTCTTCGAGTTCCCGGTCCGAGGGCGGCACCAGGACCATCCGGTCCAGAACCGACCGCCGGTAGATATGAACCGGGATGTGGGCATAGATTTCTCCGTCGCCCAGGCGGGCGGCGTCGCGGGAGAAGTCCCGGATCGTCCCCACCTTGGCCTCCGGCATGACATAGACTACGCGGTCCTCGTTCCACCGGACCGAAATTTTCGGCGCCTTTTCGTCGGCCTCGGTAGGGAGGGGGGCGGCCAGCGTCGCCATCCCGACCTCGTTGGAGGCCAGCGGGTACATGAGCGCCCGCAGATATTTGGCGTCGATATCCGCGTAGTGCTCCGGCATGTGGATGATCAGGTCGTGATTGCAGAAACGGTCGAACTTGGTGATCGTGCGGGCGATACGCGCGAGACCGGAGGGCGGCTTGTAGTTGTGCGTCCGCGGAATGTCCGTTAGATCGGAGGTCACGCTGTAGCCGCCGGCGTCCCGGACGGCGTCGGCCACGGATGCAACATGGCAATCGACGATCGTGTTGCCGACGTCGGCTTCCCTGGCGCGCCGCCAGGCGGTGATGATCGAGGGAGCAGAGTCCTCACAACTGCTCCCCCGACCATCGGGAGTGACGCGGTCGAGCCGCGACGAGACGACGATGAGCGGATTACGCTCCATCGGCTTGGGACCGAGTTCGTCGTCTACTTGTGGGTCGGGTAACCCAACAAGGACGGGTGGTGGAAGTCGCCGGGACGGTAGTCGCCGACCGCTTCCTCCATATGTTCCATCTTGGTGAAAATCACCGGTCCGTCTTTGGACACCAGGACGTTCTCCTCCAACCGGCAGGTTTGAGGCAGCCCCGGATGTCCGGCGAAGGTCTCGATGGCGAAGTACATGTTTTCCTTGATCTCCGCCGGATATTTGAGTGAGTAGGCGCGGCTCATCCACATGCCCTCATACAGCGTGATGCCGATGGAGTGGGCGAACTGCTGCAGCGTCACCGTCCCGTAGATGTCGTCGTCGTATTCCGGGAACTTGGAGACCACATCCGCGGACGTCATGCCCGGGCGCAGATTTTCCATTCCGGCATAAAGGGAATCGTAGGTTTCCCGGTAGAGATCGATTTCCTGCTGGGTCATCCTGCCGGCGCATTTGAGGGTGCGCACGAAGTCGACGTAGTACCCGCCGGGACCGACGGCGTTGATGTCGATGATGATCAGATCGCCCTGCTGGATGAGCTTGTCGGTCGCCCACCGGCGATAGGGGCTGGTGTTGCCGCCCGAGGCGACAATGATGTCGTAGATGATCTCACAGCCCCGATCCAACATGAACTCGTGGACCTTGGCCTCGATCTGGCGCTCGGTGATGCCGGGCCTCAGCCATTCGTGCTTGATGTGCCACATGGCGGCGTCGCCGATGGAGGCGGACATCTTGATCTGTTCGATTTCGTCGGGCGTTTTCACCACGCGGGCCCGGGACATGGCCGGCCAGCCGTTGACGATGCGAAGCCCCGCCTTTTCGAACGCGTGCAACGCCGGGAAGTCGAGGTTGTCGACGCCGATTTTCTCTTTCTCGACGCCGTGCTCCTTCAGCACTTCCATCACCGAGGCGACCATCTTGTCGGCCATTTCGCTGACCGCGCCCTCGGCCCATTGCCAGGTCATGGCGGGGCGGATGCGGTCCTTCATCCACGGCAGATCGAGCATGGCGTTCCGCATGTCGGAACCCGCCGTCTCGAACAAATAGGGCTCGCCCTCCCGGGGCAGCACCGCATAGCGGATGTTGATGTTGTATTTCCAGTTGCCTTGGTAGGAACCGGTCAGGTACCGGACGTTGGCGCCGGCGAACACCACCATGGCGCCCAGATCGTCCGCGATCATTTCCGCCCGCGCGCGCTCCAGACGCTCGCGGCGCATCCGTTCGTGATCGACCCGATATTGCCAGTCGGCGCCATAGGTGCTGTACAGCCGCCGGGGGTTGGTGTGGTGGCTCTCCTCGATAAATCCGATGTCGAGGTCGTAACCTTTGTAATCGCCACTGAATGACATTTAAACAATGCTCCTCGTTAATGTGTTTTTGCAGTTGGCTGGTTTTTGAATCCGGTTCCGGGCTTCACCAGGCCGCGGATGAACATCCGTTCATAGTCCTGCCATCCCTCGGCGAGGCCATCGAACCAGATACGTTGGATGCGATCACCGTAGACGGCGTGCCAGGGCCTGCCGGTGAGAGCCGCGCACCGTCCGGGATCGACGCGGTCATCGCTTGGGCGCGATGCCAACCATCGTCCCAATGGCCGGTAGGCCGCCTGACCATCCGCGATACGAAGTTTGAAACACGTGTCGGGCCGGTTCTCGACCCAGAAGACGCCGTCGGCGGTCAACCCGGCGGGCCAAGGCTGGGCCAGGAGGCACGATGCGCGAAAACCGTCGAAGGGCCGGACCTCCTCGAAGAGAACGCCCGTCTTGGCGGCAACGGCGGCTTCACCCGGCGCTATGGCCAGATGGCCGACATAGACATCGGCGCGAAGTCCGCCCGTGACATCATCCAACGGCATGAGACCCATCTTTTTTTCCGACGGTACGCCCGCACCGCCAACGTGAATATTACGTTATAACGTTACGATTATGACATGGCATGGCAGGAGTCAAACGCCGTTTGGCGCACTCCCCGGTTAGGGCCGCCGGGTCAGAATTCTCTAGCTTTCGGGGAGAAATTCAGGGGCGCCCCGCCGCTCATCGGCCGCCTGGGCGATAATCTGGATTGCCGAGTAGACGAACAGCGCGGCCATCAGCGCCGCGGCGATCAGGTCCGGCCACGCCGAATT
>JAJECC010000140.1 GCA_022822205.1 Rhodospirillales bacterium | reverse complement strand
AGATGGTGATGCCCGGCGACAACATCTCGATGACGGTTGAGCTGATCCAGCCGATCGCCATGGACCAGGGCCTGCGCTTCGCCATCCGCGAGGGCGGCCGGACCGTCGGCGCCGGCGTCGTCGCAAGCATCATCGAGTAGGGAAAACCAGATTCTCGGCGTCCTTTCGGGGGCGCCGAGGTCATTTAGGACCAACATTATGGTGGACAGTCAGAATATCCGGATCCGGTTGAAGGCATTCGATCATCGCGTGCTCGATCAGTCGACCATCGAGATCGTCAACACGGCCAAGCGTACCGGTGCACAGGTCCGGGGACCCATCCCGCTGCCCACCAAGATCGAGAAGTACACCGTGCTGCGGTCCCCGCACATCGACAAGAAGTCGCGGGAGCAGTTCGAGATCAGGACCCACAAGCGGGTGCTGGACATATTGGACCCCACCCCGGAAACGGTGGACGCGCTGATGAAGCTCGACCTCGCCTCCGGTGTGGACGTCGAGATCAAGTTGTAGGACGAGACCGATGCGAACCGGATTGATCGCACAGAAATTGGGCATGAGCGCTGTCTTCGGCGAAGACGGGCGGCACATCCCCGTGACCGTGCTGAAAGTCGACAACTGTCAGGTTGTCGCCAACCGCACCACCGAGAAGGACGGCTACAACGCGGTCCAGATCGGCGTCGGCGCGGCCAAGGTCAAGAATGTCACCAAGGCCCAGCGCGGCCACTTCGCCAAGGCCAAGGTCGAGCCCAAGCGCAAACTGGCGGAGTTCCGGGTCAGCGAGGACGCGATGATCGATGTCGGCGCCGAGCTCACCGTCGATCACTTCGTCGACGGCCAGTTCGTCGATGCCATCGGCACGTCCAAGGGCAAGGGGTTCGCCGGCGGCATGAAGCGCCACGGTTTCGGCGGCTTGCGGGCGTCGCACGGCGTTTCCGTCAGTCACCGTGCGCTTGGCTCCACCGGCCAATGCCAGGACCCGGGCAAGGTGTTCAAGGGCAAGAAGATGGCCGGTCAGCTGGGTGACGTCCAGGTGACCAAGCAGAACCTGGAAGTGGTGTCCACCGACGTGGATCGCGGTCTGGTGCTGGTCAAGGGCGCCATCCCCGGCTCCAAGGGCGGCTATGTGCTGATCCGCGACGCCATCAAGAAGGCGCTGCCGGAGGAAGCCCCGCTGCCGGGCGCCATTCGCGGCGGCGCGGCGGTTGACGAGACGCCGGCCGAAGACGAAGCCCCCGCCGACGAGGCGCCTGCGGAGGAAGCTTCCGAAGAGAGCGCGAACGACGAAGAGAAGAAGGACTAAGCGGCCATGAAGTGCCCGGTCATCAGCATGGAAAACAAGAAGGTCGGCGAGATCGAGCTCGACGATGCCGTTTTCGGCGGCGAGTCGCGTCCCGACCTTCTCGCGCGCACGGTGAATTGGCAGTTGGCCAAGCGCCGGGCGGGAACCCGCAAGACCAAGAACCGGAACGAGATCACCGGCTCCCGGGCCAAGCCGTTCCGTCAGAAGGGAACCGGCCGGGCCCGTCAGGGTGTGGCCAAGAAGGCGCCGCATATGCGGGGCGGCGGCAAGGCATTTGGCCCGCTCGTCCGCAGCCATGCATTTTCGCTGCCCAAGAAGGTTCGCAAATTGGCGTTGAAGTCGGCGCTGTCCGCCAAGCAGGCCGGCGGCAAGCTGGTGGTGCTGGACGACGTGGCGGCAAAGACCGCCAAGACCAGCGACCTCGCCAGGCAGATCGACAAGTTGGGCTGGAACTCCGCGCTGATCATCGGCGGCGAAACCGTCGATGAGAATTTCTCCAAGGCGGCGGGCAACATCATGGGTCTCGACGTGCTGCCCCAGCAGGGCGCGAACGTCTACGACATCATGCGCCGCGACACCCTGGTGCTGACCAAGGGTGCGGTGGAACATCTGGTGGAGCGTCTCAAATGAGCAAGTACAGCGGCCGAACGGTGACGCTCACCAAGGAGCAGATGTACAAGGTCATCTCGTCTCCGTTGATCACCGAGAAGTCGACGGTGATCACCGAGCATAACCAGATCAGTTTCAAAGTGCCCCTGAGCGCGACCAAGCCCGAGATCAGGGCCGCCGTCGAAGGACTGTTCGACGTCAAGGTGACGTCGGTCAACACCCTCCGCCAGAAGGGCAAGCTAAAGCGTTTCCGGGGCCAGATCGGCAAGCGAAGCGACTTCAAGAAAGCGATCGTTACTCTCGCCGAGGGCGACTCCATTGATGTGACGACGGGTGTTTGATCCATGGCACTGAAAACATTTAAACCCACTTCGCCGGGCCGCCGGTCGCTGGTCATCGTTGACCGCGGCGGCCTGTACAAGGGCAAACCGGAAAAGTCCCTGACCGAGGGCCTGTCGGGGAAGGGCGGGCGCAACAACGCCGGCCGCATCACCGCGCGGCGCCGGGGCGGCGGTCATAAGCGCCGCTACCGCAAGGTCGATTTCAAGCGCCGGAAGCTGGACGTGACGGCGACGGTCGAGCGCATCGAGTACGATCCCAACCGCTCGGCGTTCATTGCCTTGATTACCTATGCGGACGGCGAAAAGTCCTACATTCTGGCGCCGCAGCGCCTGAACGTCGGCGATACCGTCGTTTCCGGCGAGAAGGCCGACATCAAGCCCGGCAATGCGCTGCCCATGCAGAACATTCCGGTCGGCACGATCATTCACAACATCGAGCTCAAGGCCGGCGCCGGCGGCCAGTTGGCGCGATCGGCCGGGACCTACGTGCAGCTCATCGGCAAGGACCAGGGCTATGCCCAGCTTCGCCTGACCTCCGGCGAAATCCGCATGGTCCGGGCCGAATGCATGGCCACCATCGGTGCGGTCTCCAACCCCGATCAGGCCAACATCAAGCTCGGCAAGGCCGGCCGCAAACGCTGGCTCGGCAAGCGCCCGTCGGTCCGCGGCGTGGCGATGAACCCGGTGGATCACCCCCACGGCGGCGGCGAAGGCCGCTCGTCGGGCGGCCGCCACCCCGTAACACCGTGGGGCGTGCCCACCAAGGGCAAACGCACCCGCTCGAACAAGAAGACCGACCGCCTGATCATGCGGCGGCGCAAGCGTTAGGAGTAGAAGAGTGGCTCGTTCTGTCTGGAAGGGACCGTTCGTCGATCAGTACCTGCTGACCAAGGCGGAGAATCAACGCGCTGCCGGGCGCAACGATGTGATCCGCACCTGGTCGCGGCGCTCGACGATCCTACCGCAATTCGTCGGACTGACCTTCGGCGTCTACAACGGTCAGAAATTCATTCCGGTGCTGGTCACCGAAAACATGGTCGGCCACAAGTTCGGCGAATTTTCGCCGACCCGCACCTATGCGGGTCACTCCGGCGACAAGAAAGCGAGCAGGGTGTAGCGATGGGCAAGAAATCCGCACCCCGCCGGCTGGCCGAGAACGAGGCGCGCGCCTATGGCCGCCTCATCCGGACCAGCCCGCAAAAGATCAATCTGGTCGCGCAGACGATCCGCGGCATGGATTGCGAGAAGGCGCTCAGCGAGCTGACTTTCTCCAAGCGCCGCATCGCCGGTGAGGTCAAAAAGGTTCTGCAGTCGGCGATCGCCAATGCGGAAAACAATCAGCAGCTCGACATCGACCGGCTCTATGTGGCCGAGGCGAGTGCCGGGCGGGATCTGGTCATGAAGCGGTGGCGCCCGCGCGCCCGCGGCCGGGTCGGACGTATTTTCAAACCGTTCAGCAATCTGACCATTGTTGTGCGGGAACGCGAGGAGACGGCGTAATGGGTCAAAAGGTCAATCCCATCGGCTTTCGGCTGGGGATCAACCGCACCTGGGATTCGCGGTGGTTCGCCGGCGACGGTGATTTTGCGGACATGCTCCATGAAGATCTGGAACTCCGGGAGATGTTGACCAAGCGTCTGCATCAGGCCGGCCTGTCCCGCGTGGTCATCGAGCGGCCCGCCAAGAAAGCGCGGATCACCATCCACACGGCCCGGCCGGGCGTGGTGATCGGCAAGAAGGGCGCCGATATCGAAGTGCTGCGCCGCGAGCTGTCGCGGCACACCGGCGCCGATGTCAACCTCAACATCGTCGAGATACGCAAGCCGGAGATCGATGCGACGCTGGTGGCCGAAAACATCGCCCAGCAGCTGGAGCGCCGGATCGCCTTCCGCCGCGCCATGAAGCGCGCCGTGCAATCGGCTATGCGCCTGGGCGCCGAGGGCATCCGGATCAACTGCGCGGGCCGTTTGGGCGGCGCTGAAATCGCCCGGACCGAGTGGTACCGCGAGGGTCAGGTGCCGCTGCACACGCTCCGCGCCGACATCGACTACGGCACCGCGACGGCGCAGACCACCTACGGCGCGTGCGGCGTCAAAGTGTGGGTTTATCGCGGAGAAATCCTCGAGCACGACCCGATGGCCGTCGATAAGCGGGCTGTCGAGCAACAGCCGGCGCGCTAGGACCAGGAAGCCAGAACCATGCTGCAACCGAAACGCACGAAATACCGCAAGGCGCACAAGGGCCGCATTCATGGCCACACCAAGGGCGGCGCGTCGCTGAACTTCGGCTCCTTCGGCCTCAAGGCGACAACGCCGGGCCGTATTACCTCGCGCCAGATCGAGGCCGCGCGGCGGACCCTGACCCGCCACATGAAGCGCTCGGGCAGGGTGTGGATTCGCATCTTCCCGGATGTGCCGGTATCGACCAAGCCCGCCGAGGTCCGCCAGGGTAAGGGTAAGGGGACGCCCGAATACTGGATCGCCCGGGTCAAGCCGGGCCGGATCATGTTTGAGGTTGATGGTGTGCCGGAGACCGTTGCCCGGCGCGCCTTTGAGCTGGCCGCCGCCAAGCTGCCGAACCAGACCAAGTTCGTGCAGCGGCTGGGCGCCTAAAGGAAATTGAGGAAAGTACGATGAAAGCCCAGGACGTCCGTTCCAAGTCGCCGGATGAACTCGACGAGCAGCTGGAAGAGCTGACCAAGGAGGCGTTCAACCTGCGTTTCCAGCAGGCCAGCGGCCAGCTTGAGAATACGGCCCGGGTCCGGCAGGTCCGCCGGGATATCGCGCGCATCAAGACGATCGCGGCCCAAAAAGCTGGCGCCGAGAGTTAAGGAGAACAAGACCAATGCCCAGGCGTGTCATGCAAGGTGTCGTGGTCAGCGACAAGATGGACAAGACGGTGGTGGTGAACGTGGAGCGCCGCTTCAAGCACCCGCTGTACAAGAAGTACATCAAGCGCTCGAAGAAGTATGTCGCCCACGACGAGGCGAATGAGAAGAAGATCGGTGACGTGGTGAGTATCCGGGAATGCCGGCCGCTTTCCAAACGCAAGAGATGGGAAGTCGTCGAGGCGGCGCAGTAGCGCGGCTTCGGCATAAGCGAAAAGGCAAAGTGCAATGATTCAGATGCAAACCAACCTTGATGTCGCCGATAACTCCGGCGCCCGGAAGGTTCAGTGCATCAAGGTTCTCGGCGGCTCGAAGCGGAAAACCGCTTCGGTCGGCGACGTCATCGTGGTTTCGGTCAAGGAAGCGATTCCGCGGGGCCGGGTGAAGAAGGGCGAGATGCACCGCGCGGTGATCGTCCGGACGGCGAAGGAAATCCGCCGCAACGACGGCAGCGCGATCCGTTTCGATCACAATGCCGCCGTGCTGATCAACCAGCAGAACGAGCCCATCGGCACCCGTATATTCGGCCCGGTGACCCGTGAACTGCGCCAGAAGAACTACATGAAGATCATCTCGCTTGCGCCGGAGGTGCTGTGAATGACCAAGCGTCTCAAATTCCGCAAGGGCGACAAGGTGATCGTCCTCGCCGGCCGCGACAAGGGCAAGACCGGCGACGTGCTGAAGATGATGCCGACCGATATGCGGGCGATCGTCCAGGGCGTGAACGTGGTCAGGCGGCACACCCGTCCGACCCAATCCAATCCCGGCGGCATCGTCGAGAAGGAAGCGCCCATTCATCTGTCCAACCTCGCCCATGTGGATCCCGGGGACTCCACCGCGACGCGGATCGGCTACCGGACTCTGGAGGACGGCCGCAAGGTCCGTTACGCCAAGAAGTCCGGCGAAGTGATTGATTTATAGGAATATTCATGATGGCAAGGCTACGTGAACATTTCGAGCAGACGGTCAAGCCGGCATTGATCCAGGAGTTCTCCTACGGGAACAATATGGAGGTGCCGAAGCTGGAGAAAATCGTCCTCAACATGGGGATCGGCGAAGGTGTCGCCGATGCCAAGAAGGTCAATGCCGCGGCCGAGGAGATGGCGCTCATCGCCGGTCAGCGCCCGGTGATCACCAAGGCCCGGAAGTCGATCGCCAACTTCAAGCTGCGCGACGGTATGCCCGTCGGCTGCAAGGTGACGCTCCGCGGCGACCGTATGTACGAGTTTCTCGACCGCCTGGTGAATGTCGCCATGCCCCGTATCCGCGACTTCCGGGGCATTTCCGGCAAGAGCTTCGATGGCCGGGGAAATTTCGCCTTTGGCCTCAAGGAACAGATCGTGTTCCCGGAGATCAACTACGATCAGGTCGACGAGATCCGCGGCATGGATGTCGTCATTTGCACCACGGCACGGTCCGATGAGGAAGCCCGCGCGCTCCTCAAGGGATTCGACATGCCGTTTCAGAATTAGTCGAACGACGGAGTAGAGGATGGCTAAGAGAAGCGTCGTCGAGCGGAACAAGAAGCGCCAGCGCTTGGCCGACAGGTATGCGGCCAAGCGGAAAGCGCTGAAAGCGGCTGCCAGGGATGAATCCCTGTCACCGGAGGAGCGCTTTAACGCGCGCCTCAAGCTCGCGCAATTGCCCCGCAATTCGTCACCGGTCCGCGTCCGCCTGCGGTGCCAGCTGACCGGCCGGCCGCGCGGCAACTATCGGAAGTTCCGTGTTTCACGTATTGCACTCAGAGACTTGGCCTCGGCCGGGCAGATCCCGGGCATGGTCAAATCCAGCTGGTAACGGAGGAAGTATCGTCCTATGTCAATGAGCGATCCCGTCGCGGACCTGCTGACCCGAATTCGGAATGGCCAATCGGCGCGCATGGACAGCGTCCACGCCCCGGCCTCCCGTTTGCGCGAGAACCTGTTGGATGTTCTCAAGCGCGAGGGCTATATCCGCGACTACTCCCGACACAACGTCCGCCCGGGCATCGATGAAATCAAGATCGAGCTCAAATACTTCGACGGCGAGCCGGTGATCAAGGAGATCAGCCGCGTGTCCCGTCCGGGCCGCCGGGTGTATTCGAAAATCAAGGACCTGCCGCGGGTCTATAACGGGCTCGGCATTTCCATCCTGTCGACGCCGCGCGGCGTGATGTCCGATGCCGAGGCACGGGCCGCCAACGTCGGCGGCGAAGTGCTGTGCCAGGTATTCTAGAGGGCTGAAGGAGCCAGACGCATCATGTCACGCGTAGGTCAATTGCCGGTCAATGTTCCCGACGGGGTCACCGTCGAGCTGGCCGATAGGGTCCTGAAAGCAAAGGGCAAGCTGGGTGAGCTTAGTCTGACCTTCGTGGACGAGGTCGAGCCCAGCCTGGAAGACGATAAGATCTGGGTGAAGCCGGTGGACGATTCCATCGAGGCCCGCAAGCTGTGGGGCACCTATCGCAGCCTCGCCGATAATATCGTCACCGGCGTGTCCGAGGGGTTCAGCAGGACGCTGGAGATCCAGGGCGTGGGCTACCGGGCGCAGATGCAGGACAAGACGTTGGTCCTGCAACTCGGCTATTCCCATGAGATCAAGTTTCCGGTGCCGGAAGGGATCGAGATCAAGTGCGAAACGCAGACCGAGATCGCGGTCACCGGCGCGGACAAGCAACAGGTCGGTTCAGTCGCGGCGAAAATCCGTTCGTTCCGTCCGCCGGAACCCTACAAGGGCAAGGGCGTCCGTTACAAAGGCGAACAGATCCTGCGCAAGGAAGGTAAGAAGAAGTAGCCATGAAATCGTCCAGTGAGCTTTTCGATAAGCGCCGGCAACGCAACCGGGCGCATCTCCGCCGGACCAACCCGGGCCGCCCGCGCCTGTCGGTGTTCCGTTCCGGCAAGCATATTTACGCGCAGGTCATCGACGACGAAAAGGGCGTGACGGTTGCCGCGGCATCCAGCGTCGAGGGTGACGTACGGGGCGGCCGGAAGACCGGCGCCAACAAGGACATTGCGGCCGAGGTCGGCAAGTTGATCGCCGAACGGGCCAAGTCGGCTGGAGTCGACACCGTGGTCTTCGACCGCGGCGGTTATCTTTTTCACGGCCGGGTCAAGGCCCTGGCTGAGGCTGCCCGCGAGGGCGGTCTCGCGTTCTAGGAGAGTTAGGATATGGCACAGGCACCGAGGGGCGGAGACCGCGGGCAGCGCGGCGGGTCCGATCGCGGACGCGGCGGTCCCCGCGAAGATCCCGAGCTTATCGACAAGCTGGTCAGCATCAACCGCGTCGCCAAGGTCGTAAAGGGCGGCCGCCGGTTCGGCTTCGCCGCGCTGGTGGTGGTCGGTGACGGCCGCGGCCGGGTCGGCTATGGCTCGGGCAAGGCGCGCGAGGTGCCGGAAGCCATTCGCAAGGCCACCGAGTCCGCCAAGAACAAGATGATCCGCGTGCCGCTCCGCGAGGGCCGGACGCTGCATCACGATTCCACCGGCCGCTTCGGCGCCGGCAAGGTGGTGGTCCGTGCGGCGCCTCCGGGCACCGGTATCATCGCCGGCGGCCCCATGCGCGCGGTCTTCGAAACCCTGGGTGTGCAGGACGTGGTCGCCAAATCGACCGGCAGTCCCAACCCGCACAACATGGTCAAGGCCACCCTGGCCGCGCTGCAGAACCTGGCCTCGCCGCGCTCCATCGCCGCCAAGCGGGGCAAGAAGGTCGGCGATATCGTGGGCCGCCGTGAAGGCGCCCAGGCGGAGAAGGAGTAGGTTCGTGGCCGAGACGAAGAAAACCGTCACCGTGACCCAGATCGGCAGCCCCATCGGGCGGCCGAAGGATCAGCGCGCGACCTTGGTGGGCCTCGGCCTCAACAAGATGCACCGCACCCGGACGCTCGAGGATACGCCCTCCGTCCGCGGCATGATCAATAAGGTCAGCCACCTGGTAAGGGTGGAAGAGAACGCCTAACGGGCTAAATGACCAGATAGCCCATAAGGACAGGAACGATGAAGCTGAACGAAATTCGCGATAATCCCGGCGCACGCACCCCGCGCACCCGGGTCGGCCGGGGCCAGGCATCGGGCAAGGGCGAGACCGCCGGGCGCGGCGTCAAGGGCCAGAAATCCCGAAGCGGCGTCTCGCTGCTCGGATTCGAGGGCGGACAGATGCCCCTCTACCGGCGGACGCCGAAGCGGGGTTTCCACAACCTGTTCGGCAAGCGCTATGCCGAGGTCAATGTCGGCCGCCTGCAAAAGGCCATCGACGCCAAGAAGCTGGATGCCAAGGGAACCATCAATGCCGAAACGTTGAAGGCCGCCGGTGTCATCAATTCGGTTCACGACGGCGTGCGGCTGCTCGGCAAGGGCGAGATTTCGGCTAAAGTGACCATCGAGTGCGCCGGGGCGTCCAAGGGCGCCGTCGAAGCGGTCGAGAAGGCGGGGGGCAGCGTTATTCTGCCGCCGCCGTCGGACAAGCCCAAGCGCGACCGGGGCGGCAAGAACAAAGCCAAGGCCGGGGCGAGTGCCGAGGATACGCCCGCCGGGAAAGCGGCGGATCAGGGTGCGGACGAGCAGAAAGATAAATCAGAGCAGGAATAAAGGCGAACCCCGCCCATGGCATCAGCCGCTGAACAACTCGCAGCCAACCTGAACTTCGGCGCCTTTGCGAAGGCGACGGAACTCAAAAAGCGCCTCTGGTTTACCCTGGGCGCTTTGATTGTCTATCGGCTCGGCACCTATATCCCGATTCCGGGCATCGATCCGGTGATCCTGCAGGACATTTTCCGCCAGCAGGCCGGCGGCATTTTGGACATGTTCAACCTGTTCTCCGGCGGTGCGCTGAGCCGGATGACGATCTTCGCGCTGAACATCATGCCCTACATCTCGGCGGCCATCATCATGCAGCTGATGACGGCCGTCTCGCCGACCCTCAACCAGCTCAAGAAAGAGGGCGAGCAGGGCCGCAAGAAGATCAATCAGTACACCCGCTACGGCACGGTGCTGATCGCCGCCATGCAGGCCTACGGCATCTCGGTGGGCCTCGAATCCATGCAGGGTTCGCAGGGCTCGGCGGTCATCGATCCCGGCATGTTCTTCCGCTTCACCGCGGTGGTCACCCTGGTCGGCGGCACCATCTTCCTGATGTGGCTGGGCGAGCAAATCACCGCCCGCGGCGTCGGCAACGGTATTTCGCTGATCATCTTCGCCGGCATCGTCGCCGAACTCCCGAGCGCCTTGGCCGGCACCTTGGAACTCGGCCGGACCGGCGCCCTCAACCCATTGTTTATCATGGGTCTTTTGGTGATGGCGGTGGCCGTCATCATGTTCATCGTATTCATCGAGCGGGCTCAGCGGCGGATCATCATTCAGTATCCCAAGCGTCAAATGGGCAACAGGATGTTCGGCGGTGAAAGCTCTCATCTACCGTTGAAGCTCAACACCTCGGGCGTCATCCCGATGATCTTCGCAAGCTCGCTGCTGCTGATGCCGATCACCTTGGCTCAGTTCTCGGCCGCCGGCGGTCCGGCGTGGCTGACCACCGTGACCTCGCTGCTCGGCCGCGGCCAGCCCGCCTACCTGATCATCTATGGGTCGCTGATCGCCTTCTTCGCCTTCTTCTATACGGCGGTGGTCTTCAACCCGCAGGAGACGGCGGACAACCTCAAGAAGTATGGCGGCTTCGTGCCCGGCATCCGGCCCGGCAAGAATACCGGCGACTATTTGGACTACGTGCTGACCCGGCTGACCGTGGTCGGCGCCGCTTATCTGGTTGCGGTCGGCATCCTGCCCGAGATTCTGATCGCCGAAGCAGGCGTGCCGTTCTTCTTCGGCGGCACCAGTTTGTTGATCGTGGTCACGGTGACCATGGATACGGTTGCCCAGGTCCAGTCCCACCTGCTGGCGCATCAATATGAAGGGCTGATCAAGAAGTCCCGTCTGAGAGGGCGCCGCTGATGAACCTCATCCTGTTGGGACCGCCGGGCGCCGGCAAGGGCACCCAGGCCGAGCGTTTGTGTGACGCGTTCAACCTGGTTCAGCTCTCCACCGGCGACATGCTGCGCGAGGAGGTCAAGTCCGGCTCAGAGCTTGGACGGACCGCCAAGGAAATCATGGAGCGCGGCGATCTGGTCCCGGATGATCTGATGATCGCCATGATCGCCGGGCGGATCGATACCGGCAATGGCGGCGACGGGGTGATTCTCGACGGTTTTCCGCGGACCACCGCGCAGGCCGAGGCTCTGGACGCCATGCTGGTCGAGAAGGGGCTCAAAATCGACCGCGTGGTCCAGATCACGGTCGACGAAGATGCCGTGGTAGAGCGGATTTCCGGGCGTTTTTCGTGCGCCGAATGCGGCGCCGGCTACCATGACAGCTTCAAGCAGCCGAAACAGGAAGGCGTCTGCGACAATTGCGGCGCCACCGAGTTCAACCGGCGCGCCGACGACAATGCCGAGACCGTGCGGTCGCGGCTCGAAGCGTATAGGGAACAAACCGCGCCCATTCTCCCCTATTACGAGGGAAGGGGATCGCTTCAGGCGGTTGATGGGATGGGCTCGATCGATGACGTATTTGGCCGGATTAAGGCTGCAATAAAAGGGGTTTAGCGAGTTGACTTGAGGCCTTCGGGGCCTATAATCGCGCCGCTCTGGGTCCGACCGCGGTCGCATTACAATTTTTCGATTTTTCAAGCTGAGGAGAACCGGCTTTGGCACGTATTGCTGGCGTCAATATTCCCACCCAGAAACAAGTTGGTGTGGCGCTGACCTATATCTACGGAATCGGGAACACGTTCGCGAAGGACATCTGCGAGAAGTCCAACGTGCCGGCGGACCGCCGGGTCCATGAGCTTACCGATGACGAGGTCGTCCGCATCCGCGAGGTGATCGACCGCGATTACCAGGTGGAGGGCGATCTTCGCCGTGAGGTTTCAATGAATATCAAGCGTTTGATGGATTTGGGCTGCTATCGGGGCCTGCGCCACCGGCGTGGTCTGCCGGTCCGCGGCCAGCGCACCCATACGAACGCGCGTACCCGCAAGGGACCGGCCAAGGCCATCGCGGGCAAGAAGAAAGTCGTCAAGTAAGCGGACCCGCTTACTCAGGAGTGAAGGTCTGACATGGCTAGAGCAACGACGCAGCGCCCGCGGCGCCGCGAGAGAAAAAATATCACCTCGGGCGTCGCCCACGTAAACGCGACGTTCAACAACACGGTCATCACCATTACCGATGCCCAGGGCAACGCGATTGCCTGGTCGTCGGCCGGCAGCCAAGGCTTCAAGGGCTCCCGCAAGTCGACCCCGTATGCGGCACAGGTCGCCGCGGAGGATGCGGGCCGCAAAGCCATGGAGCATGGCATGAAGACCCTGGAAATCGAGGTCAAGGGCCCCGGTTCGGGACGCGAGTCCGCGCTCCGCGCCCTCCAGGCCATCGGTTTCACCGTGACGTCGATCCGTGACGTCACGCCCATTCCGCACAATGGGTGCCGGCCGCGGAAGCGCCGCCGGGTTTAGGTCAGAGCATATCTCGTCCGGCCGACCGGTAACGCAGGACCGGCGGTTGGAAATGGTTTCCCGGAAGCGTCGCCTGCGAGAGAGAGTGAGGCACACTCGTGATCCAGAAGAATTGGCAAGAACTGATTAAACCGAACAAGCTTGACGTCGTTCCCGGCAGCGTGCCGGAGCGTCAGGCGAGAATTGTCGCCGAGCCGCTTGAGCGGGGCTTCGGTCTGACTCTCGGTAACGCGCTGCGCCGCGTGCTGCTGTCGTCGCTACAGGGCTCCGCCGTGACCGCGATCCAGATTGACGGCGTGCTGCATGAGTTTTCATCGATCCCGGGCGTCCATGAAGACGTCACGGACATCGTGCTCAACATCAAATCCATGGGCCTCCGGATGCACTCCGAGGGCGCCAAGCGGATCACCCTTTCCGCTACCGGCCCGGGCGAGGTGACGGCCGGTATGATCGACACCGGTCACGACATCGAGATCATGGACCCGGATCTGTTGATCTGCACCCTTGATGACGGCGCCAAGCTCGAAATGGAAATGACCGTCGAGACCGGCAAGGGCTACGTGCCGGCCGGCGCCAACAAGTCGGAAGAGAGCCCCATCGGCCTGATCCCCATCGACGCCGTCTTCTCGCCCGTTCGCAAGGTTGCCTACAAGGTCGAGAACTCCCGCGTCGGCCAGGTTACCGACTACGACAAGCTGTCCCTGGACGTGACCACCAACGGCACCGTCGCGCCCGACGACGCCGTGGCGCTCGCCGCCCGCATTCTCCAGGACCAATTGCAGCTGTTCATCAACTTCGAGGAGCCGACCCATGCGCTCCCCGAGGAGACCCGGGACGATCTGCCGTTCAACAAGAACCTGCTGCGCAAGGTCGACGAACTGGAACTCAGCGTCCGTTCGGCCAACTGCCTGAAGAACGACAACATCATCTACATCGGCGATCTGGTGCTCAAGAGCGAGGCGGAAATGCTCCGCACGCCGAACTTCGGCCGCAAGTCGCTGAACGAGATCAAGGAAGTTCTGGCCCAGATGGGCCTTCACCTGGGAATGGAAATTCCCAACTGGCCGCCCGAGAACATCGAGGAGCTCGCCAAGCGCCTCGAGGAACCGTTCTAGGGCGGAGACACGGATAGACGGGGAACCGGACCATGCGTCACCGTATGAGCGGCAGGAAGCTGAACCGCACGTCATCGCACCGCAAAGCGATGTTTTCCAATATGGCGGCCTCGCTGCTGCGCCATGAGCAGATCAATACGACCCTGCCCAAGGCCAAGGAACTCAGGAGCATCGCCGACAAGATGATTACCCTCGGCAAACGGGGAGATCTTCATGCCCGGCGTCAGGCCCAGTCGTTCCTCCAGGACGGCGAGGTGGTCGCCAAGCTGTTCGACAGCCTCGCGGACCGCTACAAGGACCGTCCGGGCGGCTACACCCGGGTGCTGAAGGCCGGATTCCGTTACGGCGACGCCGCCCCGATGGCGGTCATCGAGCTGGTTGACCGGGACGAGGATGCCAAGGGCGCCGAGGACCGGGCGCGGCACGAAGCCATGCTCGAGGACGAAGACGTCGAAGAGGTCGCTCAGGCAGGTTAAGGTTTGCGCGGCTGTGAGGACAGTTCGGGGGCAGCCGTTTGGCTGCCCTTGTTCGTTCAGAGGGATAGTTTGGTGGTTGGAATTGGAATGACGCGCGACCTCGTCCGGGCAATCGCCGTGGCGCTGGTGCTTGGCGGCCTGACCGCCATCGCGGCGCCCGCCGGCGCCGAGCGGCAACTGCCGGGCTCGCAGCAGGAAATCCAGCTCTCCTTCGCGCCGCTGGTGAAACGGACGGCGCCGGCGGTGGTCAATATCTTCACCACCAAGACGGTGCAGACGCGGCGTTTTTCGCCCCTGTTCAATGATCCGTTTTTCCGCCAATTCTTTGGCGACCGTTTCGGCCAGCCGGGACCCAGCCGGAGACAACAGAACTCCCTCGGTTCGGGGGTGATCGTCCAGCCCGATGGCGTCATCGTCACCAACTTCCATGTCATCGAAGGCGCCGACGAAATCACCGTCGTCCTTGCCGACCGCCGCGAGTTTCGGGCCGAGGTGCTGGGCAAGGACGAACGCAGCGATCTCGCGGTGCTCAAGATCCGGAACGGAACTCAGCGGTTTCCGTTTCTGCCGTTCCGCGACTCCGATGATTTGGAGGTGGGCGACCTTGTCCTCGCCATCGGCAACCCCTTCGGCGTCGGCCAGACCGTAACCTCGGGCATCGTCTCGGCGCTGGCCCGCACCCACGGCGGCATCAGCGATCTCAATTTCTTCATCCAGACCGATGCCGCCATCAATCCCGGCAATTCGGGCGGCGCCTTGGTGACCATGGACGGGCGATTGGTGGGCATCAATACGGCCATCTTCTCCAACTCGGGCGGATCGGTCGGTATCGGTTTCGCCATCCCCGCCAACATGGTGCGGACGGTGATTTCAGGCGTCGCGTCGGGCGGACGGGTCATCCGTCCCTGGCTGGGCGCCGAAGGGCAACGGGTGACGCCGGACCTCGCCGCCTCGCTGAAGCTCGATCGGCCGGCGGGCGTGCTGATCAACGGCGTGCATCAGGGCGGTCCTGCCTACCGGGCCGGATTGAAGGTCGGAGATGTCGTCCTGTCCATCGACGGCCGGGATGTCGAGGACCCGGAAGCTCTCCGCTTCCGGATTACCACCAAGCCGGTGGGAGAGCGGGCGGAGCTCCGGTTGTGGCGCGGCGGCCGTTTGCGTTCGGCCGAACTGAGGATCGAGCGCCCGCCCGAGACCCCGCCGCCCGACAAGACCGAGATCGACGGCATGCATCCGGTGCAGGGGGCGACCGTCGCAAATCTGTCACCCGCCCTCGCTGATCGGATCGGCGCCAGCCTGCTGGCCCAAGGGGTGGTCATTATGGAAATCCGCCGCGGCACGGCGGCGCAAGGGTTCCGGTTCCGGCCCGGGGACATCATCCGGGACATCAACGGGACGAGGATCGAAACCGTCTCTCAATTGAAGCGCACCCTGCTGCGGCGGGTCGACCGGTGGCGGATCACCATTGAACGGGATGGGAAGGAACTTCGCATGGTCGTCGACCGGTGAGCACGCTGTTTGAATCCCAGGCGCCGCGGCCCCTCGCGGATCGACTGCGGCCGGCGCACCTGTCCGAGGTTGTCGGTCAGGATCACATCATCGGATCCGAAGCGCCCCTGGGCCGTATGCTCGCGGGCGGCCGCCTGACCTCGATCATCCTCTGGGGACCGCCGGGCAGCGGCAAGACCACCATCGCGCGGTTGCTGGCCGACGCGGTTGATCTTTCCTTCGAGCCCTTGTCGGCGGTGTTCTCAGGCGTAGCCGATCTCCGCAAGGTGTTCGAGGCGGCGGGCGAAAGGCGGGGAGTCGGACGGGGAACGCTCCTGTTCGTCGATGAGATTCACCGGTTCAACCGGGCCCAGCAGGACGGCTTCCTTCCCTTTGTGGAGGACGGCACGGTCATCCTGGTCGGCGCGACCACCGAAAATCCGTCGTTTGAGCTCAACGGCGCGTTGCTGTCGCGCTGCCAGGTCATGGTCCTCAATCGGCTGGCCGATACGGCGTTGGAGACCCTGGTGAGCCGGGCCGAGACCGAGGAGGGCGCTTCGCTCCCGCTGACCGAGGACGGCCGGGCGGCGCTCAGGGCCATGGCCGACGGGGATGGGCGCTACTTGCTGAACATGGTGGAGGAGCTGCAATCGCTGCCCGCGGAACCACTGCTCGATGCCAAGGCGCTGGCCGATCTGATCGGCAAGCGGATGCCGCTCTACGACAAGTCGCAGGAGGCGCACTACAACCTGATCAGCGCCTTGCACAAGTCGCTCAGGGGGTCCGATGCCGATGCCTCGCTCTATTGGCTGGCGCGAATGCTGGCCGGCGGAGAGGACCCCCGTTACATCGCCCGCCGCCTTGTCCGGTTCGCCTCCGAGGATATCGGGCTCGCCGATCCCCAGGCGCTGCCCCACAGCATCGCGGCCTGGGAGGCCTATGAGCGCTTGGGCAGCCCGGAGGGGGAACTGGCGATCGCCCAGTCGGTACTCTATTTGGCGACCGCGCCCAAATCCAACGCCGCCTACAAGGCGCTCGGCGCGGCCGGCCGGGCGGCCAGGGAAACCGGTTCCCTGATGCCGCCCAAACACATTCTCAATGCGCCGACCCGGTTGATGAAGGATATCGGCTATGGGAAGGGCTATGAGTACGATCACGACGCGGACGAAGGCTTCTCGGGCCAGGACTACTTCCCGGATGAAATGGGGCGCCGGGAATTTTATCGGCCGGGGGAGCGCGGCTTCGAGCGGGAAATCGCCAAGCGGCTGGAGTACTGGCGAAAACTTCGAGAATCGCGTAACCCGTCCGGCGGCGACTGAGGGATGAGAGTATGAAGATGTTGCTCAGCGTGGCTGCGGGCGGCGCCATTGGCGCCGGCGGGCGCTATCTGGTCAGTGTCCTGGTGACCCGGATCGCCGGTCACGGATTTCCCTACGCGACGTTCATCGAAAACGTTTTGGGCTGCCTGCTGTTGGGCGCGCTTGTCGAGTTCATGGCGTTGAATTGGTCTCCGAGCCAGGAAATGAGGGCATTCCTCGTTATCGGCGTCCTGGGCGCGTTCACCACCTTTTCCGCTTTTTCACTGGACGCCGTGAGCTTGTTCGAGCGCGGCCAATTGGGGCTGGCCGGCGTCTATGTGGTCGGATCGGTGGTTCTGTCGCTGGCCGGATTCGTCGCCGGCATGATGACGTTGCGGGCCATCCTCACATGAGCGGCGTCGAAACCATCGAGGTGGAGCCCAACGACGCCGGCATTCGGCTCGACCGATGGTTCAAGCGCCACTATCCGGAATTGAGCCACGGGCGCCTGGAGAAACTCCTGCGGACCGGTCAGGTGCGGGTGGATGGCGGCCGGGCGAAGAGCAATCAGCGTCTCGAAGCGGGGCAAGCCGTCCGCGTGCCGCCGTTGCCGGATGCCACGAAGACGAAGAGACAAGCCCCGTTCATCGACCGCCAAGCGGTGGCGGAGCTCAAAAAACGGATCATCCATCGCGATGATCATTTGATTGTCCTGAATAAGCCGGCGGGCCTCGCCGTCCAGGGAGGCTCCAGGATTTCCAGCCATGTGGATGCGCTGCTCGATGGCTTGCGTTTCGGCTCGAAGGAGCGGCCGAAGCTGGTGCACCGGCTGGACAAGGACACGTCGGGCGTTCTGTTGATCGGCCGCACCGCCAAGGCGGCCGCTTCGCTGACCGCGGCGTTTCGCGGCCACGAAACGCGGAAACTCTACTGGGCGCTGGTCGAGGGCGTGGCGCGGCCCCGGGAAGGCACCATCAAACTGCCGCTCGAAAAGCTGCCGGGGCCCCAAGGCGACCGGGTGAACGTCGTCGACCGGGGCAGGAACGCGGAGACCCGTTACCGGACGGTCGACGTCGCCGCGCCCGAGGCGAGCTGGCTGGCCCTCGAACCCGTCACCGGGCGGACCCACCAATTGCGGGTTCACTGCGCCGCCATCGGGCACCCGATCGTCGGTGACGGCAAGTACGGCTCCCGGGACACCGCGTTGAACAACGATGCCATCGGCCGGCGGCTGCATCTGCATGCCCGCGCCGTCCGTATTCCCCATCCGGCGGGCGGACAGTTCGAGGTCGGCGCCGATCTGCCGCCGCACATGTCCGAAACGTGGAAATTCTTCGGATTTGGCCCGGCGGACGACGATCATCCGTTCGAGACGTTCGACGAATTGATGGGAGTGTAGCCGGGTGGTCGGATTGCGCCTGGCGGTCTTCGATTGCGACGGGACGCTGGTGGATTCCCTTGCGGGCATCGATGCCGTCATGCACGAGGCGTTTGCCCGGCACGGCTTCCCTGGCCCCGGGGCGGACGACGTCCGCGGCTTCATCGGGCTTGAGCTTGAAGCGGTGATCAAGGGCCTGCTGCCCGGGAAGGGACCGGAAGTCCATGACAACGTTGCCGCGAGCTATCTTGAGATTTCGGATCAACGGCGCCGGGACGGCTCGCGCAAGGACCCGCTATATCCGGGGGCGGCGGACGCCGTGCGTCGACTGGAATCAAGAGGCTGGCTTCTGGGCGTGGCGACGGGCAAGTCGCTCCACGGTTTGAGACAGACCCTGCATGGACATGAACTGCTTGACCGTTTCGTGACCCTTCACACGCCGGATACCTCACCGGGTAAGCCGAACCCTGATATGCTGATCCGGGCAATGGACGCCACCGGAACCCGCCGGGAAGAGGCGGTGATGATCGGCGATACCACTTATGACATGGAGATGGCGGTGAATGCGGGCGTGGCCGCGGTCGGCGTCGCCTGGGGATACCATCCCGCCGGCGATCTGCGGGATGCAGGGGCGGGCGAGGTGGCCTCGTCGTTTGCCGAGCTGCCCGATCTCCTGGACCGATTGATCGGGGCGCCGGCATGAAGCTCCTATTCCGCCTTCTGCTCGGTTTGGCCGCCGTTGTCGTGGCAACCGTCGTCACGGCGGCGGCCATCGTTATGACCACCGATACCCGGCAGATCACCGGATTCATCTCGGAGCGCGTAAAGGCGGCGACGGGACGGGAGCTGGTGATCGCCGGCGATATCGAGATGAAGCTCTCGCTGGTGCCGACCCTCTCGGCGGCCGATGTGCGGTTTGGCAACGCCTCCTGGGGATCGCGGCCGGATATGGTGCGCCTGGACGGGGTGGAGATTGGCCTGGAGCTGGTGCCGTTGCTGCGCGGCGATATCCGTCTGTCCGCGTTGACGCTGATCGGTCCGGATATCCTGTTGGAAGTGAGCCCCGAGGGGACACCCAACTGGCGGATTTCCGTTGATCCCCGGACTGCCCTAAAGGCCCGGGAAATCGAACGGGAGGCGGAACGGATTTACGAATTGCCGGTATTGAAAAGCCTGGCGGTCGAGCGCGCCTCCGTGCGCTATCTGGACCCGGGACGCAAATTGGACCGGCGGCTCTCGCTGACCCGGCTGGACCTGTTGAACCAAACCGGGGCGGAACGGATGCGCCTTGATATTGCCGGGGCCGCCGCCGGCCATCCCTTTACCGTCGGCGGCAGCATCACGTCACTGTATCGTTTCGTTGAAGATCCCAGATTCTTCATCTTTGATTTATTGGTGACCGGCCTCGGCGCATCGGGCGAAGCGAAGGGCGTTGTCGCGGCGCCGCTGACCGACCGGGAACTGGACATCCGGATTTCCGTCCATGGGAACGATTTGCCGGACACCTACAAGCAGGCGATGAAGCTTGCCCCGAACCTGCCGAAAATCGAGATACCGGCTATCAAGCCCTACGAATTGGCCTTTCGGCTGGCCGGGACGCCCGGGTCTCTCGCCGCCGAGGGAATTAACTTCCGGGCGGGCGAAGAGGGCGGTTTGGCGGTGACGCTGAACGGCAGCGCATCGGGAATTACCGGGAGCAAACCGAAATGGCGCTTTTCGGCCCGCGCCGAGGCTCCGGACCCGAGCATCCTGTCCGGCCCGGCCGGCTTCCGGTTGCCGTCCGAACCCGGGATCCGGGTCGAAGCGGTCGTGAGCAATCCCGACGACGAATTGGCGTTCAGCAACGTCTCGCTTCGGTTGGGCGACACCGGCATTACCGGCAATGCGGTGCTGGAACCCGGAAAAGCGCCGCCGAAGATTACCGCGGCCCTCAAGGCGGATCGGCTTCCGGTCGACAGGCTGATGGCGTTTCTGCCCAAGCGTGAGGCGAAACAGGAGCGCGGGAAGGCCCGGGACGGGCGGGTCATTCCGATGATCGGACTGGTTCCGCCGCGGCTTCCCGAACTTGATGCGACGCTTCGCCTGGTGGCCGGTGAGGTGGTGTTCAATGGTCTTTCGATCCGGGAATTGGCTGCGTCCGTAAAGGCGACATCCCGGGACATCGACATTGGTCTGGCGCGGGCCAGGTTCGGCGGCGGCACCTGGTCGGGCCGGCTCGGCGCAAGCTTCGATACCGGCGCGCCGGAGATCGCCGGCGAGTTGGATCTCAAGGGCGGGCGGATCGAGACGCTGCTGGCCTATGCCACCGGGCATAAACTGGCGGATGGGCCGCTGGACGCAAAAATCACCTTTACGGGGCGGGGGGCGGACCTCAGAAGCCTGGCGGCCGGGCTGAACGGCGACCTGGAAGTCGTCATGCACGGCGGCGGCGTGCCCAACAAGTATGTCGGCCTGTTGGCGGGCGACTTCATCCGGGAAATCGTTCCGTGGGTTCGCGAAACCGAGGAGGCGCGGATCAACTGTTTCGTCTCCCGTTTCCATATCCGGGAGGGAATCGCGACCAGTACCGGGCTGCTCTTTGACACCGACAAGGTGGCCATCGGCGGCGGCGGCACCATCAATCTCCGGGATGAAACTCTTCACCTGCGGATCAATCCCAAGCCAAAGCATGAGTCGCCGGTCAGCCTGGCGTTCCCCATCGACATCAAGGGCACCCTGGCGAACCCCTCCGCCGCCCCGACCCCGGGCGCGGTCGCCAAGGGGGTGGCGGGCCTGGCGCTCGGACTGGTCAACCCGTTGGGGATACTGTTGGCGGTTGCCTCCGGCGGCGACCGGTCCAATCATTGCCTGGCCGCCCTCGACAACACCGATCCACCCGTACCCGAGACAAGCACGCCGGGCTCGGGCCCGGCCCGGCAGGCGGCCAAGGAGGACGAGTCGGTGGCCGAAGAGGTCATCGAGGGCGTCGGCCAGAGTCTCGGCAAGGGTCTCGGAGACGTCGGGGAAGGGATCGGAAAGGGCATCGAGGGAATCGGTAAAGGGATCGGCGGCGCCATCCGGGGTATTTTCGGAGACGGAAAGTGACCGATTGGCCGTCGCCGAAGCGGTTCTATGAGGTGGCTTCGTTCCGGGAGCGCAACGGCGCCTTCCGGATTGTCCTGGACGGCAAACCGGTCCGGACGCCGGCGGGCAGGCCCCTCGAGGTCGCGCGGAAGGCATTGGCCGAGGAGATTTCCGCCGAGTGGGCGGCGCAGGGCGAGGTCATAGAGACGGACACCATGCCCCTGACCAAACTGGCCGCCACCGCCATCGACCGGATCCGGCTCAAGCGCGCGGACATTGTCGGCGCGGTGACCGACTTCGCCGGGACCGATCTTCTGTGCTACCGGGCCGATGAACCCCCGGAGCTGGTCGCCCGGCAGACCGAACGCTGGCAGCCCCTCCTTGACTGGGCGGCGGACGAACTGGAGGCCGCCATGACCGTCACCACCGGGGTCCTGCCTGTTCCGCAGCCGGCGGCCGCCATCGGCCACCTCCGGGATATCGTCGACGGGTTGGACGCGTTTCACCTGGCGGGCGTTTCCGCCGCCGCCGCCGCCGCCGGGTCGGCGATCGTCGCGCTGGCGCTGGCCGCCGGGCGAATCGGGGCCGGAGAGGCGGGCGATATCGCCTTGCTCGACGAGGAATTTCAAATGGAGCGCTGGGGGCGGGATTCGGAGGCGCTGGCCCGTCACCGGCGAATTCGGGGCGATCTGGAAGCCGCGGCCCGCTTCATGCGCTTGTTGGACGGAGACTGCTCTAACAGGTGACGGGCCAAGGGCGCCGCGCTATGTTGGCGGCCATTCACCGACACCTCTGATCCGAGGCATTCATGTACGAAATCATTCGCCAACTCGAGGAACAGCGCGCCCGTGCGCGTGCCGGCGGCGGCAAGAAGCGTGTCGACGCCCAGCACAAGCGCGGCAAGCTGACGGCGCGGGAGAGAATCGAGCTGTTGCTGGACCCCGGGTCGTTCGAAGAGTGGGACATGTTCAAGGAACACCGGTCCACCGACTTCGACATGGACAAGAACACGGTTCCCGGTGACGGCGTGGTGACCGGGTACGGGACCGTCAACGGTCGGCTGGTCTTCGTCTTCAGTCAGGATTTTACGGTTTTCGGCGGTTCGGTCTCCGAGACCCACGCGGAGAAGATCTGCAAGATCATGGATCAGGCGATGAAGGTCGGGGCGCCGGTGATCGGGCTCAACGATTCCGGCGGCGCCCGCATCCAGGAAGGCGTCTCGTCCCTCGCCGGTTACGCCGAGATCTTTCAGCGCAACGTGATGGCGTCCGGCGTGGTGCCGCAGATTTCCATGGTCATGGGACCCTGTGCCGGCGGCGCCGTGTATTCGCCGGCGACCACCGACTTTATTTTCATGGTCCGGGACACGTCCTACATGTTCGTCACCGGACCGGATGTGGTGAAGACCGTGACCCACGAGGAGGTCACCCAAGAGGAACTTGGCGGCGCCATGACCCACGCCACCAAGTCGGGTGTGGCCGATCTCGCCTGTGATACGGACGTGGACGCGCTGCAACAGCTCCGGCGTTTCGTCGATTTCCTGCCGGGCAGCAACCGGGAACGTCCGCCGGAACGGCCCACGGACGATCCCGCCGATCGTCAGGAACCCTCCCTGGATACCTTGATCCCCGACAACCCCAACGAGGCCTACGACGTTCGGGAATTGATCGAAAAGCTGGTCGACGAAGGAGATTTCTTCGAACTCCAGCCCGATTACGCCAGGAACATGATGATCGGCTTCGGCCGGATGGACGGCCCGACCGTGGGCATCGTCGCCAACCAGCCGATGGTCCTCGCCGGGTGCCTGGACATCGACGCCTCGGTCAAGGCGGCCCGGTTCATCCGGTTCTGCGACTGTTTCAACATCCCGGTCATTCTGCTGGTGGACGTGCCCGGCTTCCTGCCCGGCACCGCCCAGGAATATGGCGGCCTGATCCGTCATGGCGCGAAGCTCCTCTATGCCTTCGCCGAGGCGACGGTCCCCAAGATCACGGTGATCACCCGGAAGGCCTATGGCGGCGCCTATATCGTCATGGGCTCCAAGCATTTGCGGGGCGACGTGAATTTCGCCTGGCCGAGCGCTGAAATCGCCGTGATGGGGTCGAAGGGCGCGGTGGAGATCATCTTCCGCCAGGACATCGGCGACGAAGAAAAGATCGCGGAGCGGGAGCGGGAGTATCAGGCGCAGTTCGCCAATCCGTTCCGGGTCGGGTCCCGGGGCTACATCGACGATGTGATCATGCCGCACAACACGCGCAGCCGGCTCTGCCGCTCGCTCCGCATGCTGCGCAACAAGAAACAGGAACTGCCGTGGAAGAAGCACGGCAACATTCCGTTGTAACCGGCGGGAGACGGGTTGAGCGACGGGCCTCCCGTGCTAAATAATGCCCGGCGGCAAGTCTTATTCGGGGACGGTCATGGAATTTCGGCCTAGGGAAGAAATCAAGAGTTACCACGTTCATATCTACTATGACGGCGCGTCCAAGCAGTGGGCGGGCCACCTGCGCCGCGAGATCGCCAAGCGCTGGCCCGAGGCGGCGATCGGGCGCTGGCGTGACAAGGCGCCCCAGGGACCGCACCCGGTAAGTCATTTTCAGGTGGCGTTCCGCAACGAATTGTTCTCCGAGCTTGTTCCCTGGCTGGCCCTCAACCGCAACGGCCTCAGCATGCTGGTCCACCCCAATACGGGCGACGGTTACGAGGATCACGCCTTCCACGACATGTGGATCGGGCCCAGCGCCGATCTATGCCTCGACGGCATGCGGGCAAGCTGGGAAAAGCGCCAGGAAGAGAAGAAGAAAAAGAAGAAGGCGGCCAACGACGCCGAAGCCGCCTAATTGCAGCTTGGGGCCGTTTCCGCAAGTTTGACCGGTTCCGCTTCTTCCCCGATAGTTGGTTCGGCCAACGGGAGAGGTCTGTCTTGCTGTACGTCGTCAAGATATTCGACGTGGAGAATTCCGGACCGTTGCGGGATATCCACCGCGACGCCCATCTCTCTTACGTCAAGGGCTTCGATGACCGGACCATGTTCTCCGGCCCGTTCCTGACCCTGGACCTGCAAAACGAGTTGGGCTCCGCCCGGCTGATCGAATTCGCCGATCGGGCGGCGCTGCAAGCCCATATCGACGACGAGCCCTATATTCTGGGCGGCGTCCAGGACGGCTGCGAGGTCCATGGCTGGTCGCCGGACACGCCCGCCACCTGGCGGGACTGCCCGCGGACCGAGGGCAATGTCCAGTTCATGATCGAAGGGCGCTTCGCGCCCGATTTGCAGACGGTGCCCGAAGGCATGGGCCTCGGCCGGGACCGGTACCTGCTCCGGCACCATGACAACGTCATCACGTCCGGCTGGCTGCTGGACGATGATCAGGCGCCGGTAGGCACTTTGATGATCGTCGATGCGCCGGACCTTGCGGCGGCGGAACGGATCTGGGAGGCGGAGCCGCTGCGGACCGCGGGTCTCTATCCCCGTACGAATTTTTACGGCTGGCGGTTCGGCCGGGTGGCGGACCGCTTCAAGGTGTGATCCGTGCGCCCGGGCTGGGCACTCGCACTCATGGTCGGCCTTGCCGGCGCGCCGGCCGCGGCCGAGGAGGTGTCCGTCGACCTGGAACTGGTGCTGGCCGTCGATGTCTCCTCCAGCGTCGATTCCGTCGAAGCCCGCTTGCAGCGAAAAGGCTATGTGGACGCCCTGAAGTCGCCGGAAGTTCTCGGCGCCATCCGGAACGGAACCCTCGGCAGGATCGCCGTGACCTACGTGGAATGGTCCGGGTCCCGCTCGCGCAAGGTCGTCGCGCCCTGGACGTTATTGGACAGCAAGGCCGGCGCCTTCGCCTTCGCAACCTTTGTCGAGGCCTCTCCCCGGGGGTCGGGACACTGGACGTCCATTGGCGGGGCGCTGGACTTTGCCTGGCCGCTGTTCGACGACAACGGATTTCAAGGGACCCGCCGGGTCATCGATATTTCGGCGGACGGACCCAACAACGACGGTCCGTCGCCGGACAAGATTAGGGACCTGGTGATCGGGAAGGGGATTACCATCAACGGCCTTCCCATCGTCAACAGCCGCACCCAGGCCTCCGGGCTCCCCCAGATGCCCGACTATGACCACTATTTCGAGGATTGCGTGATCGGCGGGCGCGGCGCCTTCCTGGTGATCGCCGATGACTACGGCGACTTCGCGCGCGCCATCAAGCGCAAGCTGCTTTTCGAGATCGCCGATGTGCGGCCGCCGCCCGCGGCGCGCTCCCCGTTTCGCCGGGCAGCCAGCCACGACCGCTCCGATTGTGAGCGGAGCTGGGATTACCGCCGCCGGGAAGACGGGGTCCCGGCGCCGTAGAGCATCTTGTATCTGCCTGAAACCGCTCCAGGAATTTTCACTAACGCCGTCCGTCGCTGTCGGGAATGACGGAATGCCGGGATCGCGGGCGCTCCGGTTCCGGCAGGTAGGTGTTGGGAAAAATCGACCGGCGGTGACGGTTCTCCTCCTCGTCGACGACCAGTTCGAGCTCGGGCACCGGCGCGAAGCGTCCGATGCCGTCGAACAGCGGTACGGATTTCCGGCGGAACGGCACCACCAGGATCATGCCGGCGATGAAGCCGCCGATATGGGCCAGCCAGGCGGTCCCGCCGGTCTCCGCGCCCACGCCCGATTGGGACAGGCTGAAGAACTGGCTGCCGATCCAGAACAACAGGACCAGCACCGCGGGAAGCCGGAGCGGAATGATATTCATGAACAGGACCAGCAGCCGGGCCTTGGGATGGAGCACCAGATACGCCCCGAGCACGCCGGAGATGGCGCCCGATGCGCCGACCAGGGGAACCGTGCTGTCGGGAGCCGCGAGGGCGTGAAGCAGCGTGCCGATGACGCCGCAGAGAACGTAGAAGACCAGGTAACGGAAATGGCCAAGCGCGTCCTCGACGTTGTCGCCGAACACCCACAGGAACAGCATGTTGAAACCCAGGTGAAGCCAGCCGCCGTGAAGGAACATGGAGGTGACCAGGGTCAGCCAGGCGGGGATTTGTTCGAGTTCCGGCGGCAGTGTCCGGGCGCCGAAGAGCACCGCCGGAATATGGCCGAACCCGAAAATGGCGCGGCCCCGCTGATCCCCCAGCGACACCTCCCAGAGAAAAACCGCGACACAAGCCGCGATCAGGGCAACGGTGACGTACTGAAATTGAATACGGTTGAGCGGGTTGTCGTCCTTGATCGGGAGAAGCGCCATTCGGGTCTAGCTCCCGTAGCAGCCGGCGAGGCGGGCCCGCTGCATGACCAGGGCCAGCACGGCATCGACGTTGGGCGTTGCGATGCCGGTCAAGCGGCCGAGTTCCGGCACCGCCCCGACGATGGCGTCGATTTCCATGGGCCGGCCCCGCTCCAGGTCTTGCAGCATGGAGGTCTTGTGGGCCCCGACCGCGGCGCCGCCGTCGATCCGCTTGTCCACGTCGATGGAGAATTTGACGCCCAGGCTCTCGGCGACCGCCTGGGTTTCCAGCATCATGTCGCGAATCAGGCGGCGGGTCGCGGGATCGGCGCACATCTCTTCCAGCGTCGCGCCGGTAAGGGCGCTGATGGGGTTGAAGCTGACATTGCCCCAAAGTTTGACCCAAATCTCGTCGCGGATGCGCGGGCGGATGGGCGCCCGGAAGCCGGCCTCCTTCAGGATATCCGACAACAGGGCCGCCCGTTCGGTCTTTTCGCCCGAGGGTTCGCCCAAAGTAAACCGGTCTCCCTCCTGATGACGAACCACGCCCGGCTCGACCACTTCGGCGGCGGGATAGACGATGGCGTGAAGAATACGCTCGGGCCCGATGCCGGACCATTGCACGCCCCCCGGGTCAAGCAGCGGAATCCGGTGATCCTTGTGGGGGCCGTCGAGGCCGAAGAAGTACCACCAGGGAATGCCGTTGGCGCCCCAGACCACCGTCGTCTCCGGTCCGAGCAGCGGCTGCATGGCGTCGACGATGCCGGGAACCGAGTGGGCCTTGAGGGTCACGATGACGTAGTCCTGGGGTCCGGCATCCGCCGGGTTTTCGGCCGCCGAGGGGCGGACCGTCGTGGTCTCTCCCTCCATTTCCAGGGTCAGGCCGTTTTCCCGGATGGCCGCCAGATGCGGGCCCCGGGCGATCAGCGTTACCTCGGCGCCGGCCTTGGCGAGACCGGCGCCCAACAGGCCGCCGATGGCGCCGGCGCCGTAGATGCAGATCTTCGCCGTCATCCAAGCCCCAGCTTCTCGGCCAATCCGATGCGCTGGAGTTTGCCGGTGGCGCCCTTGGGGATTTCATCCAGGAACAGAATCCGGCGCGGCACCTTGAAGTCGGCCAGGTGTTCGGCGGCGAACTCCCGCAATTCCTTTTCGGTCGCTTCGGTGTCTTCGCGCAGCACGACGGCCGCCGCGACGTCCTCGCCCAGCTTGTCGTGGGGCATGGCGAATGTGACGATCTGCTGGACCGACGGATGATCCATCAGCGTCTCGTCCACCTCCCGCGGGGAAATCTTCTCGCCGCCCCGGTTGATGATTTCCTTCAACCGGCCGGTGATGCTGATATAGCCCTCATCGTCCATGATCCCCTGATCGCCGGTACGGAACCAGCCGTCGGTGAACGCTTCGGCGTTGGCGGCGGGGTTGCTTTCGTAGCCGGAAAACACGTTCTCCCCGCGGATAACGATCTCGCCGGTTTCCCGGGCATTCAGGATTGCCCCGTCCTCGGACATGATCGCCACTTCGGGCCCGGCGGCAATGCCGACGCTGCCCGGTTTCCTGGGCGCGTCCGGCAGCGGGTTGCTGGCCATCTGGTGAGACGCCTCGGTCATGCCGTAGGCCTCGATGACCGGGCAGCCGAATACGTCTTCCAGCTCCTGCATCACTTGCGGGGGCAGGGAGGCGGAGGAGGATCGGATGAAACGCAGGCCCGCCCGGTCGACGATCTCCCGGTTGCGGGCCGCCCGGGACAGGATCGCCTGATGCATGGTCGGCACCGCGGTGTACCAGCTCGGCCTAGCCTCGGTGACCCAGTTGAAGAAGCCGAGGGCATTGAACCCGGGTGAGCACCAGATTGAGGCGCCGGCGCCGACCGACGACAGCACGGCGGCGATCAGCCCGTGAATATGGAACATGGGCATGATGTTGAGGCACCGGTCGTCCGGGCTCAGCCGAAGCGATTCGGCGATATTGGCCGCGGACGCGGTGACGTTGCGCTGCGACAGGGGAACGATCTTGGGGCGCGACGTGGTGCCCGAGGTGTGCAGAACCAGGGCGATGTCGTCGGGCGCGGCGGGGCCGCCATTCGCGGCCGGGTCGCCGACCGGTTCTCCCGTGAGCGTGAAGGCGCCCGCCGGCGAACCGGCGCCGCTGCTCAGCTCCAGGACCGGCACCCCCCGCGCCGCGGCCGCATCCCGGGCCGGCGTGTCGGCGCCGGCCTCGACAACCAGCGCCTTGGCATTGAGGTCGGACAGGTAAAATTCGAAGTCCTCCTGCCGGTAGGCGGGATTGAGCGGAGCGGTCGTCGCGCCTGCGCCGATACAGACGAAGGCGCTCGCCATTTCGGGTCCGTTGGGGAGGACGATGGCGACCCGGTCGCCGCGGCCGATGCCGAGGCCGTTCAAGGCGCCGGTGATTGCGCCTGCCTGAACCCGCAGGTCTCCGAAATTCAGGTCGCCGCGGGACGGGGCGCCGAATACGGGTGCGTCGCTCGGCTTGTCGGCCAATAGATCCGAAATGGTAAAGGTCATGGCGTGCCTGGTCCTTGGGCGTGTGGGCGGCTCGAGGCCGTCAGGCCGGTATGGCCCATAGTTTGCCGCATGATCAAGCCAAAATCCGCCGAATTCCAGCGCTTTCGCTCTCTCCGGCGGAAAGGCGATTGCGCCGCCGCCGACGGCGCGGTGTAATTCCCTGATGTCGAATATCGGATACCGCCGCGTGCCCGCCGTTCTATTCGCCGGACTTGCCTGCCTCCTGTCCGCCGGCGCTTCGGCCGAAGAGCAGGTCGCCGTCGACCTGGAACTGGTCGTGGCGGTCGATGTCTCGGGCAGCGTCGACGGCCACGAAGCCCGCCTCCAGCGCGAAGGCTACGTAGCGGCGCTGCGGAGTCCTGAGCTGGTGAAAACGATCGAGGCCGGCATCATCGGCCGGATCGCCGTGACCTATGTCGAATGGGCCGGCCTGGACCATCAGTTCACCATCATCGATTGGGCGGTCATCCAGGATAGAGCCTCCGCCGGCCGGTTCGCCGACGCGCTCGCGGCCGCGCCGGTCAATGCCGGCCCGTGGACGTCGATCAGCGGACTGATCGATTTCGCGCTGCCGTTGTTTGAACGAAACAACGTCCGGGGCACGCGCCGGGTGATCGATATCTCCGGCGACGGGCCCAACAATTCCGGACCCCTGGTGACCTTGGCCCGGGATGCCGCGGTCAGGCGGGGTGTCGTGATAAACGGCCTGCCCATCGTCAACGACCGTTTGCAGATTTTCGGCGGCCGCCAAATTCCGAACCTGGATCTCTATTACGCCGGCTGCGTGATCGGCGGACCCGGCGCATTCCTGGTGGTGGCCGAGGATTTCAACGATTTCGCCCGGGCTATCCGGCGAAAGCTGATTTTCGAGATCGCGGGCGTGGCGCCGCCGGGATCACGCCATGCCGGCCGCGAGCCGGTTTCGGGACCGCTCCATGTCGCCTTCGAGGGCGGCTGCGACATCGGCGAGCGCCGTTTGCGCGAACGCGGCTTCTTTCCGGACCAGGATTTTTGAGGCCGCGGCGGATCGCGGGAGAGTCCGCAATTGCGAATCACCGCCTGATGTGCGAGCAATCCATATTCAGTTGAGCGCATTTGCCTGCCGGACGTAAGCGACACCGCTTATTTTAGGTTATTTTGCAATGACTTGGCGAAGAGGTTGCAATAGGCGGGGCGGTGGGTTCGTACTGATCTGGTAACTTCTGAACCGGCAAATGCCGACAATCACCTTGGGGCGGATCTGGTCCACATGTTCGAATCGATACTGATTGCAAACCGCGGCGAGATCGCGTGCCGGGTGATCCGGTCATCCCGCGCCATGGGCATCAGAACCGTCGCCGTCTATTCGGAAGCCGACCGGGACGCCCTCCATGTGGATATGGCCAGCGACGCCGTGCTGATCGGTCCGCCGCCGGCGCTGCAAAGCTATCTCAATATCGATGCGATCATGGCGGCTATCGAGGAGACCGGCGCCGAGGCGGTTCACCCGGGATACGGATTCCTCTCGGAGAACGCCGCCTTCGCGGAGCGTTTGGCCTCCGAGGGGGTGACGTTCGTCGGCCCGCCGTCCCCGGCCATCCGCACGCTCGGCGACAAGATCCAAGCCAAGCAGTTGGCCGCCACCGCCGGCGTGCCGACGGTCCCGGGCTACGCCGACCCCATTGCCGATGCGGCGGAGGCGGCGCGGCTCGCCAGGGACATCGGATACCCGGTAATGCTCAAGGCTTCGGCCGGCGGCGGCGGCAAGGGAATTCGCAAGGTGATGGAGGCTTCCGAACTGGAGGAGGCTTTCCGCGCCTGTACGTCGGAAGCGGAAGCGAGCTTCGGCGATGGACGGGTGTTTCTCGAAAAGCTCATCCTCAAGCCGCGCCATATCGAAATCCAGGTTCTCGCCGACACCCACGGGAACGCGGTCTATCTGGGGGAGCGGGAATGCTCCATCCAGCGGCGTCACCAAAAGGTCCTGGAAGAGGCGCCGAGCCCGTTCGTCGATCCGGAAATGCGCGCCAGAATGGGCGGGTCCGCCGTCGACCTTGCGCGGGCCGCCAATTACTTCTCCGCCGGGACGGTCGAGTTCATCGTCGACGCCGACCGCAATTATTATTTCCTCGAAATGAACACCCGGCTGCAGGTGGAGCATCCGGTGACCGAGGAGGTGACGGGGACGGACCTCGTGGAACAGATGATCCGCGTCGCCGCCGGGGAAGAATTGTCGTTCGGCCAGGACGACGTCACCATCGAGGGCTGGGCCATCGAGGCGCGCCTCTATGCCGAAGACCCGGCCAGGGGATTTCTTCCCTCCATCGGCCGGGTGGCGCGGTACCGGGAGCCGGTCTCCGGCGCGTTCGGCACGTCGAAGACCATCCGCATCGATCACGGGGTGAACGAGGGCGACACCATCAACCGGCATTACGATCCGATGCTCGCCAAGCTGATCGCAATCGGCGATGACCGTATGCAGGCGGTCACGCGAATGCGGGCGGCCCTCGACGAGTTCTATGTGCGGGGCGTGAACCACAATATGGCGTTCCTGGGCGCCGTGGTGGCGGACGAGGACTTCGCCGCCGGCAATATCTCGACCGACTTCATCGGCGACAAGTTCGGCTCCCGCTTCGATCCCACCGAGGTCGACCGCGATCCCGAACCCTGGCTTGTCGCCGTCGCCGGCGCCATCCATTGGCGGCGGATCAGCCGGGGGAGCCGGCTGGTCACCCGGAGCATGGACGATCAGGTGATCCCCGGCCGGCCGGTGACGCTGGCGGCCGACTGGGTGGTGATGGCCAACGGGCGGCCGTTTCCGGTTGAACTGGCCGAGGCCGGCGACGGGGTCGAGGTTCGCCGGAACGGACAAACTTATGTGGTTTCCAGCGACTGGACGCCGTCCCGCTACATTTTCAAGGGGACGGTGAACGGGGAGCCGGTCTGCGCGCAGTACGATTCCGGATCGGTCGGCTTCCGTCTGACCGCTGGCGGCTACGCGGCCGAAATCCAGATGGTGTCGCCGCGGGCCGCCGAGATGATCGCCGATATTCCCGACCGGGGCGCTTCGGGCGCCGCCCGGAATATCGTGTCCCCCATGCCGGGCCTGATGGTGTCCATTGACGTGGAGGTAGGCCAGGAGGTCAAAGCCGGCGACGCGGTGGCGGTGATCGAGGCGATGAAGATGGAAAACCAGCTGATCGCCGAGCGCGACGGCACCATCGCGGAAATCAACTGCGCGCCGGGTGACAGCGTCGAGGTGAACCAGGTATTGATGGTGTTCGAGGGCGGCTAACTTGGGGACGAGGGCGCTTCTGGATCTGATGCCTTAGCCTTCGCCGCGTGACGCTCCCGATAAGTCAGATAGCTGGAACTGATGAAGATGACGGTGCCGCCGAGCAGGGTCCATATCGTCGGCACTTCCGCGAACAACACGATACCGATGATGGCCGCCCAAATCAGCTTGGTATAGTCGAAGGGCATGACCAGTGACACATCCGCGCTCTTCATGGATTGTGCAAAAAGAATCTGGCCCAGTGTCCCGCAGGCCGCGCCGGCCGCCAGCAGCATGTATTCGGTTGGCGTGGGCCACCGCCAGACCAGCAGGGCCGGCGGTAGCGTAAGGATCGTCAAAAACACCAGGGCGTAAAAGGTAATTGTCAGCGAACTGTTTCGCGCAGATAGGCTCTTGATGATGATAACGGCGGCCGCCCAGGACGCCGCTGATCCGATAACATAGAGCGAGCCGATGCTGACGGTCTCGACGCCGGGCCTGAGGACGATCAGGGCGCCGATGAACCCGGCGATCAAGCTCGCGGTTCGCCGCCATCCCGGAATATCTTTGAGTAGGAATATCGCCAATATTGCGACGAAGAACGGGGTGGTGAATGCCAGCGCCGCGACTTCGGCCAGCGGGATCAGCGCGATACCAAGGAAATAGAGGATCATGGCCACCGCATTGAATACGCCGCGCCAGCCCATCAACCAGAGATCGCCTTTGGTGGTCACAAACAAGGCGCTGCCATGCCGAAGCAGAAACGGCAGGATCAGAAAGAACCCAATCACGTTGCGCATGAAGGCGATCTCGAACGGATGCATATCCGGCGTCAGAATCCGGACGATGGCCGCCATGCCCGTCAGGAAGAGGGTGGCGGCAAGCATGTAAATGATGCCGCGCAAATTCTGACTGAGGTTCAAGAATTTTTCGGGCAAGACCGGGGCGCTCCAACACCTTCGATGGATATGTGGGCCGTCGGGACCTGCGGCTCGACATTCGGCGAGGGTGCGCTACTGTCGGGGAGCAAATTGAGGCCAGATTAGGGCGGGATCATGGTTCAACTCCTGGACGAAGATATCAAGACAAGAGACGTGCTGACGTGGAAGGGCCTGCATCTGTTCCACTTCATGTCGTCGTCGTGTTCGCAAAAGACGCGGATCGTTCTCAATCTCAAGGGCCTCGCGTGGGAATCTCACCAGCTCGCCCTCCGCGACGGCGAGAATTTCACCGACTGGTATCTCGGCATCAATCCGAGGGGCCTCGTGCCGACGCTGGTCGCCGACGGCGAGGTCCATATCGAAAGCAACGACATCATCACCCTGCTGGAAGAACGCTATCCCGAGCCCAAGCTCATCCCGGCGGGGGCCGAAGACCGCATGGCGGAATTGCTCGAACACGAGGACGACCTCCACCTCGATCTCCGGACCATAACCTTCCGCTTCACCCAGCGGCGGGGAAAGCAGCCCAAGAGCGACGAGGCCATGGCCAATTACCGGACCGGCGGAACGGGCACCGTATTGGGCAGGGAGGATCCCAACAAGGCGCGGGAAATCGCCTTCTGGGATACGGCGAACACCACCGGCATCTCGGACGACGCGGTGCGGCTGTCCGCGAGCCGCTTCCGCGAGGCGCTGGACGGCCTCAACGATACGCTGAACGCGAGCCCCTATTTGATGGGCGGCGAATTGTCCGTTCTCGACGTCGCCTGGTTCATCTACGTCAACCGGCTCAGGAGCTGCGGCTATCCCATGGAGGCGCTCCACCCGGCGCTCACCGGCTGGTTCGACGGCCTCAAGGCGCGTCCCGAGTTCGCCAAGGAGATCGCCGTGCCGCCCGAGGTGCAGGCGGCCATCGACGATCATCACGCCGAGCAGCGGCGCGAGGGCCGCACGCTCGTCGACGTCGCCGGGCTCGCGTGACAAATGGCGTGACCGGTGAAGAGGCCCCGCGCGCGTGGATGGCCGGCCTACGCCGTCCGAAAGTCGGCTTCGGCCGACTGAAGGCCGGGTCGGGGCCCGGCTCGGTCAATTCGGAGCGAATTGACCTTACATGACGAATCATTTTGTGGCTCACCCGCAAGCCCCCTCTCCCCCTTCTTCAGGGGGAGAGGGCTGGGGTGAGGGGGAATTTCTATCCGGGCTTCCCCCAGGACTAAACGGGGCCGGCGTGGCCTACTCTTTCGTCGCGATTTCCTTCAGTGTTGCCAGGATTTCGGGGCTGGTCGCCTTATAGGCTGCCAGCGACCGGTCAAGATCGCTCTGTGGCTTCCAGTTGAACACGCTCGCCAGCCGGCCTTTCTTGACCGCGGGGTCGGCAGCGGTTTTGGCGTGAGTCTCTCGGAGAATTGCCACCAGTTTGGGATCAACCTTTGGCGGCGCGATAAAGCCGGTCGGATGGCCGTTAACATCGAGCATCCACTTATAGGTCTCGAACAAGGGGCCGGACGGATCCTTGCCATGCACCTTACGGTACACGTCGATGAAACTCGGCATTTCCTTAAATTCTTCGCTGCGGATCTGCTGGCCCTTGCCGTCGAAATAGGGGTGGTAGTACATGGGGATCAACGAGCCGTTGGCGACGAAATTCTTGGACACCACGCGGTAACCCAGCGTGGCGGTGGTGAAAAACTGAATCTCGCCCGTCGCGGCGGCCTTCGCGATTTTGGGCATGCCGCGATAGCCATGAACGTGGCGGAAATTGACTCCCAGCATGGAGAGGGACAGGCGCGCTTCCAGGCTCAGCGGGTCATCAGCCCGCGCGCCGCCGGTAACGATCTGTTTCAGCTTAACTAGCTGTGTCGCATCCGTGATGCCCACATCCTTATTCACCAAGGCCATGTGTTCCTGTCCGCCGAGGCCGATGATCGACATTTTATCGAGTTCGAATCGCATCCTTTTCGGATTGAGTGCTTTTGAGATCAAGTTGGAAACGCCGAAGTAGAGCACCGTTCCGTCGGGCTTGCCCTTGTCGTAGACAAAGGTCAGAGCCTTGGCGCCGCCCGCGCCGGGCAGGTTCTTGACCACAAATGTCGGGTTGCCGGGGATGTACTTCGACCAGACCTTGATGAACGCGCGTGCGACGAGTTCGGTCCCCGAACCGGCGCCGGCGCCCGCGATTATTTCGATGGTTTTTCCCTTGTAGTATGGAGTTGCCGCCTGGAGGGGCGCGCCCCAACTGGATGCCCATACCATTGCGCCGGCTACCGCCAAACCTATTCCGAATTTTCGAATATTCATCACGTCCCTCCTGTATCGCATGTTATCCGACATTTCCCAGATGACTTCCAAACTCGGCCCCCACGATAGGCGGGCAGGCTCCGCAATGGAATCGCAAACCGCATTTCCGCAAAAAACGGGAGTCCCCTATTCGGGGCCGGGCCCTAGAACACTTCCGCGAAGGAGGCCGCCAGGGCCGCGTCCAGGTCCGCCATGGAGGCGCCGATGCCGAGCCGGGCGAGGGACGTGACGCCGTAATCGGAAATCCCGCAGGGAACGATGCCGGAGAAGTGCTCGAGGTCGGGATCGAGGTTGATTGCGATGCCGTGAAACGTCACCCAGCGGCGGATTCGCACCCCGACCGCGGCGATCTTCGCCTCGCCGCCGTTCCCGTCCGGCACCCAGATGCCGATCCGGTCGGGGCGCGGCTCGCCGGTGATCCCGAACGCCGCCAGCGCGCCGATCACCCAGGCCTCCAGGCTGCGGACATAGGCCCGGACATCGGTTCCCCGGCCGCGGAGATCGAGCATCACATAGGCGACCCGCTGGCCGGGACCGTGATAGGTATAGCGCCCGCCGCGCCCCGTCGCGTGGACCGGAAAGCGGTCATCGAGAAGCTCCGCCGGGTCGGCCGACGTGCCCGCCGTATAGAGGGGCGGATGCTCCAGCAGCCATACCCGCTCGTCCATCCCGCCGGCGATGATGCCGTCGACCCGGGTCTCCATCCCGGCCAGCGCATCCTCGTAGGCCACCAGGCCGGGGGCGGTCACCCATTCGACGCCGGCGACGCGGCCCGGCGCATCCGCAACCTTCATATCCATGTCCGCCATTGTAGCGGCTCGGCGGGGCGGGGGATATGCCGCGCATATCCTTGATTAGCCCGGTCCGATTTGGTATCCCGGCGCCTCCATTCCAGCTACTCTCCCGGTGAGTAGCCGCGATGCGGTCGTGGCGGAATTGGTAGACGCGCAGCGTTGAGGTCGCTGTGGGCGATAAGCCCGTGGAAGTTCGAGTCTTCTCGACCGCACCATTTTTCCGGAAATTGAGACAGCCATTCTCCCGGCGGGCGGGGCGGTTTTCCGTCGCCGGTTCTGGCAATCCCCCTCTCCCTCCCTGAGGGAGAGGGCCGGGGTGAGGGTGCGGCATAAAATGACTACGTCATGTAAGGTCAATTCGCTCCGAATTGACCGAGCCGGGCCCGGACCCGGCCATCCACGCGTATCGACTGCCGCCAGACGTGGATCACCGGGTCCTTGCCCGGTGATGACGACTTTTGTTCCCTCGACCCTTGCACCCACCCGCGCACGAACTAAATGTATAGGCGACAGCCGTCCCCTCGCCGGGGCGGCGTTTTGCGTATTTGGAGGCGAGCCATGCAGTTTTGCACGAACCAATTGGGGGGGTACCTCCCAAAAGGGTGTCATCAAATGTCCATGAATGTCCATAAATGTCCATGTCCCCGAAAACACGCAAATCGGCATTTTTTTGTAAATGCCGTTGTTTCAACGACTTACCGATATGCGTCCGGTGCATGGCCGGCGACCGCCCCGGCCGCCGCTTGCGGGCTTTCTTGAATGCCGAAGACTGTCATACTGACGTCAACGCCGCCGGTTAAGCTGGCGGTCGAGGAGCCGTTCCGAGACGCGCCGGGAGACGACATGGCCGACCAATTCGACGAAGAAGCCCTGGATTACCACCGCTATCCGCGGCCCGGAAAAATCGCCGTCGCCACCACCAAGCCGCTGGCCAACCAGCACGACCTGTCGCTGGCCTATACGCCGGGGGTCGCGGCGGCGAGCATGCTGATCCACAAGGATCCGGCCGAAGCCGCCAACCTGACCGCGCGCGGCAACCTGGTCGCGGTGGTCTCCAACGGTTCCGCGGTCCTGGGTCTCGGCAACATAGGCGCGCTGGCCTCCAAGCCGGTGATGGAGGGCAAGGCCGGGCTGTTCAAGAAGTTCGCCAATGTGGACGTCTTCGACATCGAGATCGACGAGAGCGATCCCCACAAGCTGATCGACGTCATCGCGGCATTGGAGCCGACCTTCGGCGGCATCAATCTCGAGGACATCAAGGCGCCGGACTGCTTCATCGTCGAGCAGGCGCTGAAGGAGCGGATGAACATTCCGGTGATGCACGACGACCAGCACGGCACGGCCATCATCGTCGCCGCCGCCATCCTCAACGGTCTCGAAATCGTCGGCAAGAAGCTGAGCCGGGTGAAACTGGTCACGTCCGGCGCCGGCGCCGCCGCCCTCGCATGCCTCGATCTCCTCTGCCACATGGGGCTCAGGAAAAACAACGTCATCGTTACCGACATCGCGGGCGTCATCCACGAAGGCCGCGAGAGGGAGATGAACGCGTACAACAGCCGGTACGCGCGCAGGACCGAACACCGGAAACTCTCGGAAGCCATCGACGGCGCCGATGTGTTTCTGGGGCTGTCGGCCCCCGGCGTTCTGAAGCCGGCGATGGTCAAGAAGATGGCCAGGAAACCGGTGATCATGGCGCTGGCCAATCCGGAGCCGGAAATCCGCCCCGAGGCGGCCAAGAAGGCGCGTCCCGACGCGATTATCGCCACCGGGCGCAGCGACTACCCGAACCAGGTCAACAACGTCCTGTGTTTCCCGTACCTGTTCCGGGGCGCCATGGATGCGGGCGCGACCGCCATCAACGAGGAAATGAAAGCGGCGTGCGTGAAGGCGCTGGCCGAACTGGCCCGCGCCGAGGCCGATGAAATCGTCGCCCAGGCCTATGGCGGGCAGGAACTCAACTTCGGGCCCGAATACCTGATTCCCAAGCCCTTCGATCCGCGCCTGCTCGGCAAGCTGGCGCCGGCGGTCGCCAGGGCGGCCATGGAGTCGGGCGTCGCCACCCGGCCGATCGAGGATTTCGACGCCTATTACCAGCGGCTCAACGAGTTCGTGTTCCGCTCCGGCCTGGTCATGAAGCCGCTGCTGGACCAGGCCAAACTGGCGCCCAAGCGGGTGGTTTACGCCGAAGGCGAGTCGACGCGGGTCCTGCGGGCGGTTCAGCAGGCCCTCGACGAAGCGCTGGTCGAGCCGATCCTCATCGGGCGGCGGGAAGTGGTGGCCATGCGTCTCGAACGGTTGGGGCTGAGAATGAAGATCGGCGAGCACTTCGAGCTGGTCGACCCCGAGGGCGACCCCCGGTACCGGGAATATTGGGAGCTGTACCACTCCATCACCGCCCGTCACGGCCGCTCCCGGAACGAGGCCCGGCGCATCGTCCGCACCAACACCACGGTGATCGCGGCGCTGATGGTCAAGCGGGGCGAGGCGGATGCCTTGCTGTGCGGCGCGACCGGCCGCTTCCCGCAGCACCTGCCGCCGCTGTTCTCGATCATCGGCGTCCGCGACGGCGTGAAGCGGGCCGCGGCATTGTCCATGCTGCTGCTGCCGAAGGGCACGTTCTTTCTCTGCGATCCGTTCGTCAATCCGGGACCGACCGCCGAGCAGATCGCGGACTATACGATCATGGCCGCGGAGGAGGTCCGCCGGTTCGGCATCGAACCCAGGGCGGCGCTGCTGTCTCATTCGAATTTCGGCAGCTCCGACCGGGAGACGGCGGCCAAGATGCGTGAGGCGTTGAAACTGGTGCGCAGGATGGCGCCCGATTTGCAGATCGACGGGGAGATGCACGCCGACGCCGCCCTGTCGCAGGAGATTCGCGACCGGCTGGTGCCCGATTCCACCCTCAGCGGGTCGGCCAACCTGTTGATCATGCCGTCGCTGGATGCGGCGAATATCGCCTACAACATGCTGCGCATGCTCAACGACGGCGTTGCCGTCGGGCCCATGCTGCTGGGCATGAAACAGACCGCGCACGTGATGCAGGAATCGGTTACTGTCCGGGGCATCGTCAACATGACGGCGCTGTCCGTCGTCGAAGCCCAACAGGCGGGCACGCTGATCTAGGAACCGCGTCATGGCCGACTTGCCGACGGAGACCGAGGAACAGCCCGAAACCGAAATCTCCGGGTCGGCCGCGGGACACCTGCCGGACGCGGCGGTCCGCGCCGTCAGCGAGGCGCTGGACGAAAACCGCATCGATGAGGTGCGGGACTACGTCGAGTTCCTCCACCATGCCGAAGTCGCCGACCTGATCGAGCGGCTGCCGGGCGACAAGCGCGACCGGCTCGTCGGGCTGCTCTCGGACGACTTCGACCCCAACGTCATGGCCGAACTCGACGAAACCGTCCTCGACGGCGTGGTCGACCGGTTGGGCCTCGATCAGGTGGCGCAGGTCGTCGCCGGCATGGACTCCGATGACGCCGTCGACGTCGTCGAGGAACTGGAGGACCACGAACAGCGCGAAGTGCTGGATGCGCTGTCCGAATCCGACCGGACGCTGATCGAGGAAGGCCTGTCCTATCCGGAGGACAGCGCCGGCCGCCTGATGCAGCGCGAGACCGTTGCCGTGCCCAGCCATTGGACCGTCGGCCAGGCCATCGACTACATGCGCGAGACCGAGGACCTCACCACTCATTTCTTCGATCTCTACCTGGTCGACCCCCGGCACCAGCCGGTGGGAACCATTCCCCTGAGCCGGGTGCTGCGGACCCAGCGGCACGTCGCCCTGAACGCCATCATGTCGGCGGAGCTCCGGAAAATCCCGGTGACCATGGACCAGGAGGAAGTCGCCTTCCTGTTCCGGCAGCGCGACCTCATTTCCGCGCCGGTGATCGACGGGTCCAACCGGCTGGTCGGCGTGATTACCGTCGACGACGTCGTCGACGTGATCCACGAGGAGCATGAGGAGGACATCATGCGCCTGGCCGGCGTCGGCGAGGAGGACGACCTCTATGCCGCCATCTGGGCAACGGTGCGTTCACGCTCGACATGGCTGTTTATTCATCTGATCGCCGCCGGCGCGGCGGCCGCCGTGGTCGGCATCTTTCGGGGCACCATCGAGCAGATGGTCGCCCTGGCGATCCTGATGCCGGTGGTGGCCGCCATGGGCGGCACCGCCAGCGTTCAGACGCTGACCGTCGCCGTGCGCGCCATCGCCATGCGCGAGCTTACCCCCGCCAACGCGTTTCGCACCGTGGGCAAGGAAATCATCGTCGGTTTCGCCAACGGTATTCTGTTCGCCGTCATGATCGGACTTGCGACCTGGGCGTGGTTCGGCAATCTTGAGCTTGGCGGCGTCATCGCATTGGCGATCATCATCAATCTGGTGGTCGCCGGGCTCGCGGGCAGCGCCTTGCCGGTGGTGCTGCAGCGCATGGGATTCGATCCGGCGGTCGCCGGCAGCGCGCTGCTGACGTCGATCACGGATGTGGTGGGGTTCTATGTATTCCTTGGTTTGGCGGCGCTCTTGCTGCTGTGACGCCCGGTCACGGGATTGAATTGGGCCATGAATGCCGGGTATGGATGGATCATGACCGCCGACATTCCCCGACAGACCAGCGCCCCGAACCGCCGCCGGCATTTCCTGGTCAGCTTCTGGCGCGGAGAGGAGCGGCTGTGGCGGGCCTATTGGGTGGTCGGCGTCTTCGGCAGTTGGGCGGTATCGACACTCGCCATTTTGATGATCAATGCCGGGTTCTTGCCCTGGCAGGTGGGGATCGGCCTGGCCTTCGTCTATGCCCTGTACGCCGCGGTGGTCATCTGGCGCTGCGCGCCCAACAGCAATTGGCGGTGGTGGGGCATTGCCGCGCGGACGACCCTGGTGCTGAGCTTCGTCTTGGCCGTGGTCCGGCTGTTCGGCGTGGTCTAGAGTATTTTCCGGGAGGATTTCAGCGGCATGCCAACGGTATTCATCACCGGCGCCAATCGGGGGCTGGGCCTCGAGTTCGCGTCCCAGTACGCGGCCGACGGCTGGTCGGTCGTCGCCACCTGCAGGAATCCGGACGGCGCGGCCGGGCTGCACGGGATCGCAGGCGACATCGAAGTCCATGCGCTCGACGTCTCCGACTTCGGCGCCGTCGACGCGGTTGCGGCGTCGCAGTCCGGACGGCCCATCGACCTGTTGATCAACAATGCCGGGCTGCTCGGCTCCACGGCCGGGTTCGGCGCCACCGATCCCGAAAGCTGGGAGGAACTGTTCCGGGTCAACGCCATGGCGCCCCTCAGGCTGGCCGAGGGGTTGGTGGAGAATGTCGCCGCGTCCGGACAGAAGAAGATGGTCGCCATCACCTCGGCCATGGGGAGCATTTCCGGGAGCGGCGGCGGCTACTATCCCTATCGGTCATCCAAGGCGGCGCTCAACATGGTGATGAAGAGCCTGTCCGCCGACCTCGCCGGGCGCGGCATTACCGTCGCCGTATTTCACCCGGGATGGGCGCAGACCGACATGGGAGGCGCCGGCGCCGCGGTCCCGGTTCCCGACAGCGTATCGGGAATGCGGCGGATCATCGATCGGCTGGGTATTGACGACACGGGAACGTTCTGGGGATATGACGGGGAACGGCACAGTTGGTAGGCGACCGGCGGAGGAGACGCGCGTGGCGGACCCCATAGACATGTATTTCGATTTTGCTTCTCCCTACGGCTATTTGGCGTTGTTCCGGATCGACGCCATCGCCGGGAAGCACGAACGATCCGTCAATTGGCGGCCCTACCTGCTGGGTGCGGTCTTCCAGCACAACGGTCAGCGCTCCCTCGTCGAGCAGCCGTTGAAAGGCGAGTATTCGCTCCACGATCTCGAGCGGTCGGCCCGGCTCCATGGCGTTGCGTTCAAGATGCCGGAACCCTTTCCCATCCCCACGGTGGCGGCGGGGCGGGTGTTTTACTTCCTGCATGACCAGGACGAGCAATTGGCGCGGGACTTCGCCAAGGCTGCGATGACCGCGTTTTTCGCCGACGGGATCGATATCCGGCCCCGGGAAACCGTCGCCGAAATCGCCGGCGGGCTGGGGGCCGACGTTCAGGCCTGCATCGACGCAACCAACGACCAGTCCTACAAGGACCGGCTCCGCGACGAAACCCAGACGGCAATGGACCGCGGGGCCTTCGGATCGCCCTATTTCATCGTCGACGGCGAGCCGTTCTGGGGCTGCGACCGGATGGAAATGATGGATCAGTGGCTCGAACGGGGCGGCTGGTAGGAGAAGCCGATGTCCGAACCCGTCATCCTGACCGATACCGATGCCCGCGGGGTGGCCACGGTCACGCTCAACCGTCCGGACAAGTTCAATACCTGGAACCCGGAGCTGCTTACCGCGCTGGTGGACGGGCTTCGGGCCCTGGCCGGGGATGAGGCGGTGAGGCTGCTGGTGTTGCGCGGCGCCGGCAAGCATTTTTCCGCGGGCGCCGACGTCAATTGGTTCAAGGAACTGGCGGAGGCGGCGCCGGACGTGCGGAAGCAAGGCGCGGTGCTGTCGCTGGCCGCCATGCGCGGCCTGTTCGAATTCCCCAAACCCGCCATCGCCCTCATTCACAATGCGTGTTTCGGCGGCGCTACCGGCTATGCGGCCGGCTGCGACGTCGTCATCGCCTCCGAGGACGCCAAATTCGCCGTCACCGAGGTGCGCGTCGGCATTACGCCGGCGCCCATACTCCCGCAGGTGATCGCCGCGCTCGGGGTCCGCCAGGCGAAACGATATGCGGTTTCGGGGGAGACGTTCGACGTCCACCGGGCGAAGGAGATCGGTCTGGTGCACGAAATATGCCCGGTCGGCGGCCTGGATGAAGCGGCGGCGCCGGTCATCGACGGATATCTGCGCAGCGGCCCGGTAGCGGTGGGGCGGACGAAGCGCCTGATCGGAGAAATTTCCGGCACCTTGATTTCGGACGCGATGGCCGAACAAATGGCCGAGATCAGCGCTTCGGGACGCTCGACCGCCGAAGGAATCGAGGGCTTTCAGGCGTTTTTGGATAAACGGACCGCCGCCTGGTACCCTGACAAGGACGAATAGCCTGAATGAAGTACCGCAACCCCGCGCGGCATTCCCGAGGAGTTCTGGACGCCGCCGCCGCGAATTCTGTATGACTGTATGACCCTGCGGCCCGCCGGCCGCGCCGACTTGGTTCGAGTTCAATGTCCGTCAATCTTCTCCGAATGGCTGTCGGGATCGAGAGCACCGGGCATCTCCGCCGGCGGCAGGCCGAGCGGCTGGAAGCCTACCGGCGGGAGCACGGCGAGGCGGTTCTCCGCACCTTCACGCGCAACGTGCCGAGGCGCGCCGGCGAACTGATCGACGGGGGCTCCATCTATTGGGTCATCAAGCGCTTCATCCGGGTCCGCCAGCGGATTCTCGGCGTCGACGAATTTCGCAACGACGACGGCAAACGCCGGTGCTTCATAACCCTGGATACCGAGCTGACGCCGGTCGAAATGCGCGCCCAGAAGCCGTTTCAGGGCTGGCGGTACCTGCGGCCCGGGGACTCGCCCCCCGATGTCCGGATTTCCCGGGAGCAATCCGGGGAGTTGCCGCCGGAGATGGCCGCGGACCTCCGGGAACTCGGCCTGATCTAGCCGGGCGCCGTTTTTTTTGCGCGGCTGATCGGCGCCCGCGCCCGGCAAGCAATTCTTAACAATTCGGATTTCATACTTTCAGCCTGTCCCGGCGGCAATCGGCTGCGCGCCGATGGGCGGTACGAGACTGAAATCGGAGCGAAGGAAATGCTTCAGTACAACACCCACGATCTGCGGGTCTTCGAAGTTGCGGTCTACAATCGCGACGTCCGCGCGGCGGTGAAGGAAAACCGGAGCCATTCGCTGTACGGCGATCACTGGGCCGATGTCCAGCACCACGACGTGACGGCGCGCGACGAATCGGAAGCGCGGGAGATGATCGCCGACCGATTTCCGCCCGCGGAGGGTTTCGTCGTCGAGGAGATGATCCCGAGCGGGCTTTAGGGGCGTCCCCATCCCGGCCCGGCCATATCACTGATCGGTCAACCGGCCGGCGACCGCGTCGGCCAGCGCGAGAGAGGACGTCAGCCCGGGCGATTCGATGCCGAACATATTGACCAGACCGGCAACGCCGTGGTCCTCGGGGCCGCTGATGACGAAATCCCTGGCCGGTTCCCCCGGCGCCTGGATCTTGGGCCGGATCCCCGAATAGCCCGGCTGCAGCGCCCCGTCCTCCAGCTGGGGCCAATATCTGCGGACCGCGTCATAGAAGACGTCGCCCCGGCGGGGATCGACCTCGTAGTCGATTTCGTCGATCCACTCGACATCGGGGCCGAAGCGGGCCTGGCCGCCCATATCCAAGGTCAGATGCACCCCGAGCCCGGCCTGCTCGGGGACCGGGTAGATCAAGCGGCTGAAGGGCGCCTTGCCGCTCAGCGTGAAGTAGTTTCCCTTGGCGTAGTAGGCGGCCGGAACGTGTTCGGCCGGCAATCCGTCGATGCGGTTGGCGATATCGGGCGCGTGCAGCCCGCCGCAATTGACGACCATGTCGCAGGCGAGCGTCATCGGCTGTTCGCCGCCGGTCTCCAGGTGCAGGGCGCCGTCGGCGGCGGCCGTCCCCCGGGTCACCGGCGTGTTGAAGGCGATGACCGCTCCGGCGTCTTCGGCATCCCCCTGGTAGGCCAGCATCAAACCGTGACTGTCGATGATGCCGGTGGAAGGCGACAGCAGGGCGGCGACGGCCCGCAAGGCGGGCTCCATTTCCCTCAGCGCGGGCTGTTCGATCCAGGTGAGATCGGTGACGCCGTTTTCGGCCGCCGTCCGGCGGATGCCCTCGAGGGTATCGAGCTGATCCGTATCGGTCGCGACGATCAGCTTCTGGCAGTTCCGATGGGCCACCCCGTGGCTTTCGCAATATTCATACAGCCGATGCCTGCCTTCGACGCAGGTCAGCGCCTTGACGCTGCCGGTCGGATAATAGATGCCGGCGTGGATGACCTCGCTGTTGCGGGAGCTGCCGCCGGTTCCGATGGCGTCCGCCGCCTCGAGGATGATCACCTCACGGCCCGCCATGGCCATTGTCCGCGCCACGGCCAATCCCACCACGCCGGCGCCGATTACCGCGCATTCGATCCGTTCGGTCATTGTCTCATGATGCCCGAGCGGTATGGTTATGCCAACAAAGCGCGACGCGACGGGGAGAGAGGATGAAGCTCTATAAGGCGGGGAATTCCATCTGCACCCAGAAGGTGTTCATCACCCTCGACGAAAAGGGTCTCGATTACGACACCCACAACATCAACCTGTTCAACAACGAGCAGTTTGATCCCGAATACCTCAAGCTGAACCCCAAGGGCGTGGTGCCGACACTCGTCGATGACGGCAGGGTCATCGTCGAATCGACCCTGATCTGCGAGTACCTGGACGACATATGTCCCGAACCATCACTGGTTCCGGACGATGCCTATGGAAAGGCGCGGATGCGGGTGTGGTCCAAGTACGTCGACGAAGGCATTTTCGAAGCCACCCGCGAAATCAGCTTCTCGGCCATGTTCCGGGAAAAGATGAAGTCCATGCCGGAGGAGAAGCGCCGGCAGCGGTTCAAAAGCGCCGGTGACGCGACACGGGGCGCCCGGTTCAAGTCCACATTCGAGGAGGGCACCGAATCGCCCTACGTATTCCAGGCGGTCGCCAACTTCGAGAAGCTGTTCAAAAACCTGGAGCAGGCGCTCGACGAGTCCGGCGGACCGTGGATACTGGGGGAGGCCTACAGCCTCGCCGATATCAATTTGATGCCCTATGTGGCGCGGATGGAATATTTGACATTGCTGGACGTTTGGATCGCCGGCCGGCCGTTGTCCGAAGCCTGGTGGGCGCGGGCCAAGGAACGGCCGAGCTTTCGGGAGTGCGTGCCCGGGCGTCTGACCGGGGACGACATATCCTCCATGGCCGAGTACGGCGCGAAGATCCGGGACCGGGTGGCGGAACGGCGCCGGGAATATCTCGACGGTCTTCAATAGATGTCCGACAGCCCGCCGCCCTGGGAGATTCCGTTCAGCCCGCGCCAGGAGGTGCTGGACCTTTTGCCCGAGGCGCAAGGGAACGACATCAATGGGCTGGGCGAGGCCGATGTCCGGCGGCCGACGCCGATCATGTGGCACGATTCCGAAATCATCGCCCATGGGGAACTACAGGAATATTTCCGCCGCAGTCTGATGTCCGAGGGCGCCAAGGTTCACCGGCGGGACAATCTGGAATTCTCCAAGAAACCGCTCCCGCCCCTGTCGTCCGACAGGCCCGATTGGACCGCCGCGGAGTGGACACGCAGGGCCAGGGACGCCGCCTTGGCGGGCGAGGCGGATCAGGTCGGCATCACCCGTATTCGTCCGGAGTGGGTGTTCGAAGGCTTCGAGGCCGACTTCGAGTGGATCGTCGTGCTCGCGGTGGCGATGGACTACGAGTGCCTCAAGACGGCGCCCAGCGAGACCTCCCAGGTCGAGGTGCAGAAGCAGTATGCGCGCGGCACCCGGGCGGCCTACAGGCTCGCCTCCTGGATGCGCGAGCACGGCTGGGACGCGTTCCCTCATGGTGGTCCGGCCGCGGGGCCGGTTCTGATGATTCCGGCGGCGATCGAGGCCGGTCTCGGCGAGCTGGGCAAGCATGGCTCGATGATCAATCGCGAGTTCGGATCCTCGTTCCGTCTGGCCTGCGTGCTCACCGATATGCCGCTGGAGCCGGACGCGTTTGCCCCGTTCGGCGCCGACGATTTCTGTTTGAACTGCCAGGTCTGCACCCGAGTGTGTCCGGTCGACGCGATCCGTCCCGAGAAGCGGAGGGTTCGCGGCGAGGACAAATGGTACGTCGACTTCGACGCTTGCTTTCCCTATTTCGTCGAGCATACCGGCTGCGGACTTTGTATCGGTCAGTGCCCGTGGAGCCGGACCGGCATTGCGCCGCGATTGGCGGACAAGATGACAAAACGCTTGGGCAATTGAGAAATTCAGCTTCAATCGGGAGAACCAACATGGCCAAACGCAAGAGTATCGATATCGACGGGTTCAAGCATTCGAACCCGATCCCGGCGGCGAGCCTGCTCGGTAATTTGCTGATGAGCGGATTGCTGAGCGGCAAGGACCCGGTAACCGGCGCCATGCCGGAGTCCCTGGACGAGCAGATGGACAACGCGTTCGGCCATATCCGGGCGGTGGTCGAGGCCGCCGGCGGCGCGACGGACGACATCGTCAAGATCAATGTCTGGCTCAAGGACCCGTCCCAGAGGTCCGAGGTCAACCGCCCCTGGGTGGAGATGTTCCCCGATGCGGATGCCCGGCCGGCCCGGCATACGCACCAGCTTCATGCCGGCGGCGATGCGCTGATTCACGTCGACGTTACGGCGGTAATCGGCTGAGCCCGGCGTCGCTCGAAGCATCACCGAGACGTGATGCGTAGTGAGTTGAAGCGAATTCGGGGCGGGCCCACATTTCCCTCATGAGCAACACGTCCCCGCATATCCTTGCGCCCGCCCGCCGGATGGCTGTTTCGAGCGTCCTGGCCGGCGCTCTCGTCGCCTTGACGGCCGCGGCCGCCGCCGCCAATCCGGTATTCTGGAAATTCGCGTGGCCGGCCACGGATTTCAGCAAGAAGTCGGTCGAATATTCCGAGATCATTTCCGGCGGCCCGCCCAAGGACGGCATCCCGTCCATCGACAATCCCAAATTCGAGCCGGCCAGGGATGTGCGCGGTCTCAAGGATACCGTGCCGGTGATCAGCTTCACCATGAACGGCGAAGCCAAGGCCTATCCCCTCGGAATCCTGATGCGCCATGAGATCGTCAACGACAAGGTCGGCGGTATTCCGGTTGTGGTCACCTATTGCCCGCTGTGCAACTCGGCGATCGTGTTCGACGCCCGGGTCGACGGCAAGGTCCTGGAATTCGGCACCACCGGCAAGCTGCGCAATTCGGATCTGGTGATGTACGACCGGACCACCGAAAGCTGGTGGCAGCAGTTTTTGGGCGAGGCCATCATCGGCGAACTCACCGGCAAGCAATTGAAGATGCTCCCGTCGCGTATCGAGAGCTTCGCGAAATTCAAGGCCCGGTTCCCCGGGGGGACCGTGTTGAAACCCGCCGTTCCCTTCGGCGGCCGGGGCGGCGGCAATCCGTATGTCGGCTATGACACGGCCGCCCGCCCGTTCCTCTATCGCGGTCCGCTGCCGAGCGGGATTCCCGCCATGGCCCGGGTCATCGCCATCGGGGATCGGGCCTGGACGATGGAGCTTCTCCGCAAGAAGAAGCGGATCGAGGCGGGTGATATCGTCATGACCTGGGAAAAGGGCCAAAACTCCGCCCTCGATAGCCGCGACATCTCCCGGGGCCGCGATGTGGGCAACGTCGTGGTGCAAAAGAAAACCGCGAACGGCATGATCGACGTTGTTCACGACATCACCTTTGCCTTCGTATTTCGCGCTTTCCGTCCCGACGGCACGATCCACAAGAGTTAGAGCGGTTTCCGGCCAAATTGAACTATTTGACCGGGAGTAATCTCTTGGACATTTCCGCCGTCCCGCGGGCTACACAGCCTGAAAGAGGTTATTTCTCCGCTTCCCAGCCCTGCCTTGATGCCGCCATCAACGAGGCCCAGTCGTCGGGCGGATTTCCCCTTGTGAGCATCCTGGCGAAGACTGCGTACGGATCGGTCCTGCTCTCCGAGGAGCGCAGCGTGGATTGATCGTTGACCCACGCGTAGACGATCACCTTCGCCCTCGCGTCGTACCGGAAGAACAATCGGAACCGTCTGCCGATCCTGGCGCGCCGCCAATGGCGGTAGCGCGGGCCGAGCGTGCTGCCCTGGCGGTACTCGCCCCGGGATGGGTCAAGCGGGATGACCTCCAGCATCAGCCGGCTCAACGCATGGAACAGCTTGACGTTCGCATTGGACGCGAACCCCGCCGGATCGCTTCGTTGTGCGCGCTGGACTGCATTGTGGAGCTTGCGCAGTTGGTCGATGAGGCATTCGTGGAACAGCAGCGTCCATCCGTTGCGCTGCATCAGAGATCGACTTCGCCGTCGATATCCCCGTCCGATCCCGATTCGCGCTCCGCATGTTCGAGCATGTCCTGTGCCAGATCGTCCGGAATCGTCCGAACATGCCGCCCGGCCCGGATATCGCCGGCAAGCAGATCCAGGAACGCACCGATCGCCGGATCTTCATGTTCGGCGTCGGCGCGGCTGACGACGACCTGTCCGTCATCGTGAAGTTCGAATGCCACCTTGGCGCCGACATCGATCCCCAGCGCGTGGCGGATCGCCTTAGGCAGGGTGATCTGACCCTTTGCCGTCATGGTTGCGACTTCGTGGATGATCGACATGCTCGGCGTTCCTTTCATGCCACACGACCGTAAGGAATATTCCTTACGACGTCAACGCTTGACCAACATTCTCGCGACCTCCTTGCGCGTGTTGTTTTGATGCCGGAAACTGCTCTAGACTCCTTGCCCCGGCTTTTCCTATTTTGAGCGGGAAATCCGGGCGGGACGAGCGCCCGACTTAAGCCGATGCAAGCCGCCGGAGCACGCAGCTAGGCGAGGAAATATCGAATGGCCGACAGGAAGCTGCCGACCAAGTCCTCGTCGGACGAGGTCCAGGAATTCCTCCAGAAGGTCGCGCTGACGCCGAAACGGGCGAGTTCCAGCGGCGATCCCGGCCGCCTGTTGTTCGCCATGGACGCGACGGCGAGCCGGGAGCCCACTTGGGACCGGGCCAGCAGTCTCCAGGGCGCCATGTTCCAGGAAACCGCGGCGCTGGGCGGCCTGGAAATTCAGCTCTGCTATTACCGCGGCTTCGGCGAATTCAAGGCCACCAAGTGGATGACCGATTCACAGGCGCTGCTTCGCCAGATGACCGGTGTCTTCTGCCTCGCGGGCGAGACCCAGATCGCCAAGGTGCTGCGGCACGCGGTCCAGGAAACGAAACAGAAGCCCATCGACGCGCTGGTATTTGTCGGCGATTGCGTCGAGGAGGATGTCGACAAACTCGGCCACATTGCCGGCGAATTGGGCATTCTCGGTGTGCCGGTCTTCGTCTTCCAGGAGGGGTATGACGGCATGGCGGAGTTCGCCTTCAAACAGATCGCCGCGCTGACCAACGGCGCCTATTGCCGGTTCGACTCCTCGAGCGCCCAGACCTTGAGGGAGCTTCTTCAGGCGGTGGCGGTCTACGCCGCCGGCGGCCGGCCGGCGCTCGAGGATTTGGCCAAGAGCCGGGGAGGCGCCGTCCTGCAAATCGCCCATCAGGTGAATCGGGGTTAGCGGGCCCATGCCGACATTCATCCTGGGAGTCGCGATCCTCATCGGCGTGTTTCTGGCCGCCCGCTGGTTTGCCTCGGCGCCGCCGGCTCAGCTGGCCAAGGTCCTGAAGATTGCGCTTGTCGTCATTTTCGTCCCGCTGACCATCTTTCTGGTGCTTCGGGGCGGGGCGACATTCCTGTTCTTTCTCCTGCCCGCCCTGCTTCCGTGGATCATGCGTTTCCGGGCGCTCAAGAGGATGCATAAGAACTGGCAGCGCATGTCCTCGGGCGCCCGGGCGGGCGCCGGGCAGTCATCCCAGGTCGAGACGGCTTTCCTGCGCATGAATCTGGACCTGGGATCGGGCGAGATGGACGGCGAGGTGCTGCAGGGCGGCTACCAGGGCCGGATGCTGCGCGACCTGTCCCTGGACCAGCTCATCGGCCTGCTTGGCGAATGCGCGGCCGACGAACAGTCGGCGCAGGTCCTGATGGCCTACCTGGAGCGCTATCATCCCGACGAGTGGCGGGAGCGCGCGGGCGCCGCCGGCGCCGGTGACGGGTCGGGCAGGGCGGCAGCCGGCAGCGGCGCCATGACCCGTGACGAGGCGCTCGAGGTGCTGGGGCTCGACGGCGACCCGACCGAGGACGAGATCAAGGAAGCCCACCGGGATCTGATGACCAAAGTGCACCCCGACCGGGGCGGTTCGACCTATCTGGCGACCAAGATCAACCAGGCCAAGGACTTGTTGCTGGGGATTTGATCCGGCGGACCGACGAGGCCGGCGAAGCCGGTCCGGCCCGCCGACCGCTCTGGGTCTGTATTCCATTAGGGGATTCTCGTGTTGCGGATTTGTGTTTCAAGCTTTCCCCCTCTCCCCGCTCACCCGCAAGTCGTCATCACCGGGCTTGACCCGGTGATCCACGCTTAGCGGTACACGATCCACGTGGATGGCCGGGTCTGGGCCCGGCCATGACGCAATCATTTTATACCTCAGTTCTTCACCCGGCGTCCGTCCTCGTCGCCGCAACATTCGTAGCGCGGCTCAATGAGCCCGCGCCCTAATCGAGCCCCAGCTTGAACAGTTTGTTGGCGTTGTCGCGGCCGATTTGCCGGCGCTGCTCATCGTCGAGGATGGGCGTGTCGTCGTACCAAATGGCCGCCTCGTCGGTTTGTTCGAACGGGTAGTCGACGGAAAACATCAGATGGTCGACGCCCATTTCATCCAGGCAGCAGCGAAGCGTGGTATCGGAGAAATTGCCCGAGGTCGTGATGTGGAAGTGCTCCCTGAAAATCTGACCGATGGGCCGGGCGCCCTTGTATTCGGCGCCGGTGACCGTCATCCGGGCGTCGATGCGCCATAAATCGTAGGGGATGCGTTCACCCAGGTGTCCCAATACCACCTTGAGGCCGGGATATTCATCGAATAGGCCGGAGCCGCAGAGGCGCAAGGCGTGGATCGAGGTCTCGCGGGCGAATCCCCAGACGGCGGTTTCCAGCCAGGGATGGCCCGAGGTGGCGAAATCGCGCTCTTTGATCTGCGCCCGGGGGTGCAGATAGAAGGGCACGTCGAGCTCGGCGACCGTCGCCCAGAAACTCCGGTATTCGGGGATATCGTAATAGACGACTGAATCGGACACGTCCCGCTGGGTGAAGCCGTTGACCAGCGCGCCGACGAAGCCCAGGTCGTTGACGCACCTGGCCAATTCCTTCGCCGCCAGTTCCGGGTCCTGCATGGGGAGCGCGGCGAACCCCCGGAACCGGTCCGGGTTCTTCGCCACTTGTTCGGCGAGGTGGTCGTTCGCCCGGGTGGATATCTCCGCCGCTTCCTGACGGTCGACGATTGCCTGAACGGCCGGGGCATTGAGCGACACCAGGGTCATTTCAATTCCATGCTTGTCCATCTGTTCGAGGCGCATCTCCCCGATATCCAGCAGCCGGTCGCGAAGCAGCTCCCAGCCGGGCGCCGTGCCCACGATTTGCAGGGAATCGTCAAGGGTTTCCGGAACAGCCATGTGCTCTTCCAATGCAATTTTGCCATCCATCTCTCTGATCCTTTCCGTGCGTTCAGCCGTCGCGGCTACGCTCTAGCAAAGAAAATACCCTGCCGGCCCCATTCTGTCCCGTACGACTTGCGGCCGGACCGGGGTGATCCCCAATGCGGGGAAACTGTTACAAGTTGCGCTTCGGGCATTTTACTCTATGAATATCAAGCACATAGTGTCGGTTTGCGTGGGCGGTTACGGCTTCGCACATGCCAAACGGCTGGAATTATGCCGGGTTCGGCCGGTTCCCGGCCTCTCCTTGGGGGGTTCATGGCAAATCCAATTCGAAAAGCGGTATTTCCGGTGGCCGGCCAGGGGACCCGCTTCCTGCCGGCGACGAAGGCGATGCCCAAGGAAATGCTGCCGGTGGTCGACCGGCCGCTGATCCAGTACGCGGTCGACGAGGCCCGTGCGGCGGGGATCGAAGAGTTCATTTTCGTCACCGGCCGCGCCAAAAGCGCCATCGAGGACCATTTCGATGCCTCTTCCGAACTGGAGCGCTCCCTCGAGGAGCAGGGAAAGACCGAAGCACTGGCCGCCATCCGCGAGGTCATGCCCGAGGCCGGCAGGATCGCCTATACCCGTCAGCAGCATCCCCTGGGGCTGGGCCATGCCGTATGGTGTGCCCGCTATCTCATCGGCGACGAGCCGTTTGCCGTGCTGCTGGCCGACGATCTCATCCTGGCGGAGCCCGGGTGCCTCGCCCAGATGATCGACGTCTACAAGCGGACCGGCGGCAACCTCGTGGCGGCGGAGGATGTCCCGAAGGAGCATACCGACCGCTACGGTATTCTCGATGTGGCGGAGGATGACGGGACGCTGGCCCGGGCCCGGGCCCTGGTGGAGAAACCGGACCCGGCCGACGCGCCGTCGACCCTATCGATTATCGGGCGCTATATCCTGCAGCCCCAGGTCCTCAGGGAGCTGGACCGGCAGGAGAAAGGGGCGGGCGGCGAAATCCAGTTGACCGACGCCATGGCGCGCACCATCGGAGACATCTCGTTTCATGGTCTCCGGTTCGAGGGCCGCCGTTTCGATTGCGGCAACCGGTTGGGTTTCATTGAAGCCAACATTGCGTTCGGATTGGATCGAGACGATATGACCGATCGCGTAAAGAAAATTCTCGCGGCCTACGAATGACGGGTGGATCCCGGATTCGCGCCGCGCCTGAACGTGAAGGATAGTCCCACATGAAAATCGCCATGATCGGCACCGGCTATGTTGGTCTGGTTTCCGGCGCCTGTTTCTCCGAGTTCGGCGTGGAGGTGGTTTGCGTCGACAAGGATGAAACCAAGATCGAACGGCTGAATGCCGGTGAAATACCGATCTATGAGCCGGAACTGGACGCCCTCGTGGAGAAGAGCGTCGCGGCCGGACGCCTGTCCTTTGCGACGAGACTTGAGGACGCCGTTCGGGGGGCCGACGCGGTATTTATCGCCGTCGGCACACCGAGCCGCCGCGGCGACGGGCACGCTGACCTAACCTACGTCTACGACGCGGCCCGCGAAATCGCCGAAGCCATGGACGGGTACACGGTGATCGTCACCAAATCGACGGTGCCCGTGGGCACCGGGGACGAGGTGGAGAACATCGTCCGTCAGGTGCGTCCCGACGCCGAATTCGACGTGGTTTCCAATCCGGAGTTCCTGCGCGAAGGCTCGGCGATCAACGACTTCATGCGGCCGGACCGGGTGGTGATCGGGTCCACCTCGGAGCGGGCCAACGAGGTGATGCGGGGCCTCTACCGGCCGCTGTATCTGATCGAGACCCCGATCATCTTCACCCGGCGGCGGACGGCGGAGTTGATCAAGTACGCCGCCAATACTTTCCTGGCGACCAAGATCACGTTCATCAATGAGATGGCCGATCTGTGCGAGGCGGTGGGCGCCGATGTCCAGGATGTGGCTCGCGGTATCGGTCTCGATGGCCGGATCGGCCGCAAGTTTCTTCACGCGGGGCCGGGGTACGGCGGGTCCTGCTTCCCCAAGGACACTCTCGCCCTGGTGCGGACGGCCCAGGATTCCGGAAGCCCGGTCAAGATTGTCGAGACGGTGGTATCGGTCAATGATGACCGCAAGCGGCGCATGGCCGACAAGGTTATCCGGGCGTGCGGGGGATCGTTGACCGGCAAGACGGTTTCGGTCCTTGGGCTGACCTTCAAACCGAACACCGACGACATGCGGGATTCGCCCAGCCTCGACATCGTGCCGGCGCTGATCGAGGCCGGCGCCGAGGTCCGGGTCTTCGACCCCCGGGGAATGGAGGAAGCCCGGGAACTCATCGACGGGGTGACCTGGTGCGAGACCTCCTACGACGCCGTCGAAGGCTCCGACGTGGTCGCCATCGTCACCGAGTGGAACGAGTTTCGGGCGTTGGATCTGGAGCGCGTGAAATCGCTCATGAAGCGGCCTTGCATGGTGGACTACAGAAACATCTATAATCCGGATGAGATGGCTGCCGCCGGGTTTGACTATAGTTGCGTTGGCCGGCCGGAGGCATCGCCGTCCGCCGCACGATAAAAGTCGCGCATGGGGGCTCCTATGACCGATAGCCGAAAATTGGACCCGACGATCCTCCGCGAGTACGACATCCGGGGCATTGTCGGCGACACCCTGGACGCCGACGACGTTCGGGTCATCGGGCGGACCTTCGGCTCGATCGTGGGCGAAACCGCCGGCCGGGACGGAAATCCGGTGGTCGCGGTCGGCTACGACGGCCGGATCAGCTCCCCGGAATTGTGTGCCGCGCTCACCGAGGGGCTTACCGCCGCCGGCGCCGACGTGCGGCTGGTTGGCCGGGGCCCGACGCCGATGCTTTACTTCGCCACCCACCACCTGGATGTGGATGCCGGCATGATGGTCACCGGCTCCCACAATCCGCCGGATTATAACGGCATCAAGATGGTGCTCGGTCACAAGCCGTTCCATGGCGCCGATATTCAGGCGCTGGGCGTGCGGGCCGGCGCCGGCAAATTTTCCTCGGGCAGCGGCGAGGTCGAGGAGGTCGACGTCGAGGACGCCTATGTCGATCAGCTTGCCGCTGGGTTCAGCCTCGGCGTGCCGCTTCGGGTCGCCTGGGATGCAGGCAATGGCGCCGCCGGCGATGTTCTCAAGAAGCTGCTGAGGCGGCTGCCGCACTCCCATTACGCCATCAATATGGAGATCGACGGCACGTTTCCCGCCCATCACCCCGATCCGACGGTGGAGGAGAATCTCGAACAGCTGAAGGAGCTGGTGACCAGGGAGCATTGCGATTTGGGGTTCGCATTCGACGGCGACGGGGACCGGATCGGGTTGGTCGACTCCGAGGGCAGGGTGCTCTGGGGCGACCAGATCATGGTGGTGCTGGCGCGTGACGTGCTGAGCCGCAATCCGGGCGCCACCATCATCGCCGACGTCAAGGCAAGCCAGGTGTTGTTCGACGAAATCGAACGCGCCGGCGGCAAGCCCGTGATGTGGAAGGCCGGCCACTCGCTGATCAAGACCAAGATGGCCGAAACCGGCGCGCCCCTGGCCGGCGAGATGAGCGGTCACATCTTCATCGCCGACGGCCATTACGGATATGACGACGCCCTGTATGCCGCCGTCCGGGTAATGAGCGTGCTCGCCGCCGCCAATCGGCGCCTCGCGGAGGTGCGGGACTCCCTGCCGCAGATGGTCAACACGCCGGAGCTGCGATTCGAGTGCCCCGACAACAGGAAGTTCGACGTGATCGACGAGGTCAAGGCGCGGCTCAAGGGACGCCGCGGCATCACGGTGCGCGACATTGACGGTGTTCGCGTCGAAACCAGCGACGGGTGGTGGCTGCTCAGGGCATCCAATACCCAGGCGGCATTGGTGGCCCGGTGCGAAGCGGCCGATTCACAGGCGCTTGCCCGGCTCAAGTCGGCGGCCGCCGAGCAGCTCGAAGCCAGCGGAATCGAGCCGCCCAATGGCTTTTTCTGATCGGCGCCGCTGTTTCGATGGTCAAGCCGGCGGCGGGGGCGCCGCCGGTCGGCTTCGGCTTAGTTCAGGGACCCTTCCGATGCCGGCCCTGTGGATGCGTAGGCCACGCCGGCGGGCAGGCGCACCTCCATGCACGGGAGCCGATGACGGGTGAGTTTCCGGCAGGCGCGATAGGCATCGGTGCGGCTGATCCCCAGAATTCGCGACCGGTAAATAATACGCCGCTTGCTCCTGTGCAGCGGCATCAAGGTAATCTGCCCGCCCTCGGCGATGGCGCCCAGCGTTTGCGCGGCTTTGCGGGCGGCGGCAAGGGCGGGCCGGCGCGAGTAGAAGGCGCCCACTTGAATGCCCCAGACGCTGCCGGAAGAGGTCACCACCCTTTGTTCGGCGATGGCGCCCGGCAGCCGCGGGCTCGGCTTGCGGCCCGGCACCACGCCGTTCGAGGCCAGGGCTTCCCGCCGCTTCTTGTCGAACGCCCGGTCCAGCAGGCTGGCCATGTGGCGGTTCCGGGAGCGCGCGGAATTGCCGCCGAACACCACGCCGATGAGCCGTTGGCCGGACCGTTCCGCGGAGGTGATCACGTTGTAGCCGGAAGCACGGATATACCCGGTCTTGAGGCCGTCGGCGCCGTGGTAGGTTTTCAGCAGCTTGTTGTGGGTCCGGTAGGTGCGGCCGCCGAAGGCGAAGGCCTTGCGGCCAAACATGCCGTAGTACTTGGGAAAGTGCGCCTGGACGGCGCGGGCCAGCGTGGCCATGTCGCGGGCCGTGGACAGCTGACCGCGGTGGGGCAGGCCGGAGGCATTGCGGAAGGTGGTGCGGCTCATCCCGAGTTCGCGGGCCTTGGCGGTCATCAGCATGGCGAATTTGCGCTCGGTTCCGCCCAGGGTCTCGGCGACCACCGAGGCGACATCATTGGCCGACTTGATGATCAGCGCCAGAACGGCGGTCTCGACCTTGATGGTGCCGCCGGCGCGCAGGCCCAGCTTGGAGGCCGGCTGCGCCGCGGCCCGCCGGGAAACCCTCATCCGGGAATTCATGCCGAGTTTACCGTTCTCCACGGCCTCGAACAGCAGATAGAGCGTCATCAGCTTGGTCAGCGAGGCCGGGAAGTTCCGGGTCTGGGCGTTTACCGAGTGATAGATCTCACCGGTATTCGCGTCGAGGACGATAGACGCATATTTCGCTGAGGCGGAATGGGGCGACAAAAAGAGGGTGGCGACGGCCAAGCCGGCTGCAAATGCAGCGCGGCGAAAACAAGACAATATGCGGTCAATCACCATGAGCCTCCGTGCGCCCGCTTGGGGCGCCGTTGCCTGCTCGATCTCTCTACCCCCGAAGACCGAAAGTACGGCATGTTCCCGAACCTGTCCATCCGCCCATTGCGTTGGTCCCTGAAGCCCCTCGCGGCGGGCGGCCGCTATTGATTCCGGCACCGGCCGGGTGTCCGACGGCCCGGCTAGACTGTTCCAAATGGTCTTAAAGAAAGTGTTAACGGCGCATCGACGGTGTAGAATCAGCCCATGCGCCATTATCGGACACCATACCTCGCCGTCCTTGCGGTGATTTTGTTGGCTGCCTGTGCGGCCCAACAAACCACCAATCCGGTCGTACGCAAGTTCAGCTGGTTCGCCTATCTGGGCGCCGAAGACATTCGCCGGCAATGCGAACCGGGTGGTTTGGATCGCTACCGGCTGATCTACAACGGTGTCTACATGGAGCAGGTGAGAGTGTACGAGATAACGCCGTCGAACGAATCCGGCCGCTTCGATGTCCGCATCGAGATCAGCGAGCAGCCGGACCTGTCAAATATCGTTATCGATGGGAACGACATCGATCTGCTGGCGCCCTGGCGGCCTGACGTCACCGTCATCAGCGTTCCCGCCGATCAGATCGCGGTGCTGGAGCGGGCGTTGACGGCGGACGGGGTGTTCGGCCCGCCGGCCAAGGGTCTGGAGTTGAGTTCCGTTGACTTTTATTGGGCCGCCGCGGCCTGCCGGGGCGGCGAATTTCACTTTACCGGCTATCTATGGCCTGACGAGGGGTTCAAATCGTTGGCGTTTCCCCAAGTCCTCGCCGCCTGGGATTTCACCGGAATCGCGGTTAATCCGCCGCGCAAGACCGATCCGCTGGAATTTCCCCCCCATGATCCCGATCAGGATCCCAACAACTCGTTTCAGGTCAGGGTGGGCGACAATGGACTGAGCAACTCTCTCCTTCGGAATTGATCGTCAAATTAGCGAATTTGGCCGTATATTGGCGGTCTTCCCGGAATGGGATTTTGCACGTCCGGCCCGGACGGCATATATTCGGGGTTCGGTACCCATGGCCACGGGCGCGGACTGGCAGATTTCCTGACGCGGACGAGACGCATTGAGACCAGCCAAGAAACGATGAAACGCGACGACGACGGACGAAACGGCGACGACGATCTCGAACACGGGATCGCCCTAAAAAGCCGGACCAAGACCAAGAAGCCGTCCATGTACAAGGTCTTGATGCTGAACGACGACTACACGCCGATGGAATTCGTCGTTCATGTGCTGGAATCTTTTTTCAGCAAGAGCCACGAGGAGGCAACGCGGATCATGCTGCACGTCCACCAGAAGGGTGTCGGCGTTTGCGGGGTCTACACATACGAAGTCGCCGAGACGAAAGTGAATCAAACCATGGATCTTGCGCAGCAGCATCAGCATCCGCTGCAATGCACGATCGAAAAGGAATAGCAATTTAAACAACAAAGGCCGCATGGGTCATGCTCTCTCGCAATTTGGAACAAAGTCTGCACCGGGCGCTGGGACTCGCCACCGAGCGTAACCACGAATATGCGACGCTCGAGCACTTGCTGCTGGCGTTGACGGAAGACCAGGACAGCGTCGCCGTTCTCCGCGCCTGCGGGGTCGAGATCGAGCAACTGCGCAAGGACCTGACGGACTTCATCGATGAAGAGTTGACCGATCTGATCACCAGCAAGCTGTCGGAGCCCAAGCCGACGGCCAGCTTCCAGCGGGTGGTCCAACGGGCCGCGATTCATGTGCAGTCTTCGGGCCGTGAGGAGGTCACCGGGGCGAACGTGCTGGTGGCGATCTTCTCCGAGCGCGAGGCCCATGCGGTGTATTTCCTTCAACTGCATGACATGACCCGGCTGGACGCGGTGAACTACATCAGCCACGGCATCGCCAAGGTGCCGGGCTTCTCGAGCTCCCAGTCGGTGGACGGCACCGAGGAGGAAGCCACCGAAGAGAAAGTGGTGCGCAAGGGCCACGAGGCCCTTGAGAGCTATTGCGTGAATCTCAACCAGAAGGCTGTCGACGGCAAGATCGATCCGCTGATCGGCCGCGAAGCCGAGATCGAGCGGACCATCCAGGTCCTGTGCCGCCGGACCAAGAACAATCCGCTCTATGTGGGTGATCCGGGCGTGGGCAAGACAGCCATCGCCGAGGGCCTGGCCAAGCGGATCGTCGAGGAAAGCGTGCCCGAGGTACTGTTCGGCAGCACGATCTATTGCCTCGATATGGGCTCCCTGCTGGCCGGCACCCGCTACCGGGGCGACTTCGAGGAGCGCATCAAGGCGGTGCTGACGGAGTTGGAGAACGTCGACAAAAGCATCCTGTTCATCGACGAAATTCACACGGTCATCGGCGCTGGCGCGACCTCCGGCGGTTCGATGGATGCATCGAACCTGCTGAAGCCGTCCTTGCAGAGCGGCGCGCTCCGGTGCATCGGGTCGACCACCTACAAGGAATATCGCGGCTATTTCGAGAAGGACCGGGCGCTGGTTCGCCGGTTCCAGAAGATCGATATCACCGAGCCCTCGGTCGAGGACGCGGTCAAGATCCTGCGCGGCCTCAAACCCTATTACGAGGAGCACCATCAGGTCCGCTATACCTCCGAAGCCATCCGTCAGGCGGTTCAGCTCGCGGCGCGTTACATTCACGACCGCAAACTGCCCGACAAGGCGATCGACGTGCTGGACGAGGTCGGCGCATCGCGCATGCTGGTCCCCGAGAACAAACGCCGGAAGACCATCTCGGTGAAGGACGTCGAAGCGGTGGTCGCCAAGATCGCGCGTATCCCTCCGAAAACCGTGTCGCGGGACGACAAGAAGTCGCTCGGCAATCTGGAGCGCGACCTCAAGACCATGGTTTTCGGTCAGGACAAGGCCATCGATGCGTTGTCCGGCGCCATCAAGTTGGCGCGGGCGGGCCTGCGCGAGCCCGAAAAACCCATCGGCAGCTACCTGTTCTCCGGCCCCACGGGCGTCGGCAAGACCGAGGTCGCCCGGCAGTTGGCCCGCAGCCTCGGAATCGAGCTCACCCGCTTCGATATGTCCGAGTACATGGAACGGCACACGGTCTCACGATTGATCGGCGCGCCCCCGGGATATGTGGGCTTCGATCAGGGCGGTCTGCTGACCGATGCCGTCGATCAACATCCCCATTGCGTCCTCTTGCTGGACGAGATCGAGAAGGCCCACCCCGACCTGTTCAATATTCTGCTGCAGGTGATGGATCACGGAAAGCTGACCGACCACAACGGCAAGGGCGTCGATTTCCGCAACGTCATCCTGATCATGACCACCAATGCCGGCGCCAGCGAGCTCGCCAAGCAGGCCATCGGTTTCGAGCGGGAAGAACGCACCGGAGACGACCAAGAGGCGATCGAGCGGATGTTCACGCCGGAGTTCCGCAACCGGCTGGATGCAACCATTGCCTTCGACAACCTGACGCCGGAGATCATGAGCCGTGTGGTCGACAAGTTCATCATGGAATTGGAAGCCCAGTTGAGCGACCGGGACGTGACCATCGAATTGGACGAGACCGCCCGCCAGTGGCTGGCCAAGAAGGGCTACGACAAACGGTTCGGTGCCCGGCCTCTCGCGCGGGTCATTCAGGAACACGTCAAGAAGCCGCTCGCCGAAGAACTGCTGTTCGGCAAGCTGTCGAAGGGCGGTTCGGTGCTCGCCACGATCAAGGACGGCAAGGTCGCGTTCGACTTCCCGAAGATCGCGCTGCCCAAGGGCTCACCCGGAAAAAGCGGCGGTAAGGGCAAGGACAGCGATGAGGGGCCGGATGACGGGCCGAAGAAGGGTCCCGGCGGTTCCGGAAAGTCCAAGACCCCGGCCCTGGTCGAGTGATTTTCCCGCGATTTTGAGCCAGGAAAGCGGGTTGCCGATGGCAGTCCGTATTTTTGCGGCGTCTGCAATGGATTGCGCGAAGATCGCCGATTGACACCGGATAATCGTCTGACCTAAGTTCGGCCCGCCGATACGCTATTATCGCATCCCGGTACAATTTTTCAGATTTTTGTGAACGACACAGGAAGGCAAAAATGAAATTCAATGCATTGAAATTTTCCACCGCCCTCGTCGCCGCCGGCGCGCTGGCTGCGGGGTTCTCCGCCGGGCAGGCGAAGGCCGCCGAGACGATCAAAATGACCGCCATCGACGGCTATTCGCTCAAGTCCATGTGGGTGAAGGAATTTGCCAATTTCATGATCCCCGAGGTCGACAAGCGGCTGGCCAAGGGCGGCAAGTACAAGATCGACTGGAACCAGGCTTGGGGCGGTCAGATCGTCAAGCCGCGTGGCGTCATGGGCGGCATGCAGAAGGGCCTGGGTGACATCGGCGTGGTGACCACCGTGTTCCACCAGGACAAGGTGCCGCTTCAGATGGTGGCCTATGCGAGTCCGTTCGTGACCACCGATCCCCGGCTCCTCTCAAGGACCATCGACGGCCTGGCCGAGAAGTTTCCGGAGTTCAAGTCCGCGTTTGCCAAGTTCAACCAGGTCTACCTGACCAGCGTCGCGGTGCTCGACACCTATCAGATGTTCTCCAAGCATCCGATCAAGACCACCGCGGACTTCAAGGGTGACAAGATCGGCGTTGCCGGCCTGAACGCCCGCTGGGTCGAGGGCTTCGGCGCGGCCACCGTCCCCGGCAGCCTCGTGGGATACTACAACAAGCTGAAGACCGGCGTGCTGGACACCATCATGCTGTGGCCGGAAGCGGTTGTCGGCCGGAAAATGTACGAGGTCGCGCCCTATATGCTCAAAGGCGACATGGGTACGGCGAACTCCAAGGTCGTGACCATGAACAAGAAGGCTTGGGACGGACTTCCCGCTTCCGTCCGCCAGGCCATTTCGGAGGCCTCGATTGCCTACCGTGACCACACCTCCCAGAGGGCCCTCGATGTGGCCGAAGCCAGCTACAAGGCCTACCAGGCCAATGGCGGCAAGGTTCACGTCATGAGCGCCACCGAGCGGGACAAGTGGGCCAAGGCCATGCCGAACGTGGCCAAGGACTGGGCCGCCGCGCAGGACAAGAAGGGCCTGCCGGGCACCAAGGTGCTGGCTGCCTACATGGACAAGATGCGGGCTGCCAAGCAGCCGATCCTGCGCCATTGGGACAAGGAGTAGGCGGTTAGCGTAAGCTGATCAGCGAACCTCATCATGTCTGACGTGTCTGCGAGGGCGCCGTCCAACGACGGCGCCCTCGTTGCCCTGCTCAATTTCGTCCTGACCTGGATGAATACCATCGGCTCGCTGTGGGTCTTCGCCCTCATGGTGATGATCAACGTGGATGCGTTCTCGCGGACCCTGTTCGCCCGTCCGTTTCATGGCGTCCTGGAGCTGGTGGAACTTTCCATCGTCGGGATCGTCTTTCTTCAGTTGGGCGATGCGACCCGCCGCGGCCGCTTGACCCGGTCCGAAGGTTTTTTCAATATCATGCGGGCCCGGAAGCCTAGTGTGCATCGCTTCATGGGTGCGGCATTCGACCTCATCGGCGCAATATTCCTCGCCATCGTGCTGGTTGGCGCGGTGCCTGAGATGATCGACGCCTGGGTCCACAATTATTACGTCGGCGATGAAGGCGTGTTCACCGCGCCCGAGTGGCCCATCAAAGTCATTATCGTTCTCGGCTGTTTCGTCACCCTGCTGCAATTTCTGGCGTTCGGATACCGCTACCTGCGGCCCGGCGCGGGCGCCGAGCCCGAGACGACGCCCACGGGCGAATAGCCGGACGAAAAGGTACGCATATGTCCCCAGTTGAAATCGGCGCCGCTTCCGTCGTCCTTATCGTCGTCCTGATTTATACGGGGCTCTACATTCCCATCGCCCTCGGCATGGTGTCGTTTATCGGCGTCTGGATCATCCGCGACAATGTCGATATCGCGGTCGCCCTGTTGTCCGAATCCATTGCCGACACGGTGGCCGAGCAGGTCTTCGCCACCGTGCCGTTGTTCGCCCTGATGGGACTGGTGGTCAGCAAGGCGGGCCTGGGAAAGGACGTCTACGAAGTCGCCAACTTCATGTTCTACCGGATACGGGGCGGGCTCGGCATGGCGACGGTTGCCGCCAACGCCATCTTTGCCTCGATCACCGGTTCGACCATTGCGTCGGCTTCGGTGTTCACGCGCGTCGCGGTGCCCGAGATGAACCGGTTCGGCTTCAAGTCCCGGTTTACCGTCGGTGTGATCGCCGGGTCCAGCGTGCTCGGCATGCTGATCCCGCCGAGCGCCATGCTGATCATTTACGCCATCGTCACCGAGCAGTCGGTGGGTCAGTTGTTCATCGCCGGCATCGTTCCCGGGATCATCCTGTCCATCGCCTACTGCATCCTGATCCTCATTCTGTCCTACGCCTGGCCAAGCTTCGTCGGCGGCGACGAGTCCAGGGACGTGGCCGGCGAGGACTGGGCCAACATGACCTGGGGCGATCTGGTAGCCAAGATTTCACCTGTCGTCATCCTGGTGCTGGTGGTGCTGGGCGGCATCTACGGCGGCGTCGTGACCCCGGTCGAAGCCGGCGCCATGGGGTCCCTGGCCGCCATGCTCATCGCCTGGTTCAAGCGCGCCCTGTCGTGGGCCGATCTGTGGGAGGTGCTGGTCGAAACCGGCTACATCACCTCGGCCATTCTGTTCCTGATCATCGCCGCCAGCATGTACAGCCGGATGCTGGGCGTCGCCGGCCTGCCGACCATGTTCGGCGAATGGCTCACCGGCCTGGATCTCACGCTCGGTCAGATCATGACCATGTATGTGATCCTGATGCTGGCGCTGGGCACCATCCTGGACACGGCATCGATCATCCTGATCGTCGTGCCCCTGTTCCTGACCGCGCTCGAGGAATTCGGCGTGGATCTGATCTGGTTCGGCATCGTCACCGTGGTTGGCGCCGAGATCGGTCTGCTCACCCCGCCCCTGGGGATATCGTGCTTCGTCATCAAGAGTACGATCAACGATCCGAACGTGACTCTTTACGATATCTTCTCGGGCGCTTTCCCGTTCGCGGTCACCATGCTGCTGGTCCTGATCGTCCTGATCAACTTCCCGGTTCTGAGTACGGGTCTGCTGCAATTCTCCTTCCTGTAGCGAGGCGGCGGGGCCATGGCGGACGCCTCGAAAGACCGCGAGACGGGTATCCAGGTCATCGCCGGGCCGCCGCCGTCCCGCGCGCCGAGTTCAGTCTCGGCGGCGCCTTTCCCGTGCACTGCTCCGCCCACGGCAAGGCGATCCTGGCCGCTCTGGATATCCTGCGGGCGGAGGAGCCCGACCGGGTCACCCGCCTGATGGAGGAGCTCGACGAGGTGCGGCGCACCGGCCTTGCGTTCGACCGGGAGGAGCACATCAAGGGCATCTGCGCGGTCAGCGCCGCGGTGCGGGATTCCCGGGGCGGCGTCGGCGCGATCTCCGTGCCGATTGCGGCGGCCCGGTTTTTCGACAACGAGGACACGCTGACCGGTGAGCTCCTGGAGTTTTGCCGGCGCATCGAAACCGCGTTCGGCGCCGCTTAACTACTCATAGATCGCGGGCGGCGTTTATGGAGCCACCTGGGCCTCGCAGGGCGTCAGGAACCGGGGGTGGCCCCCCACGGCCGGCAATGCACAGATGCGGCCCAATCTGCCCGGCTTGCTCTGGATACCCCAATGGGTTATAAATCATCGGATGCAGACGGTCGCGGAGACCCCGACCTTCACCCGCCAGGCCGACAAGCTGTTCACCGAGGAGGAACGGCGCGCACTGATCGACCATCTGGCCGAGAAACCGCTGTCGGGCGACGAAATACCGGGAACCGGCGGTGTCCGAAAGCTGCGGGTCTCGGCATTGGGCCGGGGCAAGCGGGGCGGTGCACGGGTGATCTACTTCTACGGAGGAGAGGATATCCCCATCTATGCGCTCCTTGCCTATGCGAAGTCTGCCAGAACGGACCTGAATCCGGCAGAGCGGCGCGCAGTAGCCGGGATCGCCGCGGCGATCAGGGAAGCCCGAAAGGAGAAGCCATGAGCACATTCGGAGAAGAACTGATCCAGTCTCTCAATGAGGCGCTGGCCCATGCCAGGGATGAAGGTCCCGCCATAGTTCATGCGCCCGTGACCCCGCGGGAGGTTCGCAAGCAGGCGAAACTTACCCAAGCGCAAATGGCCCCCCTGATGGGCATGAGCCTGTCCGGCTACCGCAAGTGGGAGCAGGGAGTCCGGCGGGTCAGCGGTCCGGCGGCGACGCTGCTGCGGGTGATCCAGAGGGAACCGGAGGCTGTCAGGCGCGCGTTGCTGTCGGGATGATCCACGTCAGGATGTTGGTCACCCTGTCGCACCGAATCGATGCCGCCGCCGCCTGATTCCGGAATCTAATCGTTTTCCGTCGAGCGGTAGGGCGAATACTGCATCAGCCCGGCGATCTCGTAATCCACCTCGCGGGCCTCGCGCTCGACGAAATCCTTCACGGCGTTGGCGAAGTTGGGATCGTCGATGTAGTGCGCCGAGTAGATTTCCCGCGGCAAATACCCCCGTTGAATCTTG
>JAJECC010000091.1 GCA_022822205.1 Rhodospirillales bacterium | reverse complement strand
GCCAGTGGTTCGCGGGCGAACTGGACGACGGGTTTCCGGAACGGATGGTGTTCGCCGGCGAACGGGCGCAAATCCTGCGCTACGGCGAAAATCCTCACCAGACCGCGGCCTTCTACCGGGACGGAAGCACCCGCCCGGGCGCCGCCACGGCAACCCAGCTGCAGGGCAAGGAGCTGAGTTTCAACAATCTGAACGATACGGACGCCGCCTACGAACTGGTCGCCGAGTTCGACGCAGCCGCCTGCGCCATCGTCAAACATGCCAATCCGTGCGGGGTCGCCGTGGGCGATACGTTGTCCGGCGCCTATGCCCGGGCGCTGGCCTCGGACACCGAAAGCGCCTTCGGCGGCATCATCGCCTTCAACCGGCCGCTCGACGGCGAAACCGCCGAAGAGGCGGCCAAGCTTTTCGCCGAGGTGATTATCGCGCCGGCGATCGAGCCTGCGGCGGCGGACGTGCTTGCGGCCAGGAAGAACCTCCGGGTTCTGGATGCCGGCGGACTGCCCGATGCCGGAAGCGGCGGCATGACGGTACGGTCCCTCGCCGGCGGCTACCTGCTGCAGGGCCGGGACAATGCGCTGACCGGCGGCGGCCTCGAGACGGTAACCCGGCGAAAGCCGTCGGAGCGGGAAATGGCCGACCTGCTTTTCGCCTTCACCGTCGCCAAGCACGTAAAGTCCAACGCCATCGTCTACGCCAGGAACCGGGCCACCGTGGGCGTCGGCGCCGGGCAGATGAGCCGCGTCAATTCATCGCGCATCGCCGCCTGGAAGGCCGCGGATGCGGCCAAGGCGGCCGGGGACGAGACCTCCTGGGCGGCCGGCTCGGTGGTCGCCTCGGATGCCTTTTTCCCGTTCGCGGACGGCTTGCTGGCGGCGGCCGAAGCGGGCGCCACGGCGGTCATTCAGCCAGGCGGCTCGATCCGGGATGACGAGGTGATCGCCGCCGCCGACGACGCCGGGCTCGCCATGGTATTCACCGGCATGCGTCATTTCCGGCATTGACCGGCCCGAACGCCCGATAAATCGGGGAGCCGCCGCCGGGCGGCTCTTTTTTTGCGTTTTTTGCGCAAAAACAGCGCGCGGGCGTCGCGCGCTTCTCTTTAACTCATTGAAATATAATATTTCTGTGACCGGCACCAAACAGGCAAACGGCCGAATTATTTTGCGCTTTTTGCGGCATCCTCACCCCACTCACCCGCAAGTCGTCGTCACCGGGCTTGACCCGGTGATCCACGTGGATGGCCGGGTCCTTGCCCGGCCATGACGCAATTATTTTTTTGGCTCGCAGGCTCAATCGAGGCCGGCGCCTAAAACTTCCGGTCCCGGACCAGTTCCCCGCTCATCCTGCCCTGGCGGAGGTATTGGCCCAGGATATGCATCAGCGCCTGATGGGTATCCTCGATCACCCCGTAATTGTCGGCATCCACGTGCAGGTTGACGTCGGCCAGCCCGGCCGACCGGCCGCCGGAGAACCCGGTCATCGAGATGACCTCGAGCCCGTTGTCCTTCGCCCATTGGACGGCGCGTACGACGTTTTCGGAATCGCCGGATGAGCTCACGGTGATCAGCGCATCCCCCGCCTCGGCATTGAGCGACAATTGGCGGGAAAACACCTCGGCATAGTCTATGTCGTTGGCGATCGCCGTGATCACGGGGATGTTCGCCGTCAGCGAATGAACATGGGGAAGCAATCCCGTATCCTGCGCCAGGAGTTTGCCGTGATCGGCAACCAGATGATTGGCTATGGCCGCCGAGCCGCCGTTGCCGCAGACCCAGAGGGTGCCGCCCCGCTCGTGCAGGCGGGCGAGAATTTCCGCCGCTTCGGCGAGTTTGGCGCGGTCGACGCCGGCCGCCGCCTTCCGCCATTCGGCGAAATAGGCATCGGCATAGCTTCCGATATCGGAGAACTTCTTGTCCGGAAATGTCATGGGCGGTGTGTACCTCGGTTGGCCTGCTTCATCAACGGTTGCCTCGACGGCGGCCTCACCGCCTCGCGTCCGTCACCGTCACCAACAGCGCCGCGCCGACGGCGAAAAACACGATGATGGTCGCCATGCCCCAGCGCTGGCTCTCGGTCAGCGCGGTGACGAGGCCGAACAGGAACGGCCCCAGAAACGCCGTCGCCTTGCCGGAAAAGGCATAAAGACCGAACATCTCCGTCCGCATGCCCTCCGGCGCCAGGTGCGCCATCATCGACCGGCTGGCCGCCTGCGCCGGCCCGACGAACAGGCCGAGCACCGCGCCCAGGACCAGGAACAGGGTCGTATCGGTAACCGCCAGCACGGCCGTACCGGTAACGATCAGGCCGGCGAGCGAAATCAGGATGGTTCGTTTGGGCCCGATCCAATCGTCGATCCACGCAAACGCCGCCGCGCCCAGACCCGAGGTTACGTTGATGGCGACGGCGAACAGCAGGACCTCGGCGGTGCTCATCCCGAAGGCGCCGGCCGCGAATACGCCGCCCATGGCGAACAGGGTCACGAGGCCGTCATTGTAGACCAGCCGGGCGATCAGGAACCGGAGGATGTCCCCGTATTCCCTGACCCTCTTGAGGGTCGTCCACAGCAGCCCGAGCCCGTCCCGCACGGCCCGGCCCATCGGCACCCCCTGCGCCGGCACGTCCGGCGTAAACAGAAACAGGGGAATGGAAAATACCCCGAACCATACGGCGACGAGCACGGAGGTCGCGCGGACCTGCTCGATGGAAGAGGTATCGAAGCCCGCGAGGATCACCACCAAGCAGCCGAGCCCGCCGAAATAGCCGAGCCCCCACGCCCATCCGGAGACCCGGCCGATCATCGCCTTGGGCGCCAGGTCCGGCAGCATGGCGTTGTAGAAGACAATCGCCATTTCGAAGCCGATATTGGCAAGCACCACCAGACTGAGCGCCGCCAGAATGAACGCGGCGTCGGGCTCGATGAACCACAACAAAGCGGTCGCGGCGACCGACAGATAGGTAAACCCGAAAATCCAGGGCTTTCGCCGCCCGCCCTTGTCGGCTATGGCGCCCAGGACCGGCGCCAGGACGGCGATGGCCAGACCGGAGACCGAAATGGCGAAGCCCCACTGGGCGGTGCCGGATACCTCGTCGACGGCGACCGACTTGGCGAAGTAGGTGGCGAAAACGAAAGTGATGATGATCGTGGTGAAGGCCGAGTTGGCCCAATCGTAGAAACACCAAGCCGCGATACCGCGCCTACCAGAAGAATACGGACTATTCACCTGAGAATCCTGACAACTTCATGATCAACCCATAGTCTATAATCCACCCAAAACTCCTCTTTAAATTAGCAAGAATCGTTTATACATCTTATCGGGGTTTTCACCGATGAATGTGAATAAATACGTCAAACTGGCTGTCGCGACTGATCGCCTTGATACCACAGGTCTAAATGCCAAGACCATGCCATTGCTTGGCTTGGCGGCAGAAATTGGTCTCCTACTCGCAGAAATGCAAAAGGAGGTGCAAGTCTTGAGTGGTGCTCGTGGAACGAAGGGACTGCCGCAAAACCTTATGATCCAAGGCGAAGTCAAGAAAAAGCTCGGAAATATTATCTGGCACGTGGTTGCAATTGCTAGACGCGCAGGATTGGATTTCCAGAAGGACATACTATTAGGTAACTTGAACAAACTGGCCGGCAAGTCTCCGTCGGCATCTACGGTTCCACGAGAAGCACTTATTCGCCGGCAAAAGGTGGTCAATCTGTTGACCCGATTCGGTGACGATGCAGCCGCGATATTCAATCGCTACCAAGCTTGCGCCTGGGCCACGTCCAAGTACAAAACGAAATCCCGCGCGCTGGTTTACTTGGTCCAAATTTCACAAAATGGCAGCGAGCTAATCTCACGACTTGACTTGGCCCGACCACGTTTCGATGCCGATCAAAGATCCATAACCGCGGACAGCCTAGGCGACGTCATGTGGTACGTGGCCGCAATTGCTAAAGTGTATTCATTCCAACTGAACGATGTGGTCGCCGACAACATTAAACTCATCTACTCTCGATGGCCGCCCAGGAAACACCGTATACCCACCGGGCTTTATGATTCCGAAGCTCCTAAACTTCAACAAATTCCTCGAAAATTTACTGTTGAATTCATTGACTGGGCCGTGGGCACAAAGATGCGCCGCAAGGCGATTATGTTGATTGACGGCGTGGTCGTCGGAGACCAGCTAACTGACAATTCGTACGATGATGATGGGTATCGTTTTCATGACGCTCTCCATCTAGCCAATCTCGCTATTCTTGGTTGGTCCCCGGTCTTCCGGTCACTGCTTAAGCGAAAACGAAAATTTGATCCTCAAATTGATGAGGTTGAAGACGGGGCGCGGGCTCAAATTGTTGAAGAGGCGATAGTGAAAATAACGCACTCCTACGCGTCCAAAATTGGTGGTGAGAATCTCCTAAACAACCAGAAGAATGTTCGATTTGAACTTCTGAAGTGGATTCATGAGCTTGCAGAGGGTCATGAAGTCGCCGGAGCTGATGGGAGGACCCGCCCCTGCGAATATTGGGAGTGGGAAAGGGCGATTCTAGAAGGATTTCGGGTCTACGGCCTGTTGCGAGAAAATGGGGGAGGGCGAGTAAGCGTGAATTTGGAACAACGGTCAATTAAGTTCCGGCGGCACCGGAAAAAAGCCGCTAGAATTTAGTCCAACAGGCGTGAATCTAACTGACTAAGTCCTCCCCTCATTGACCGAGTTTGACAGTCCTGAATGAGCAAAAAAAAACAACTAACGTTTGCGGACATGCTGCCGAATCCACCGCAAACAAATCCTGCTAGCAAATCGTGGGCCGGGGGCTCTTCTTCAACACCCACAAATCTACGTTTGAGGCGGCCGAAATCTACTCAGGTCTTCGAAACATACTGGAAGTTTGCTGCGAAGCGACAGGAACTTTTCTTTGCAAGAATTGAACACCCGGACCAGGGCCCTTGGACCGATGACCCCATTCTCCAAGAGCACAAATTTACAAATGCATATCGTGCCTCGGATCGCGTTAGCCAGTATTTGATTCGACACGTGATTTATGGCGGAGATTTCGACCTCCAAGATATGGTCTTCCGAATCCTGCTGTTCAAGTTCTTCAACAAAATTGAGACTTGGGAACATCTGGAACGTCAACTCGGGCCTATAACTTGGTCAGGTTATGATTTTTCGGCCTATGACAGTGCGTTGACAAAATTGCTCGATCAAAAACAAACGATCTACTCCGCCGCCTACATAATGGCATCCGGTCGGTCAGCCTTCGGAGAATCTAGAAAGCATCGGAACCATCTAAAAATAATTCAAAAAATGATGGACGATCGACTTCCAGACCGTATTTACCAGTCCCCAAACTTGAAATACGTGTACGAGACCCTGATCGAATTTCCAGCAATTGGGCCCTTTTTGGGCTTCCAACTTACTATTGACTTGAACTACTCAGAAATTCTCCAATTCGGTGAGAACGATTTTGTAGTAGCTGGTCCTGGCGCATTGGATGGCATTAGGAAGTGCTTCGAGGACACTGGAGATTTGTCCGCTCCAGACATCATTCGATTTGCCACTGACTATCAACACCAAGCATTTGATGATCTCGGCATAGATTTTCGCGATTTGTGGGGAAGGCCGCTACATTTAATCGACTGTCAGAATTTGTTCTGCGAGGTCGATAAGTATGCGCGAGTAGCGCATCCGGAGTTCACCGGGAAGAGCGGACGAAAGCGCATAAAGCAAAAATTTAAACCGAATCTGCGCCCAATCAGCTACTGGTATCCGCCAAAGTGGGGACTAAACGAAAAAATTGCCGGCAGGGTCTAACGTGGCTATTCGGCTAGCGCTCCACAATCTGCGAGCAATGTATCTACCTCCGCCCGACCTGCGTTGGCTGGTGTATCTATAATCGCGTGTGTGGAAATCACCGTTAGTCCACCTAAGTTAACACCCGTTTCATCAGCGACAAATTTCATCAGCCAACCCAAGCCAAGCAAATTTCCATACAGGCGCTGGATATAGTAGTGATTTCGATAGACCGCAGTTAGGTCCAAGGTAGTCTTATTTACCAGCTTGAAGCTGAGATGACTTAGGCACGGGCCTCCAATTAGCCGATTTTCGTCCCTCCCTGCATCGTAGGTTGAGATATCCGCGTCCACGCCAGTGATCGGCAGCTCCAATGCGTTCCCATGTGTAGCATCTGCCGCCGCTTCTCTAGCAATCTTGCCAACAAGATTCCTGAGCCGATTCTCGCCGTGACCAACCGTTGAACCGGTCATCATTCGATTAAAATACGTCCCCCACGAACCTCGCTTAAGGCGGGGAAAAGCCTTCTCGTACCGAGCATAGAATTCAGGATTTCCATGCCTTGCGTAGATACTCTGGGGAAAAATCAGATTTGCCGTCGAACGCGTGTTCTTCAACCCGCTGGCAACCAGGAATTTGTCGAGGAGGTCTCGTACCGCTTTATCGGTCTCCGACTCCACAATCGGGTCGTCGACTTCAATGACGATATTCCGAGATTGGTGACCGTCCCGGGCATCCACGTAGTCTACAGCTCTCAGCCAAGCGTCGCCATTGCTAGTGCATGGTCCAATGATTGCTGACACGCGGCCCCCGCTCCCGCCCCTACCCCGACTGGGCGACAGCCGCCAGATGGCGGCTCGCCACGGCGAGCATGGAGAGATCGACGCTCTCCGCCGCTTCGAGCTCGGCCAGCATCGTCCGGGTCTGATTCATCGCCGCGGCATGGCCTTCGGTCCAGTCGGCAAGCGCTTCATCGGGCTTCAACCCGCCGCCCTTCCTGCCGCTCCGGCCGTTGACGATATTGAGCGTGATGCCCTTCTGGTGCGCATAGAGCTCTTCGATCACCGCATCCGCGGCCAGCTTCTGCCAGTGGCTGTCGGCGGGAAGCCTTTCCGCGTGATGGCGGAGCCAGCCCAGGCCGAAACTCTCGCCGATCCGGAAATACAGCTCGGCCACCCGCGCCGCCGCCTGCTTGCAGCTCCGTGACGCGCGGACGATGTCGAGGGCCGAGACCAACAGCAGCAAATAGGCGGCCCGGCGGGCGAGGTCCTTCGGAACGCCCTCCGAGCGGTAGCGCTCGACGCGGATATCGATCCGTTCGGTCACTTCCGCCGGAACGATTTGTTCGATCTCCGCCGCCAGCGCCTCGATGGGGCCGGCGAATTCGCCGACAATTTCGCCGAGGTCGATGGGTTGGGCGGCATTCCTCAGCAGCCACAGGGTGGCCCGCTCGATGAGCTGGTTGATGTCGAGTATCAGGGTCATTTGGATTCGTGCCGGCACCTTGTTGTCCAGCGCTTCGATCCGGTCCCAGATATCCGCGATGCCGAAGGAGTCGCGCACCGCGAGGAACGCCCGGGCGATTTCGGCGACGCCGGCGCCTGTCTTCTCCATCATGTTGAAAACGAACGAGCCGCCGACCCGGTTGAGCAGGTCGTTGGTGACGATGGTGGCGATGAGTTCGCGGCGCAACTGGTGATCGCAGATTTCGGCCCGGTACTTCTTCCGAAGCGGGGTCGGGAAGTAATTGATCAGGTCGTCCTGAAGTTCCGGCGCCTCCGGCAGGTCGCTGGCCAGAATCTCCTCATAGACCCAGAGCTTGGCGTAACTGAGCACGACCGAAATTTCGGGCCGGGTAAGTCCGATGCGCGCCCGTTCGCGCTCATTCAGCGCCTCTTCATCGGGCAGGAACTCCACATCCCGGACGAGCCCGGCCTCTTTCTCGAGGGTCCGGATCAGGCGTATCTGGAGATCCAGCAAATCGGCGCCGACGGTCCGGAACATGGTGATCGCCTGGGTCTGCAGGTAGTTGTCCCGCAATACGAGTTCGGCGACCTCGCCGGTCATGTCCTCCAGCAGCTTGTTGCGCGCCGCTTGGGTGAGTTTGCCCTTGGCGACCGCGGAATCGAGCAGGATTTTGATGTTCACCTCGTGATCCGAACAGTCGACGCCGGCCGAATTGTCGATGAAGTCCGCATTCAGCCGCCCGCTCTCGAGCGCGTACTCGATTCGTCCCAACTGGGTGACGCCGAGATTGGCGCCCTCGCCGACGACCCGGCAATTCAGCTCCCGGGCATCGATCCGAACCGCGTCGTTGGCCCGGTCGCCGGCGGCGGCGTGCGCCTCGTCGGACGATTTGACGAAGGTCCCGATGCCGCCGAACCACAGAAGCTCGACCTCGGACCGGAGGATCGCCTGGATCAACTCGCTGGGCGTCACCCGGGACTTGGAAATTCCCAGGGCATCGCGGATTTCGGCGGAAAGGGAGATGGATTTCGCGCTCCGCTCGAAGACGCCGCCGCCCTTCGATATGCGCTTTTTGTCATAGTCCGTCCACGACGAGCGGGCGAGGTTGAACAGCCGCTTGCGTTCGGCGAGCGCTTTCGCCGGATCGGGATCGGGATCGACGAAAATGTGCATGTGATTGAACGCGGCGATCAGCTTGATGTGCTTGCTGAGCAGCATGCCGTTGCCGAACACGTCCCCCGACATGTCGCCGACGCCGACGCAGGTGAAGTCCTCGGCCTGAATGTCCTTCCCCGCCTCGCGGAAGTGCCGCTTGACCGATTCCCAGGCGCCGCGGGCCGTGATGCCCATCTTCTTGTGGTCGTAGCCGACGCTGCCGCCCGACGCAAAGGCATCGCCGAGCCAGAAGCCGTAATCCATGGCGACCCCGTTGGCGATATCCGAGAACGTTGCGGTTCCCTTGTCGGCGGCGACCACCAGATAGGGGTCGTCGCCGTCGGCGCGCACCACGCGCCCGGGCGCGATAATCCCCCGTTCGGCGATATTGTCGGTGATGTCGAGGAGGCCCGACATGAAGGTCTTGTAGCAGGCGATGCCTTCCTCGATGAACGCCTCGCGGCCGCCGGCGGCGGGCGGGCGCTTGACGACGAATCCGCCCTTCGACCCGACCGGCACGATGACCGTGTTCTTGACCATCTGGGCCTTCATCAGGCCGAGAATTTCGGTCCGGAAATCTTCCGGCCGGTCGGACCAGCGCAAGCCGCCGCGGGCAACCATGCCGCCGCGCAGGTGGACCGCCTCGACCCGCGGCGAATAGACGAAAATCTCGCGCAGCGGCCGGGGCAGCGGCAGTTCGTCGATGGCCCGGGAATCGTATTTGATGGCGATGTACGGCTTGGGCTGGCCTTCGGCGTCGTACTGATAGTAATTGGTGCGGAGCGCCGCCTCCACCAGGTTGACGAAGCGCCGGAGAATGCGGTCCTCGTCGGCGCTCGCCACCTCTTCCAGCCGGTCCGTGATGGCCCGTTTGAGCATGGCCAGTTTCCGGGCCCGGCCTTTTTCCCGGTCCGGATCGAATTTGGCCTGGAACAGCCTGACGATGCGTTCGGCGATCGCCGGGTTGTTGCGCAGCGTCGCCACCATGTAGTCCTGGGAATACGGAATGGCGGCCTGCCGGAGGTATTTCGCGAAGGCCCGGATGATGCTGATTTCCCGCCAGGTAAGCTTCGCGGTCAGGACCAGCGCATTGAAGCCGTCGGACTCCATCTCGCCATTCCAGATGCGGCGGAACGCCTCGTGGAAAATCTCCCGGGTGGCGTCCAAGTCCACCTTGTCCGTATCGCGCGCCACCAGGCCGAAATCATGCAGCATGACCAATTGGTGATCATCGTGCTCGACCTCGATGTTGTGGGGCACCTCGTCGATCACCTTGAGGCCCATATCCTCGAGCATCGGCAGGACGTCCGACAGCGGCAACGGCTCCCTGGGATGGAAAACCTTGAACCTGACCTCGTTGTCGGCGGCGCCCTCGGGCCGGTAGAAATGCAGATTCAAGCCGCCTCGCCGCGCCACGTGCTGGAGCAGTTCGATGTCGGAGAGCGCCGTTTCGGCGTCGAATTTCTCCGTATAGCTGGCCGGAAACGCATCGCCGTAGGTGCGCAGCAGCTCGAAGCCGCGCTCCTCGCCATGGCGGCCGACCAGCGCCTGGCGCAAATGATCCGACCAGGACCGGGAGGCGGCGGAAAGCTCGGCCTCGACCGCTTCGCGGTCGTAGCTGGGCTTTTTCCCCGGCGTCATCGTGATGATGACGTGCAGCCGGGCCAGGGGCGAATCGCCGACTTCGGTGTTGAACCCGCTGACCTCGCCGTCGAACACCCGGCTCAGGATCCGCTGAACCTGGACCCCGAGGCCGGTCGTGTAGCGTTCACGCGGGATGTAGACCAGGCACGAAACGAACCGGGTGAAATCATCCTGACGGACGAACAGGGCCACCCGCTGGCGGTCCTGCAATTGAAGGATGCCCATGGATATATCCATGAGATCCTTGTCGCGAATCTGGAACAGTTCGTCCCGGGGATAGGTCTCCAGGATGTGCATCAACGCCTTGCCGGCGTGACCGGCCGCCGGCAGTCCGGCCTTGGCGACGGTCTTGTCCAGTTTGCGGCGCAGGAGCGGAATGCTGCGCGGACTCGATGAATAGGCGACGGAGGTAAACAAGCCGGCGAACAGGCGCTCTCCGGCCACCTTGCCGTTCTTGTCGAACCGTTTGATCCCGATGGCGTCGAGGCGGACCGGCCGGTGCACGGTCGCCCGCGCGTCGGCCTTTGAAACCACCACCGGATCGGGCCGCCGGACGAACCGGCGGACGTCCGCCGGCATCTTGTCGAGATGGCGCAGCTCGTTGAACACCAGACGGCCGGGATCCCGCAGGATACCGAGACCCGTCTTGCGGTTGACCGAGACCCTGGCGTTGGCGCCCGAGCCCTTGAAATCGTAATCCCGATACCCCAGGAAGGTAAAATTGTCGTCGTGCAGCCACTGCAGGAAATCCTGCGCCTCGGCGACCTCGGCCGCGGCGCCCTCGGCGTAGCGAATCTTCATTTCGTCGATAATTTCGCGAATTCGCCGCCGCATGTGATGCCAGTCTTCGACCGCGCTGCGTACGTCCCGAAGCACCACCGATACGGTCTTCTCGATGGCCGCCAGGTGCTTCGGATCGCGCTGCCGGGTGATCTCGAAGGACATGAAGGCTTCGCGCAGCACGTTGTCGCCGGTTTCTTCGTGGGGCAGCAGCGCCTTGAGGTTGCCGCCGCCGTCCCGCCGGACCGAAAGCACGGGATGGATGACCAAATGCACCTCGATCCCCTGGCGCGAGAGCTCGGAGGTCACCGAGTCGACCAAAAACGGCATGTCGTCGTTAACGACTTCGATGACCGTGTGAGCGCTTTTCCAACCGTCCTTCGCCGGGTTCGGGTTGTAGACCCGGAGCTTCATCTCCCGCCCCCGCCGCTTGGCGCCCAAAGCGCATATCGATCCGGCCGAACCGGCCATGTTCGCCGCGCCCCGTCCGCTCAGGTCGGGCAGGGAAATATGGGCGTAGAAGCTTCGCATGAAGTCGCCGACCATCCGGCGGTTGCGCCCCTTGAGCGCCCCGACCGCTTCCCGCAACAGGGCCGCGCGCCGCCTATCGGTGGATGTGCTCACGATCGACCTCCGGGTCCGTCTCCGCCATGCCGCCCCAAGGACCGTTTTCCGGCCCGGATTTGGGGGGCGAACGCCCCGATTCAACAGGCTTTTTCAAAAGCATAATGTATCACAAACGGCGTTCAAACGTTCATCAAACCGGCGCGACCGGCGCGGCAAAATAAAGGAATATCGCCGCGCTCAGCCGCAGCCGAGATCGAACGCCGCCAGCCCCTCGTCGAGATAGTCCGGCAACAGGGGCATGCCGAGAAGATACTCCGCGGTCCGGTCGTTGTGCTCGTCGGTTGCGATGCGCAGCGCTTCGTCCCAGTCCTCGGCGGTGAAGTCGCCGCGGCCCACCCAGGCCAGCGCCACGATCTGACACTGGTCGTCATGGCTCATGGCGTTGATCCACGCCTTGATCTCGTCCCCGGTGGAATCGTCGGTCTCTTCGTGATGGTGAGCGTCGGAAATATCCTCGATGCTGTCGATGTGCTCTTCCGGCTCGTCGGCCTCGTACTCATCCTCGCCGATGGGCGTTCGGGACTCGAATTCCCGCGCCTTGGCGACGATGAAACACACTTTTTCGATATCGATTTCCAACATGGGCGTTCTCCGAAACCTTGTCCTCCTATCGTCCCCGACCGGGGTCCGGCAAGCCTTGATAGACGTCAACCCTCCCCGATGCCTTCCGGCGCGTAGACCCGGACGGCATTGTCATGGAGCATCCTGCGCTGGTCGGCTTCGCTGAATCCGGCCAGCGCTTGGCGGAACGCGCCGATCAACGGCCCGTACCCGGTCCACAATTTCTCGATCGGAAAGTTGCTGCCGTAGATGCAGCGCCCGGCGCCGAATATCTCCACCGTTTCGGGAACGATTTCCGCGATGAAGGCGGGGTCGTTGCGGCGGATGAACGTCCCGAGGCCCGACAGCTTGTTCATGACGTTGGGCTGATCGGCGAGCCGCTTCATGCCGTCCCGCCACGCCGACATGCCTGCCTGGGAGGTGTCCTCCGGCATGCCGCAATGCTGCAGCACCATCGTGGTCTCCGGGAAGTCGGCGGCCAGCCGGGCCGCATCCTCCATTTGGGAGGCGAACACCTGCAGCTCGAACATCAACCCATGGGTCCGCATGTGGGCGAAGCCGCGGCGCCACGACGCATCGTTCATCACGTCGGGGCGCGGCTGAAACCGGCAAAGCTCGTTCTCGTGCCAGTGAAGCTGTTGGCGGACTCCGCGCACGCGCGGAATGTCCGCGAGCGCCTTGAGGGTTTGGTCCGCGTCGCCGGCATGAAAATCGGCGAAGCCGACGATGGCGTTGGGCCATCCGGACGCATCGGCCACCGACTGGACCCATCGGGACTCCTCGACCGCCTTTCCGGGCGGCCAGTTGGCCTGCACATAGACCGAGCCCGCCACCCCGTGGCCTTCGAGATCGGCGCGGAACTCGTCGATCGGATAATCCCGCTTGATCGGCGTGTAATCGCCGAAAATGCGCGGCTCGTTGGGGCCGTTGAGCCACGGCAGGTCGGCCTGGCGCCAGATGTGGTGGTGGGCGTCGATTGCCGGAATCATCCCGTTTCTCCCCGCCTTAAGCGTCCGCCACCCGGATGACCGCGCGGCCCGTCACGCCGCCGGCCTCCACCAGGTCATGGAGTTCGTTGGCCTCTTCCATGGGCCGGACCTCGGTCACCAGGGGCCACACCTCGCCCCGGCCGGCCAATTCGAGGGCGCTGGCCAATTCGCCCTTGGTGCAGAACCGGCTGCCCAGCACTTCCCGTTCGCCGGCGAGGAACGACATGGCGTTGACCTCGAAATCCTGTCCGGCGCCGCCGAGGGTGACGAGACGTCCGCCGACGCCAAGGGACTTGAACCCCGCCTCCAGCGTCCCGCGGGAGGAGACATAGTCGATGGCCACGTCGGCGCCGCCGCCCGACGCCTCGATGATCGCCTCGACGACGTCGTTGCGGCCGCCGTCGATGCAGACCTCGGCGCCGGCTTTTTCGCAGGCGGCGAATTTTTCGGGCTTGGTGTCGACGGCGATCACCCGGGCATTGGCGTAGGCCCCCATCATCACCTGATGGATGCCGACCCCGCCGCCGGCGCCGAACACCGCAACCCACTCGCCGGGCCGGACCCGGGCGCGGCGCAGCACCTTGACCGGCGTTGCCAGGGCATCGGCGGCCACGCCGGCCTCCGCCGGGTGCGCCTTGTAATCGAGGCTTTCGGGAAACTTCACGAAGGACCGCGCCGGCAGCTTGATGTATTCGGCGTACCCGCCGTCGACCGCCCGCCCGATGACGCCGGGCGAGTTTTCGCACAGGCTCTCCCGGTCGGCGAGGCACCAGCGGCAATGGCCGCAGGTGAGATAGAAATGCGCGGTGACCCCGTCGCCGACGGACAGGCCGTAATCGTGGCCGGGGCCGATCTCGACGATCTCGGCGGCGATCTCATGGCCGATGATCAGCGGATAGTTGGCCGGCACCCGCCCCGCCTTCACGTGCTGGATGGTCAGCCCCGCGCCGCAGGTGATCACCCGCGCGACCGCCTCCCCCGGCCCGGCCACGGGGTCCGGTACATCCATGAGATCAAACGGCCGGTTAGGGCCTTCCAGGACCAGCGCCTTCATGTCATGCCTCCCTTGGTTCCGTAATTCCGCCGCACCCTACACGGTCGCCCCGGTCCCGAAAATGGCCGTGACCTGGGACGACAGCTTGCCGCCGTTGCCGTTGCAGAGCGCGATCTCGGCGCCGTCGATCTGGCGGCCCTCGGCCTCGCCCCTCAGTTGCTCGACCGCTTCGGCGACGGTGAACAGGCCGTACATGCCCGGATGGACGCAGCTCAGTCCGCCGCCGTTCGTGTTGACCGGCAGGTGTCCGCCGGGCGCGATGGCCCCCGATTCCACCAGAGCGCCCCCCTCGCCCTTGGCGCAAAAGCCGAGATCCTCCAAAAACAAAATCGTGTTGATGGTGAAGGCGTCATAGAACTCCATCACGTCGATGTCGTCCCGGGAAATCTCCGCCATCTCGAACGCCCGGGGCGCCCCCTTGGCCACCGCGGTCACCGTGAGGTCCGGCATCTGCGCGATCTGGTCATGGGTCACCCCCACGCCGATTCCCAGGAGATGGACCGGCGGCTTCGGGAAGTCCCCGGCCCGCTCGGACCGGACCATGACGACCGCCGCCCCGCCGTCCGAAACCAGACAGCAATCCAGCACGGTAAACGGATCGCAGATCATCCGGGCATTGGCCACGTCGTCGACGGTCATCGGCTCCCGCATCTCGGCGCGGCGGTTTTTCGCCGCCCATGCCCGGGCCGAGGTGGCGACCGAGGCCAGCTGTTCCCGCGTGGTGCCGAATTCGTGCATGTGGCGCGCCGCCGCCATGGCATAGGATCCGATGGGATTGCGGGGGCCATAGACGTCCTCGTAGGGCACCCGGCCCAGCGGTCCCCTGGTCTGTCCGGCGCGCCCGCCCGACCGCGAGGTCGAGCCGTAGGCGATCAGCGCCACATTGCAAAGGCCGGTCGCCAGCGCCATCGCCGCCGCCTGTACATGGCTGACGAACGTGGAGCCGCCGATATTGGTGCTGTCGAGAACCGTCGGGTCGATTCCTAGATACTCCGCCGTCTGGAGCGCCAGGAACGGGCTCGCGAAATTGGAGACGAACAGCCCGTCCACATCCTTGACGGTCAGGCCGGCGTCCGAGAGCGCCCCGTGGGCCGCCTCCGCCATCACCTCCAGATGGGAGCGCTCGGGCAGGGTGCCGAACTCGGTGAGGCCAAGCCCGACGATGGCCGTGGCGCCCCGCAGCATGTGGGCCATCAGCCGGCCTCCGCCAACCGGAACAGGACGACCTTCTCCTCGTCCAGTTCGCCGATGAAGGCTTCCACCGGCTGACCGATCCGGACCTCGTCCGGAGGCGTGTCCACGACCCGGCTGATGAGCCGCGGCCCTTCCTCCAGATCGACGAGGCAGATGTTGTAGTCGCCGCCCCTCTCCGGCTTCTGCCGGACGACGGTGGTCGAATAGACGGTGCCCTTGCCCGAGGCCGTCACCCAGCCGAGGTCCGTCGAGCCGCAGGCGGGGCAAATCGCCCGCGGATAGAAGATGTGGGCCCCGCAGCTGCCGCACTGCTGGATTTGAAACGTGCCGCTCTCCAATGCCGCCCGGTAAATCGCGTCGGGACCCGGGCTATCGAATGTCCGATTGTCGCTCATATTCGCTCCCCCTTGGGGGCCGGAGTTGACTCAACCGCCGGCCACGGCCAACTTTCTCCCGACAGGGTCCGAAATAAATGATCGATAAGCAATGCAAGAGTGCGGCGGAAGCCGTCGAGGGGATCAAGGACGGCGCCGTCATCCTGGTCGGCGGCTTCGGCCAGACGGGCGAGCCCATGGACCTCCTCGACGCCATCGCCGCCAGGGGTCTGCGGGACCTCACCATCGTCGCCAATGGCGGCGGCTCCGGCGAGCATGGCATCGGCCGGCTGTTGGCCGCCGGCTGTGTGCGGAAACTGGTGTGCTCGTTTCCGCGGGTGCCGGGCTCCGTCGCCTTCGAGGAACTCTACGAACAGCGGGCGATCGAACTGGAGATCGTCCCCCAGGGCACCATCGCCGAACGGGTCCGGGCGGGCGGCGCCGGCATTCCCGCCTTCTACGTGCCGACCGGCGCCGGCACCGAGCTCGCCGACGGCAAGGAGCTCCGCGAGTTCGAGGGCCGGACGTTCGTCATGGAACACGCGATCAAGGGCGACGTGGCGGTGATCAAGGCCGACCGCGCCGACCGCTGGGGCAATCTGACCTACAGGCTGTCGGCGCGGAATTTCAATCCGGTCATGGCCATGGGCGCCGAACTGACCATCGCGCAGGTGGAGGAATGCGTCCCCCTGGGCGGGATGGACCCGGAAACGATCATAACGCCCAGCATCTTCGTCGACCGGGTGGTGGAAATTCCGGGCGGGGTGTCCAATGGCTGACGGTTTGACGCGCAACCAGATGGCTTGGCGCCTCGGCCGGGATATCGCCGAGGGGTCGTACGTGAATTTGGGCGTCGGCATCCCGCTGCTGGTGCTCGAACATGCGCCGGGGGGCCGCGAGATCATCTTCCATTCGGAAAACGGCGTGCTCGGCATGAAGCCCAAGGACGAGACCGACGGCATATTGCCGGACGACCTCACCAATGCGGGCAAGCAGCCGGTATCGCTGGTGCCCGGCGCCGCCATGTTTCACCACGCCGACAGCTTCATCATGATCCGCGGCGGGCATGTGGATATCGCGGTTCTCGGCGCCTATCAGGTGGCCGAGAACGGCGACCTTGCCAACTGGCGGCTCCCCGGCTCCCCCACCGCGCCCGCCGTCGGCGGCGCGATGGACCTGGCCGCCGGCGCCAGGAACGTCTGGGTTATCTGCGAGCACAACGGCAGGGACGGCGCGCCCAAGATCGTCCGTGAGTGCACGCTCCCCCTCACCGGGCCCGGCTCCGTGAACCGCATATACACCGATCTCGCCATCATCGACGTCACCCCGGACGGCCTCGTGGTGCGGGAGAAAATCGAAACGCTGTCCCTGGAAGACCTGCAGGCCCTGAGCGGCGCCCCGCTGACCCTGGCCAACGGCTGGCGGCCCCTGGAGGCGCCGGACCTGTGAGCGTTGCGGCGGCTGAGGACGGCGCGACACAAGGTCCTTCTCCCCCGGAGGAGAGGGATGCGGAGGCTTGGCGAGCGAAGCGAGCTTAGCCGTGCCTGTCCTCCGGCCGGCGGAGCCGGTCCGGTGGGCTGGGTGAGGGGGATTGTCGATCCACCCCCACCCTTATCTTCACCCCCACCCTCATCTTCACCCCCGTCAAGGGGGAGGGTTGGGGTGGGTTCCCTCGCTCTCGTCAGGGTAAGAGGGCATAAAACGGGATTCCCCTAATCGGGTCCGACCCTGGTCTCAGCCGCCCGCCACGAGGCCGCGCAGTTCGTACTTGAGAATTTTGCCCATGGCGTTGCGCGGGAATTCGTCGACGAAGACCACGTCCTTCGGGTGCTTGAAGCGCGCCAGCACGCCGTCGAGCCGCCCGGCCACCGTCTCCTTGTCCAGGGCCGCGCCGTCGCGGAGCGCGATCACCGCCACCGGCACCTCGCCCCATTTCTCGTCCGGGCGGCCGACCACCGAGGCGTCCTCCACCTCGTCCATGCCGTACAGCACCTGCTCCACTTCCGCCGGGTAGATGTTCTCGCCGCCCGAAATAATCACGTCCTTCAGGCGGTCGTTGACCCAATAATCGCCGTCTTCGTCCCGGTAGCCCACGTCGCCGGTATGGAACCAGCCGTCGCGGATGGCCTCCCGGGTCGCCTCCTCGTTGCCCCAATATTCGTAGAGGATGCTCTTGCCCCTGATGAGAATTTCGCCGGACTCGCCGGGCGCCACGTCGGCGCCGTCGGCATCGACGATCCGCGCGTCGCAGTGAAGGGCCGGCTTGCCGATGGAGCCCGGCTTGCGGTAGCCGTCGGCGGCCAACTGGTAGATGGCGCCGGGCGCCGTTTCGGTGGAGCCGTATAGCTGGCAGACGGCCATGCCCCGGTCGAGGAACGGCTGGATCATCGCCACCGGCACGATGGTCGAGCCGGTGGTCATCTGCCGGAGCGACGACAAATCGGCGCTCTCCCAGCCGGGATGCCCCCTCAGCGCCTGCATGACCGCCGGCACCGCGATGATCAGGGTGATCCGGTCCTCTTCGATGCTCCGCAAGGCGTCGCCGGGATCGAACCGCTCGTGCAGGACGATGGATGCCCCGCAATAGAGCCCCGGGGTCAGCATGATGTTGAGACCGCCGACATGAAACAGGGGGATGCTCACCAGGATCTTGTCATCGCTCCGCATGTCGGCGGCGTGAACGCAGTTGAGGGCGTTGTAGTGGATGGCTTCCTGGGTCAGCACCGCGCCCTTGGGCCGGCCGGTCGTGCCCGAGGTATAGACCAGCAGAAACGGCGCATCGGCATTCACATGGGGGTTGTGGTCGTCGCCCTCCGCCAGGGACAGCTCTTCGTCGAGAAGGTGCCAGCCGAAGCGGGATGCGGCGCCGCGGCAGTCGACGAAGGCGGTATCCGGGAAATCGATCCTGAACCCCTCGGCGTGATCGAGATACTCATCGTCGCAGAACACCGCCTTGGCGCCCGAGTCCCGCAGGATGTACGCATGCTCCGCCGCCGCCAGGCGCCAGTTGAGCGGCAGGAACATGGCCCCCAGCCGGGCCGCGGCGAAGAACAGGAACAAATATTCGGCGGTGTTGGGGCCGAGATAGGCGATCCGGTCGCCCCGCCCGACGCCAAGCCGGTGCTTGAGCATCCGGGCATAGGTCCGGACCCGGTCGGCGAACTCGGCGTAGGTCTCCTCCCCCCGCGCATGCTTGAGGGCGACCTTGTCGGGCGTGAATCCGGCGTGGGTCTCGATCCAGCCGGAGAGGTCGTCGCTCACTCGTCCTCCTCGCCCCTGTTGTAGAGGGCTTCGCGGCCGAGGCGGTCCTGACAAATCTCCGCCGTCCACGGCAGCATCAGGGCGCCGCAGCGGCTGTCCCGGTAGAGCCGCTCCAGCGGCAGGCTCTTGAGCATGGATTGTCCGCCGCAGGTGCGGATCGCCATCCGGCAGAGTTCGTTGGAATTCTCCATCACCGAATATTGCGCCGTGTAGGCCCGCAGCACCTGCTCCTTGCTCGGGTTGGGGCCGGCCTCGGCAATCGCCTGGAACCACACCGACTTGGTCTGCTCCAACATCATGTGCATGTTGGCCACCGCCAGCTGCTTGGTCGGATACATCCGCCGCTTCACCGGCGGCGTGCCCGGCGCTTCGCCGCGCAGATACAGGACGGTGAAATCGTAGGCCGCCTGGGCGATGCCTATGTAGGTGGGCGTCAGGGTCAGGAACATGTGCGGCCAGCTGGTCGCCGCCGCGAAATAGATTCCCTTGGGCATCAGCTGTTCGTCGTTGCTGACGAACACGTTGTCGAACAGGAGATTGCGGCTGACGGTTCCGCGCATGCCGAGCGGATCCCAGTCGCCGACCACGGTGACCCCTTCGGCGTCCGACGGCACCGCCACGTACATGGTGTCCCGCCTGGACAGGTTCTGTTTTTTCTCGGTGCACAGCACGCCGTAATAGTCCGCCGAGCCCGCCAGTGAGGCGAAGATCTTCTTGCCGTTGATCAGCCAGCCGCCGTCGGTTTTGGTCGCGGTGGTGCCGAAGGGCGCCGCCCCGGCCGCCGCCGCGCCGCCCTCGGAAAACGGTTGGGCGTAGATCGCGCCGTCCTTGACGATCCGCTTGTAGTGGATGGCCCGGCGGCGGTTGTGGGTCTTGCGCTGGGACGCCGTCATTTGGAGGTCGTCGGCGAGATCGCCGGTCCACAGGCAGGAGCTGACGTGCATGTTCCAGGTCAGCGACGTGGTGCCGCAGTAGCGCCCGATCTCGGCGGCGGTCAGCATGTAGGTCATGTAATCGGCGCCGATGCCGCCGTTCCCGGACGGCACGCAGATACCCAGCAGCTTCGACTTGTGGAGGTCCTTGTAGTTCTCCATCGGGAAGATGGCGTCCCGGTCCCATTTGTCGGCCCTCTCGGCGAATTTCTCCTGGCCCAGCTTCCGCGCCTTCGCCGTCAGGTCCGCCTGCTTTTTGGTCAGCCGCCACGCCTTGGGATCGTACATGGGGGCGTCGAGTTGAGTGTTCGCGGTCGCCATTCGGGACCCTCCCTAGATCTGGTCGAGAAATTGCTGGATCGCCCCGTTGAACAGGTCGGGGCATTGGAGATTGGCCAGGTGGTTGGCGCCGGGCATGCAGTGATACCGGGCGCCGGGAATTTTGCCGGCCATTTTTTCCATCATGCCGGCGGGCGCGTTGGCGTCCTTCCCGCCCGCCAGTACCAGGGTCGGCACGCCGATTTTGCCGAGATTGTCGCGCCGGTCGAAGGTGACCAGGCACCGGACCACCGCCCGGTAGGTGTCTTCGGGCACCGCCGCCATGGCGTCCCGGGCGAGACGGACGGCCTGCGGGTCGGCGCCGGGGGGAAACATCGTCTCGATCACCTCGCCGGCGATGTCCTCCATGCCCCGGCCATCGTCCAGCGGACCCAGCCGGTCGGCGACGAATTTCTTCTGGAAATCCCCGTCGGGACGCCCGAACGCCGGGCTGGTCTGGGCGAGCACCAGGCTGGCGATCCGCTCGGGATGCATGGCGGCCATTTCCTGGGCAACCATGCCGCCGATGGAATGGCCGACGAGATGGGCGGTCTCCAGGCCGAGATGGTCGAGCAGCGCCGCCAGGGCGGCGGCCAGCCCGGGGAACGTCACCGGGTCGATGGCCGCCGACCCCCGGTATCCCGGCATGTTCCACGCCACCGCGCGGTAGGCGGCGGCAAAGTGATCGAGCTGAAACCGGAAGGCGTCGGCATCGCCGCCGATCCCGTGCATGAAGATCAGCCCGGGTCCATCACCAGCTTCATTGTAGGTCGGGGGGAAAGGCGCGTCGCTCATATCGGGCCCTATTCGGCGGCCTCCGCGAACTCGCCGGCAAGCGCGCCCTTCTCGACCACGTTCTCGCCGTCCAGCGCCACGGTGCAGTTCCGCACCGGAATATCGAAGTGGCCCAGCGTGTAGCGCTTGGCGAACTCGTTGGCGCCGGTGGAATAGAGGAAGTTGCCGGCGAAGGCGCGAAGTTCGGTGCCCTGGAAATCCCGCTGGTCGTACATGGTCATGGCCTCATAGCGGGCCGCCGGGTTCAGGCCCCAGCCGACATGGGAGACGCCGTAGGCGTTCCTGTCGCCCCAGGCCGCCATGTAACGCCGGAACAGCTCGGCATCGGTGCCCGTACCCTCGATCCCGGTGACGAAGTCGTTCTCGATGGTCAGCGTCACCGGGTCCTGCAGGTAGCGCTTGAAGGTCAGGTTCACGTCGCCGACGTCGAGCACCAGCGTGCCGTTCACCGAATTCGCCGGCGGGAAGGCGACGACGATGCCGCCCGGCCAGTGGGCGACGGTCTTGGGCCGGTCGCAATAGCCCCACACCCCGGCGCTCGGCGATCCCTCGATGGCGATCGTGAGATCGGTGCCGGCATCGGACTGCACGGTCATTTCCTTGGCGGCCCGGATCTTCTTCACCGCCGCCTTGACCTTTTCCGTCAGCGCCGGATCGGGCAGCAGCCGCTCGAGGGCGTCCGGGTGTTCGTTCGAAACCATGAACAGCCGCGCCCCGTTGCCGATGATCCCCGGCAATTCGGGCGCATGCAGCATGCCCTCGACGGTGAGATCGACCACCATGGTGCACTCGGACAGGGCCTTGACCACGGGGCCCAGCCCCTGAACCACGTTGGACGCGCCCGTGGAACGCACCGGCACCGGGGCCGATTGCGGCGGGGTCGGCATGACCACGTGGAACGGCCTCGCGCCCAGGCGCAGCAACGCCAGCTCGGTCAGGTGGACGTTGATCTCCCGGGATTGGGTCTCGGAGAGGATGGCGACCTCCTCGCCCGCCTCGACCTTGCAATATTCCAGCGCCGTGACGAAGGTCTCGATCCACCGGTGTTCGACGCGATCCTTGAACATGCTGCCTCCCCGATATCATCCGTTTGTTGCGGCAATAGTGGTGAACGCCCGAAAGGAATGCAAGGCAGGCTAACGGCACGCCGGATTGCGCCCCAGCTGTCCTAGCGCCAAACGCCCCGCCGCGCCGCGCGGGCCTCGGACTGGGCCGCCGCCGGAGCGCCGCCGAGGTCGGTCCGCGCCCAGCCCCGGCGCAGCATCTCCAGCGCCACATCGGCGTCGCCCCGCTTGCAGACCGCCTCCGTATCGCCCCGCGTTTCGGTCCTGACCGCGCATTCGAGCCCCCGCCGGTCGATCAGCCGCGAGAGCGCGTACGCCGCCTCCCGGCCGCAGGGCCAGTTGCCGGTCTCCGCCGCCCCCCGGCAGATCTCGTCCAGGGGGAACGGCCTGAGTCCGTCGAGCCGGAGCCGCCTGCCGTCCATCACGATTGTCGCGCCGTCGACCACCCGGGCCATGCCCTTCAGGGTCCCGTCCTCCCGGGTGGCGATCACCAGCGCCAGTAGGACGGCGAACAGGGCCAGCGGGAAAAGATAGCGGGACAAGGGCTACGCGCCTCCGTTTCCGTCCCGCAGCGCCGCCCATACCCGGGCCGGGGTCGCCGGCATGTCCATGCCCTCGATCCCCGCCTGGCGGAGCGCGTCGGCCACCGCGTTCATGCCGGCGGGCAGCGCGCCGCACGTCCCCGCCTCGCCCGCGCCCTTGACGCCCAAGGGGTTGTTCTTCGTCGGCACCGGGTTGCCGCCGATCCGGGTCTCGGCCAGATCGTCGGCCCGCGGCATGGCGTAGTCCTGGAACGAGCCGGTCATCAGCTGGCCGCTGTCCGGATCGTAGACCACCTGCTCCATCAGCACCTGTCCCAGGCCCTGGGCGATGCCGCCGTGGATCTGACCCTTCAGCGTGACGGGATTGATCACCGTGCCGACGTCGTCGACGATGGAATACCCCACCACGTCCACCTTGCCGGTCTCGGGATCGATCTCCACCTCGCAGGCGTGGCAGCCGTTGGGAAAGGTGTAGTCGGGCGTGCGGAAGGTACCGGTCTCGTAGAGGCCGGGCTCCATTCCGGGCGGCAGCCTGGGCGGCGCGAAGGCCGCCTTGGCCACCTCCTTGAACGGGATCGACTTGTCGGTGCCGGCGACGATGAACCGCCCGCCCTCCAGTTCGATGTCGGCCTCGGCCGCCTCCAGGATGTGAGCGGCGATCTTGGCCGCCTTGGCGGCCACCTTGCCGGCCGCGATATGGGCCGACGATCCGCCCATCACCGCCGAGCGCGAGCCCATGGTGCCGACGCCGAACACCACCTTGTCCGTATCGCCGTCCATCACCTTGATGTCCGCGGGCTCGATCCCGAGCCGGCCGGAGACGATCTGCTTGTACATGGTCTCGTGCCCCTGGCCCTGTGACTTGGTGCCCATGAGGACCAGCGCGGTCCCCGACGGATTGAACCGGATCTCGCAGAATTCGAGGCCGGGGCCCGCCGCCTGCTCGATGGAATTGGCGATGCCCAGCCCCCTGAGTCTGCCGCGGGACTTGGCCTCGGCGCGGCGCGCCTCGAACCCGTCCATGTCGGCGAGGGCGCAAAGCTTGTCCATGTTGGCGGCGAAGTCGCCGCAGTCGTAGGTGAAGGTGAGCGCCGTCTTGTAGGGGAAGGCGTCGGGCGCGATCAGGTTTTGCCGCCGCAGCGAAAAGGCGTCGAGGCCGAGCGCGCCGCCCAGTTCCCGCGCCGCCTCGGACATCATCCGCTCGATGACGTAGTTGGCTTCGGGCCGGCCGGCGCCGCGATAGGGCGCCGTCGCCTGGGTGTTGGTCTGAACCGCCCTGACATGCACATGGGCCGCCGGGATGTCGTAGACCCCGGCGAGCAGGCCGGTGGAGCCGAACACCGACAGGAAGTTCCGGACCGACGACACATAGGCCCCCACGTTGGCCAGCGTCCTGACCCGGAGCCCGAGAATTTTGCCGTCGGCATCGAAGGCCAATTCGGCCTCGCTCACGTTATCCCGGCCGTGCTCGTCGGCCTGCAGGGCCTCGGAACGTTCGCACGACCATTTGACCGGGCGGCCCAGTTTCTTCGCCGCCCACAGGGTCAGCCGGTGCTCCACGTACTGCCAGCCCTTGGTGCCGAAGCCGCCGCCCACGTCCCCGGCGATGATGTGCACGTCCTGCTCCGGCACCTTGAGGATGTCCTCCGCCAGCACGTTCCTGAGCCGGTGGGGGTATTGCACGTCCACATGCAGCACGTAGCGCCGTTCCCTCTCGTCGTAATAGCCGAGCGTCCCCCGGGGCTCCATGTACTGGGCGTGGAGCCGGGTAATGACGAAGCGCCGCCTGACGATGTGCCGGGCGGCGGCGAAGGCCGCCTCGACGGCGTCCGCGTCGCCGGAGCGGAACTCGCCGGCGATATTGCCCGGGTTTTCGTCCCACAGAGGGGGACAGCCGGGCTCGACGGCGCGGGCCGTATCCACGTTGGCGGGCAGCGCCTCGAAGCCGATCTCGATCAGCTCGGCGGCGTCCTTGGCCTCATCGACGGTCTCGGCGATCACCAGGGCGACGGGATCGCCCACATAGCGGACCCGTCCCCGGGCGAGGCCCGGATGGGGGCAGTGAAAGGGCGGCGCGCCGCCTTCCCGCTTCAGGGGCCCTTCCATCTTCGGCCAGCCGATCCCGTCGGCGGCCACGTCCTCGGCGGTGTAGACCGCGAGAACCCCGGCCGCGGCGGCCGCGGCGGCGGTGTCGATGGAGGTAATCTCGGCATGGGCGTGGGGAGAGCGCAGCAGATAGGCGTGGGTCTGGCCGGGCAGGTTGTGATCGTTGACATAGCGGCCGTGGCCGACCAGCAGCCGGGGGTCCTCCTCCCGGGTTACCGCCTGTCCGATGCCGAATGGTCCCATGTCCGTTCCTTCCTTTGAGCGCGCCCGAATGGCATGCAGAATTTGCATATCCTCAGGGCCTTGAAAAGCGGCAACGCCCGAAATTCGGGCGAATCCGCGGAAT
>JAJECC010000023.1 GCA_022822205.1 Rhodospirillales bacterium | reverse complement strand
GCGCCGCCGCCGATCGTGCGATGGGATATGAGGACCGCCTTTCCCTGGCCGGAGTACAACGAAACGGTCGATAGCTTCATCGGCCTGATCGTGAACCAGGGATGCTGGATGGACGCCGGCTACGTCCCCGAAGAGACGAAGAAGCTGCTCATGGACGAGGCGGCGGTGAGGGTCGCGACGCTGCCCGAAATCCGGCGGATGCTCACCTTGGTCGTGCGCGGCGAGCGCTTCTGCGCCGGATGGCGGTCTTCGATGATCGAAGGCGGCCATGTGCGCCGGCTCCTGGAACGCCTCGCGGAAATCGGGGCGGAGAGCTGATCTGAAGGGATGGCGGCAGCGGCGGCCTAAAATGATTGCGTCATGGCCGGGCAAAGACCCGGGCATGACGGCTGTCGGGTGAGACGGTGAGGAGCGCCGCCGCCCCAAAGCGTCATGGCCGGGCCCAGACCCGGCCTTCAGTCGGCCGAAGCCGACTTTCGGACGGCGTAGGCCGGCCATCCACGAACCTGGAGCGGTCGCCCGCCGGTGGCCCGTGGATGCCCGGATCAAGTCCGGGCATGACGGCTTTGGCGTGGTGATGACGATTTGCGGGTGAATTGATCGTTTCGTGGATGATTCCCGTTGCAATTTCCTTTTTTGGAATTATTGTAATTTACGAGATAGACGTTTGGTTCATATAACTAATACATGACAGACCGAACGCCTGGTTTGCATTGCTTCAAAGGAGATCAACATGGACGGAAACGATGGCGCGGCGGCCGGCAAATGCCCGGTCATGCACGGCGGGATGACAATCACCCAATCCACGGTCACCGACTGGTGGCCCAATACGCTGAATCTCGACATCCTCCATCAGCACGACACCAGGACCGATCCCATGGGACCGGACTTCGATTACCGCGAGGAAGTCAAAACCCTCGACTTCGCCGCGCTCAAGAAGGATCTCCAGGACCTGATGACCGACAGCCAGGACTGGTGGCCGGCGGACTGGGGCCACTATGGCGGGTTGATGATCCGCATGACCTGGCATGCCGCGGGCACCTACCGCACCGCGGACGGGCGCGGCGGGGCCGGGACCGGCAACCTGCGGTTCGCGCCGTTGAACTCCTGGCCCGACAACGTAAGCCTCGATAAGCCGCGCCGGTTGCTGTGGCCGATCAAAAAGAAGTACGGCAACAAGCTGAGCTGGGCCGACCTGCTCGCATACGCGGGCACCATCGCCTACGAGTCCATGGGGCTCAAGACCTTCGGCTTCGGCTTCGGCCGGCCGGATATCTGGCACCCCGAGAAGGACACCTATTGGGGCTCGGAGAAGGAATGGCTCGGACGCGGCCGCTACGACGACGACGATGACGCGCAATCGCTGGAAAACCCGCTGGCCGCGGTGCAGATGGGCCTCATCTACGTCAACCCGGAAGGCGTGAACGGCAATCCCGACCCCAAAAAGACGGCGCTGGAGGTCCGCGAAACCTTCGCCCGCATGGCGATGAACGACGAGGAAACCGTCGCGCTGACCGCGGGCGGCCATACGGTCGGCAAGGCGCACGGCAACGGCGATGCGTCGATACTGGGTCCGGAACCCGAAGGCGCCGACATCGAGGAACAGGGGCTCGGCTGGCGCAATCCGGTCAGCCCGGGCGTCGGCCGCCACGCCGTGAGCAGCGGGGTCGAGGGCGCCTGGACCACCCATCCCACCCAGTGGGACAACGGCTACTTCGAGATGCTGCTGAACCACGAATGGGAGCTCACCAAGAGCCCGGCCGGCGCCAACCAGTGGGCGCCCGTCGACATCAAGGAGGAGGACAAGCCGGTCGATGTCGAGGATTCGTCCATCAGGTGCATGCCGGTGATGACGGACGCCGATATGGCCATGCGCGAGGACCCCATCTACCGGGAAATCTCGGAGCGTTTCTACAAGGACCCGGACTATTTCGCCGAAACCTTCGCCCGCGCCTGGTTCAAACTGACCCACCGGGACATGGGACCCAGGGCCCGCTATATCGGCCCGGACGTGCCGGACGAGGACCTGATCTGGCAGGACCCGGTCCCGGCCGGCGGTACGGACTACGACGTGGGCGCCGTGAAGGCGAAGATCGCCGACAGCGGTCTCTCCGTCGCGGAGATGGTCTCGACCGCCTGGGACAGCGCCCGCACCTTCCGCGCCTCCGACCTCCGGGGCGGCGCGAACGGCGCGCGGCTTCGCCTGGCGCCGCAGAAGGACTGGGAAGGCAACGAGCCGGAGCGCCTCGCCCGCGTGCTGGCAGCGCTCGAGCCCATCGCCGGGGAAACCGGCGCCAGCATCGCCGATGTGATCGTGCTGGCGGGTAACGTGGGCGTGGAGCAGGCGGCGAAGGCGGCGGGCGTCGACGTCGAGGTGCCGTTCACGCCCGGCCGGGGCGACGCGACGGACGAGGCGACGGACGCGGAGTCCTTCGAGCCCCTGGAGCCGATCCATGACGGCTACCGCAACTGGCTGAAGGAGAGCTATGCCGTCGACGCGGAAGAGCTGCTGCTCGACCGCACCCAGCTGATGGGCCTGACCGCCCATGAGATGACGGCGCTGGTCGGCGGCATGCGGGTCCTCGGCGCCAACCACGGCGGGTCCGGCCACGGCGTGCTGACCGACCGGGAAGGCGCCTTGACCACCGACTTCTTCGCCAACCTCACCGACATGGCCTATGCCTGGAAACCGGCCGGCGAAAATCTCTATGAGATCGTCGACCGGGAGACGGGCGCGGTGAAGTGGACCGCGACCCGGGTCGATCTGGTGTTCGGATCCAACTCGATCCTGCGGGCCTATGCCGAGCTCTACGCCCAGGACGACAACGCAGAGAAGTTCGTGCATGACTTCGTCGCCGCCTGGACCAAGGTGATGAACGCGGATCGTTTCGATCTGGACTAGGTTCCGTGCTCGATCAGGGGGGGCCGTTTTCGCGGCCCCCCTCACCCTGTCCCTCTCCTCGCTCACCCGCAAGTCGTCATCACCGGGCAAGGACCCGGTGATCCACGTCTGGCGGGCGGCGATACACGTGGATGGCCGGCCTACGCCGTCCGAAAGTCGGCTTCGGCCGACTGAAGGCCGGGTCTGGGCCCGGCCATGACGCAATCATTTTATGCCTCATCGCCTCAACACTCCTATGGCGGTATTTTCCCTGCGCCCGCCGCCTTGTAGACTGCGTTCATGGCTGAACCATCCGTCCTGGGCGACGTCCGCGCCGAGCTTGGAGAATCGCCGGTGTGGTCCGCCGGCGAGAACGCCGTCTACTGGATCGATATCCAGGGCAAGCTGATCCACCGGACCGATCCCGGTTCGGGCGGGACCCGGTCCTGGGATTTGCCCAGCCATCCCGGGATGATTTCGCTCCGCCGGAAGGGCGGGCTGATCGTCGCCCTGGAGGACGGAATCCACGGCTTCGATCCCGCGACCGGAAATTTGGACCGGCTGGCGCCGCTGGAGGCCGGAATTCCGGACAACCGCCCCAATGACGGCAAGTGCGATGCCGCCGGACGGCTGTGGGTCGGGACCATGAACAAGCACGATCCCGATCTGGCGACGGGCGGTTTCTACCGGATCGATCCCGACCTGTCGGCGACGCTGATCGAAAGCGGTCTCAAAATCCCCAACGGCCTGGCGTGGTCGCCGGATGATGCCCGCATGTTCCGCACCGACACGCGCTCGGGTGTGGTGCGGGCGTCCGGATTCGACGCCGCGACGGGCGATATATCGGAGGAGACGGAATTCTTCACCTTCGACCGCGCTCTCGACGGCGGGGTCGACGGCGCGGCCATGGACACGGACGGCGGTTACTGGACGGCCCAATACGGCGGCGGACGCCTGCGCCGGACACTGCCGGACGGATCGGCCGGCATGGAAATCCCCCTCCCCGTCTCGCAGCCGACCATGCCGGCCTTCGGCGGCCCCGGGATGAAGACCCTGTTCGTCACCTCGGCGCGGCAGCGGCTCGGGAGCGAAGAGCTGTCCGCCGAGCCCGCCGCGGGCGCGCTGCTCGCCGTCGAGACGGAATTTACCGGCGCGCCGGTGGGCGAATTCGGCGGTTAGCCGTCCCGCTCGTACACCTTCGCCCCGTTCCCGTAGGTCGCGCGGATCGCCCGGTCGTCGGCCAGCACGATCTGAGCGAACAGCAATTCCCCAAGCGTTTCGGCGCGGCCCGCGCGGTGGGCGATGAGATCGGTGGAGGCCGGGTCGATCACCGTCACATCGGCCTCGTAGCCGGGCGCCAGGCGGCCGATCCTGTCCCCCAGATGCAGCGCCCGGGCGCCGCCGAGGGTCGCCAGGTAAAAGCACTCGAAAGGCGAGACGGCGTCGTTGTGGAACCGCGCGATCTCGTAGGCCGCCTTCATGGTGGCGAAGGGCGACATGGACGTGCCGCCGCCCACATCGGTGCCGAGGGCCACGGGGATGCCCGCCCCCTTCAGCTTGCGGAACTCGAAGAGGCCGCTGCCCAGGAACAGGTTGGATGTCGGACAGTGCACGATGGTGGCGCCGGTCTCCGCGGCCCGCGCCGTCTCGGCGGCGGAGAAATGAATGCCGTGGCCGAAGAGCGCCCGCTCGCCCAGCAGGCCGAACCGGTCATAGACATCCAAATAAGAGTCGGCCTCGGGGAACAGGCGTTCCACCCACTCGATCTCGCGGACGTCTTCCGACACATGGGACTGGACATAAACGCCCTCGTGCTCGGCAAACAGCGCCCCCGCGGCCTCCAGCTGCTCCGGCGACGATGTCGGCGCGAAGCGGGGCGTGATGGCGTAGAGGCTCCGCCCCACCCCATGCCACTTCCCGATCAGCGCCTTGGAACGGTCGTAGGCCTCCTGCGGGGTATCCAGCAGTTCGTCCGGCGCGTGGCGGTCCATCAGCACCTTGCCGGCGACGGTCCTGAGGCCCCGGCGGGCGGCTTCCTCGAAGCAGGCGTCCACCGACTGCGGGTGGGTGGTGCAATAGACCGCGGCGGCGGTAAATCCGTTGCGCACCAGTTCGTCGAAAAACAGCTTGGCGGCGGCGGCGGCCACGTCGCGGTCGGCGAACCTGGATTCTTCCGGGAACGTGTAGTTGTTGAGCCAATCGATGAGCTTGCCGCCGTAGGACGCGATCACCCCCAACTGGGGATAGTGGACGTGGGCGTCGATGAAGCCCGGCGTGATCAGGTGATCCGGGTAATGATCGACCTCAACGCCGGCGGGAATGTCCGCCGCATCGAGCACCGCGGTAATCGTACCGCCCTCGATCAGGACGGCGCCGTCTTCGAGGTAGGTATAGGCGGCGTCCCCCGCGGTTTCGGGATCGTCGTCGAAGCTCAGCACCCGGCCCCGGACGGCCAGCGCCGGCGCGTCACCGCCTGCGGTCATGATCGTTGTTCGGCGAAGGCGAACGGCCGGTCCCGGGGGTCAATCCAAAACTGGCCGGAACCGGCCGCATCCGGCAATGCCTATTGCGGGATCTTGCCTTCGACGCCTTCCACATAGAAGTTCATGCCGAGCATGGTCTTGTCGTCCATGACCTCACCGGCCTTGAGGATGATCTTGCCCGACTGATCCTTGATCGGACCCGCGAAGGGATGGACGCTGCCGTCGATGATGCCCTTCCGGGCCTTCTCGGCCATCGCCACCACGTCCGCCGGAATGGCGGCGTTGTAGTCGGAGAGCTTCACCATGCCGGATTTGAAGCCGCCCCAGACGTCGCCCGACTTCCAGGTGCCGTCGAGAACCGCCTTGGTGCGCTCGATGTAGTACGGCGCCCAATCGTCGATGATGGCGGTGAGGTGGGACTTGGGCCCGAAGGCCTTCATGTCGGATGCCTGGCCGATCGCCCAGATGCCCCGGCCCTGGGCCGCCTGAACCGGCGCCGGCGAATCCGTGTGCTGCAGCATCACGTCGGCGCCCTGGTCGATGAGCGCCTTCGCGGCGTCCGCTTCCTTGCCCGGGTCGAACCAGGACGAGACCCAGACCACCTTCACGGTCACTTTGGGATTGACCGAACGGGCGGCGATGGCGACGGCGTTGATGCCCCGGATCACTTCGGGGATCGGGAACGACGCCACATAGCCGAGGACGTTGGACTTGGTCATCTTGCCGGCGATCAGGCCGACCACGTGCCGGCCTTCATAGAACCGCGCCGAATAGGTCGCGACGTTGTCGGCCCGCTTGAAGCCGGTGGCGTGCTCGAACTTGACCTTCGGGAACCGCTTGGCGACGCGGACGGTCGGATTCATATAGCCGAACGACGTGGTGAAAATGAGACCGTGACCGGTCGAGGCCAGCCGGGTAATGACCCGCGTGGCGTCGGCGCCTTCCGGCACGCTCTCGACGAACGAGGTCTTCACCTTGTCGCCCAGCGCCTTCTCGACGGCGATGCGGCCCTGATTGTGCTCGTAGGTCCAGCCGTGGTCGCCCACCGGGCCCACATAGACGAAGCCGACCTTCAGCGGGTCGGCGGCCTGCGCGAGACCGGTCGCGGCGAGCATGACGCCCGCGGCGAGGCCGGAGAGCAGACCCAGTTTCTTGCCTAGTTTCATTTTCCTATTCTCCCTTTCAATTGTGACTTAGCCGGTTGCGTGGAAGCTCTTGCCGAGACAGGCCGGCGCGTTGAGACGCACCAGGGCGCTGTCCCGGGAAATGATCACCAGAACGACGATTGTCGCGAGATAGGGCGCCATTGCAAGGACCTGCGGCGGAATCTCGATCCCGAGGCCCTGGGCGTGAAGCTGCATGATGGTGAGGCCGCCGAACAGATAGGCGCCGACGAACACCCGGGCCGGACGCCAGGACGCGAACACCACCAGCGCCAGCGCGATCCAGCCCCGCCCGGCGGTCATGTTCTCGACCCATAGCGGCGTGTGGACCAGCGACAGATAGGCGCCGCCGAGGCCGGCCATGGCGCCGCCGAACAGCACCGCCAGCAGGCGCACCAGATTGACCGGATAGCCGATGGAATGGGCCGCGTTGTGGTTTTCGCCGACGGCGCGGAGCACCATGCCCGCACGGCTCTTGTTGAGGAACCAGCCGACGGCGATCACCAGGACCACCGAGAAGTAGACCAGAACGTCGTGCCCCAGCAGCAGGGTGCCGATCAGCGGGCCGATGACCGGGATCTGCTCCAGGAGAGGAAATTCCAGGTGGGGCAGGCCGGGGAACGTCTTGCCGACCATGCCGTGGCCCATCAGCGCGCTCAGGCCCAGCCCGAACAGGGTCAGGGCAAGGCCGGTGGCGACCTGGTTGGACAGCAGATAGAGGGTGAGGACGCCGAAGATCAGCGCCATGGCCGCCCCGGCGAAGGCGCCGGTGAAGACCGCGAGGGGACCGCTGCCGGTGGTGACGCCCGCGGCGAAGGCCGAGACGGCGCCGACGATCATCATCCCCTCGACGCCGAGATTGAGGACGCCCGACTTCTCGACCACCAGTTCGCCGATGCCGGCAAAGACGAACGGCGTCGAGGCGGTCACCACGGACAACAGGAAGGGAATGAACCATTCGGGCATCAGCCTGCCCCTTCCGCCGCGCCGGCCGTCTTCGGGCCGCCGAATTTCACCCGGTACTTGATCAGCACGTCGGCGGCCAGCAGGAAGAACAGCAGCATGCCCTGGAAGACGCCGGTGACCGCATTGGGCAGGTTCATCTCGATCTGGGCGTTTTCGCCGCCGAGATAGGTCAGCGCCATGAGGAGCCCGGCGAACAGCACGCCGACCGGATGCAGCCGCCCGAGGAAGGCGACGATGATTGCGGTGAAGCCGTAGCCCGGCGAAATGTTCGGCACGATCTGCTGGATCGGGCCCGAAACCTCGACCATCCCCGCAAGCCCCGCCGCGCCGCCGCTCATCAAGAGCGTGATCCAGATAATCCTCTTCTCCTTGAAGCCGGCGAAGCTGGCCGCCATGGGCGCCATGCCGGTCACCCGGATCTGGAACCCGATGACGTGCCGCGCGATCAGTATCCAGCCGGTGGCGACCGCCGCCAGCGCAAACAGCCAGCCGACGTGCATCCGCGTGGTTTCGATCATCACCGGCAGGATGCCGGCATCCGGGAACAGTCGGGACTCGGGGAAGTTCTGCCCCTCCGGGTCCTTCCAGGGCCCGTGGATCAGGTAGCTCAGCAGCAGGAGCGCCACATAGACCAGCATCAGGCTGGTGAGGATTTCGTTGGTATTGTAGCGGGTCTTCAGAAACGCCGGGATCGCCGCCCAGGCCATCCCGCCCAGAATACCGGCGGCCGCCATGGCCGGGAGCAGGAACAGGCTTTCGCTCTCGAAGAACAGCAGCGCCAGGCCGCCGCCCGCCAGCGCGCCGACGGTCAACTGCCCCTCGGCGCCGATGTTCCACACATTGGCCTGAAAGCCGAAGGACAGGCCGACGGCGATGAGCACCAGGGGCGTGCCCTTGACGAACAGCTCGGCGAACCCGTCGAGGGTGGAAATCGGCGTGATGAAGAACGACAGGATGGCCTCGACCGGATTGACGCCGAGGAGGGCGAACAGGAAAACGCCGGCGATCAGGGTGAGAACGACGGCGATGAACGGCGAGGCATAGACCATCGTCTTCGAGATTTCGCCCCGGTTCTCGAGCCTAACCAGCATGCCCCTCCGCCTCGCCGTTGTGCGCCGCCCCCCTGGGATCCGCCTCGACCCCCGCCATCAGGAGGCCGATTTCATCGACGGTGATTTCGTCCGGCGGCCAGGACCTGGACAAGCGGCCCTGACAGATTACCGCGATTTGGTCCGCGACCTCGAACAATTCTTCGAGGTCCTGGGAGATGACGAGGACGGCCGCGCCGCCCGCCGCCAGATCGAGCAGCGATTGCCGGATGGCGGCCGCCGAGCCCGCATCCACGCCCCAGGTGGGCTGGAGGACCACGATGACCGACGGATCCTGGAGGATTTCCCGGCCGAAGATGAACTTCTGCAAATTGCCGCCGGACAGCGAGCCGGCGGCGTTCAGGACGCCCGGGGTTTTGACCTTGAATTTTTCAACGATTTCAGAAGCATATCGTGAAGACTTCTTGATCTGGATGAATCCGGATTTCACGAGGTCCTTGCGGGTGGCGCCGGACAGGAAGGCGTTTTCCCACAGCGTCATTTCCGGCACCGCGCCGTGCCCCAGGCGCTCTTCCGGCACGAAGCTCAAGCCGGCGGCCCGGCGCTCGACGGGACCGGCCCCGCCGACGGTCTTGCCGCCGATGATGATGGAATCGTCGTCGTCCACCGGAACCTGGCCGCTCAGCGCGTCCAGCAGCTCCGTCTGTCCGTTGCCGGCGATTCCGGCGATGCCGAGAATCTCGCCCGAGCGCACCTCGAACGAAATGCCGTGAAGATCGACCCCGTGCTGGTCGCTCGATTCCATGGTTAGATTCCTGACCACCAGCCGCGGCGCGCCGGTCTCGATGCCCTCCGGCCGCTCCGGGCTCACCAGGTTCTTGCCCATCATCATTTCGGCCATGGAGCGCGCGGTCTCCTCCGCCGGGTCGCAATCGTCGACGACCTCGCCCATCCGCATGATCGTCGCGGTGTGGCAGAGCTCCTTGATCTCCTGCAGTTTGTGGGAGATGTAGAGGATGGAAACCCCTTCCCCGGACAACCGCCGGAGCGTCTTGAACAGCTCCTCCACCTCCTGGGGGGTCAGCACCGAGGTGGGTTCGTCCATGATCAGCAGCTTCGGGCTCTGCAGCAGACAGCGCACCACCTCGATCCGTTGGCGCTCTCCCACCGACAAGGTATGGACGTAGCGGTCCGGTTCGAGGGGCAGGCCGTAGCTTGCCGAGATTTCCTTGATCCGGCTGTTGAGATCGCCCCTGGCCAGCTCGGCGGAAATCCCGAGCGCGATGTTCTCCTCCACGGTCATGGCGTCGAACAGGGAGAAATGCTGAAAGACCATGCCGATCCCCAGGTCCCGCGCCGCCTTGGGATTGGGGATTTCCACCTCCCTTCCCTCCCATTTCATCCAGCCCGCGTCGGCCCGCTGAACCCCGTAGATGAACTTCACCAGCGTGCTCTTGCCGGCGCCGTTCTCGCCCAGCAGCGCGTGGATTTCACCGGGCATGACGGTGAGATCGACGTCGTTGTTGGCGACCACGCCCGGATAGCGCTTGGTGACGCCCTTCAGTTCGAGGCGCGGCGCGGTCATGACGCCGCCGCCTTCGCCGTCCGGATTTTCACCTCTTCGATGGCCGGCCGCGCCGGGACCGCCCGCATCGGCGGCGGCTCACCAGTCGCTTTGGACCTGAAGATGACCGGGACCATGTTTGGCGCGTCTTCCGGAATGTGAACGTTCAGCGTCGGCGGGGCATCCCGGCTCCCCGGTATTTTGTACCTCGGCGGCCCGCGGGTTTTGAGATGCCCCGTATCGTTCCAGACAACTTACGCCGGCGTCAACC
>JAJECC010000179.1 GCA_022822205.1 Rhodospirillales bacterium | reverse complement strand
CGACGGATTGCCGGCGGCTCGGGTTACGGGGGAGCCCGGGCGGAGAACGCGGACCTGTCATCAATCCGGCAGCGGCTGTTTTCAATAGCGGGACCTGTGCAGGCGACGCTTGGCGCCGAAACGCGATTTCGGTGCGGGGAGGCGATGCCTGGGTCGGCAGGGGAAGCCGTTGGTGCAGAGGCGTCGGGCCGGGAGTGACCGAGCCCGGTGACGCCGATTTCAATGTCCGGGGCGGCGCGGCCGGTTTCGCGCTGATGGGGTGGGGGCCGTATCTCGCCTGGCTGCCTCCGGGGCTGCTGCCCCGGCCGCCGTCCCGCCCTTGCATGCGGGCGAGCTGCGCCGCGCCCCGCCTGCTGGATCATTGCCGGGGTCGGCGGCTGGCTGCTGCTGAGGCGCGCCTCGCGCTTGGCCTCCTGCTGGTGCTGTCGATGGCGGCGAACCTGGTACAGGCCGCGGGGCTTTCCGTACATAAATCCGCCGGGCATCAAACCCTGACGAGTCGGCGCGGTCGGATTTTCGTCCTTGTCTTGACACATCAGGCACCTGTGGTAGGTGATCCCTTCAACGCTGTCGATTGCCGTTTCAAGCCAGTTCTCTAGCGTGCATCCGAGCGCTTCCACCGACGCCGGATCGTTGACGTTAACGAACGAGGTGTAGCGAGACTTTTCGATATGTCGCTCCAGCGTGTTCCAAGCACCGGATCAGCTGGGGATAAAAGTCTTGAGGAAACCGCGACGCCGCATCTCTGATGATTTTTCCGAAGTTTCGAAATTCTTCCGCGAATACCACGGACTCGCAATGCAGTTCTTGGTGGCCAAGTCCTGCATGCCCCCGGTCTCGTGCATCCTGGGCAACGCCTGACAGCGCATCCAGTAGTGAATGCGGAGAGGGTTTCTACCGGCGGCCGCGGGCCGGATCTTTGGCGGAACGGCAGGAAACAGAGTTTTGTCCGGCCACGATAAGAGAGACCTCCTTGTGACGCCCAGTATCCCGCGGAAGATATTTGCGTCGACGGTTGCCGCCGTCCTTGGCGCTGCGGCCGTCGCCGGCATTTCGGCTGCGCGGGCCGATCCGGCCGACCGGTTATGGGATGAACTGCAGGTTCGTGGGGGCGGATGCGGGACGGTGGAAAACGCATCGCTTTCAGAGGGTGCGCGCTGCCTCCTGGGCACCGGCCTGACCCTGCTGTTCGACGAAGGCGCCGGTTTGGCGAACGAATACGGCAAGGAGGCCTTCGGACCGCGCTTTCGGCTGGTCGGAAAGTCGGCATATTCGCTTGATTCGAACGTGATCGGGCTGACTGGCGAAATCGATGCCGTCATTCCGTTCGCCGGCGCGGAACCGTCGGCAGCGGAGCGGCCGTCCGGATCGGCACTGTTCCTTCAGCAGGGCGTTACCCACTGGCGCGACGACGCCAGCGAGCAACGCAACGATCTGCGTTACGGCCCCGTCTATCGCTTCCGGGTTTCGAAGGCGCCTGATGCCGACATTCTCGGGCTCTCCCTGCTCCAGCTCCAAAATGCCGAATGGCGGCACAAGGTGCTCGTTCCCGGGATCGACTATGCCGGCAGATGGGGAACCGGTTCGCTCCGCCACTTGATCCCGACCACGGGCTGGCGCGCCGGTCACCCGGGCTGGGAAGAACGGGCGCTCGGGGGCACGGAGTTATCGGCGCGCGTGCCACTCACTACCACGCTTGGCGTGAGCGCCACCGCCTATCGCCGGGAGTCCGAGACCCTAACCGGGCGCCGTACCGACGGCATGCGTCTGGGCTTCCGCTGGCACCCTCATTCCTGGCTGCACTTTGGCGCAAGCTACGACCGTTCCCGCGGAGGCCGCGACGATGTCTCGTTCCGCGTCGGTTTCAGGATGCCCCTCGGAAGCCGGGCGAAACCGCCGAGATGGGAAGGGCTGGGCGTGGCGGCCGGCGGTTCGGCGCCGGACGCTTCGGAGTTGTGGCGGCCCGTTGAAGGCGACAGCCGGATCAGGACAGTTGCCCGCGAGGCCGTCTCCGGTCTTGTCGCCGGCGCGGAAGTCCGGTTCCTGCAGAATAGCGTCGAAAGCGGCGGCTCGATCCTTCTGGAAGTCGTGCTGTCGTCCCCGGCGCCCGAGGACATCGCGGTCGACGTCCGTCTCGTGCCCGGGGCCGGCGCCAACCCCGCCGTGCCGGGCGAGGATTTCGTCGACGAACCCGTGCGGCTGACGATCCCGGCGGGCGCCTCGACGGGAAGGGTTTCGGTGCAATTGCTGCGGAACGACGGCCTTGGCGAAAACCGGAGTCTGAGCGCTACGGTTTCACTGGTCTCGTGACCGCTCAACGCATTTGCAGGGGCGATGCCGGAAACGGTTTCGGGCGCCCCGGATGGAGGAATTGAATTGACAAGACCTGGTAATGTCCTGCTGGCGGCATGTACGGTTCTGGGGATCGCGGCCGGTTCCTTCGCGCTGTCTTCGTGCGGAGGAGGCGGCGGCGGAGGTGGAGGCGGCGGAAGCGCCCGCACGTCGGGGCCCTTCGCCGTGATCACGCCGCCCGGAAGGCAGTATACGGGGGTCCCGCTGACCGGCGTGAATCTCGTGCTGCACGAGTCGAAGGCCCGGTGGGCCCGCCTGCGCGTGTCCACCGAACCCGTGGGCTCCTTATGGTCCGGCATCGAATTTCACGTGGAGCCGTACTATGCCGGGACGGCGTGTTGCAGCCAAACATTCACATTCAGCGACGACGTAATGTTCCGGGTCAACTGCCGGAGTGGCTACAAGGGTGAAGCGGTCGCCAGGGTTAAAGTCAGAGATCTCGGCGGCAACAGGGCTGAGGAAACCCTCGCGTTCACCTGCGGGTGAGCGCCGGCGGGATTCGGCTTGCCGCACGACATCGGCGGCGGACCGGCCTCTTCTCGTTGCTTCGGACCAGGTTGGCACGGCCGGCCTCCGGCGAGGCTGCCATGGGTGAGAGAGAGACGAAATCGCAGTGCCGTGGAAATCACGAGAAATGGTATTTTGGACGGCGGCTGGCGACGGGAGTGCCTCAATGGTATTGCGGATTCGTCTGGCTGGTTCGGGTGAGGACGCCCGGGTATGCCTCTATCAGGGCACCCAATAACTGTCGCTCCGGTTGGCGGATTCGGACAACCTCTACAAGGTGGAAGCGGAACTCGATGCCTCGGTTACCTTCACTACCTCCGACTGGAACATGCCGACGATGGTGACGGTCACCGGCCGGGGCCGGGGCTCGACCTCGATCAGCCATGCGGTCCAATCCTCCCCGGATGGAAGCATGTTACTTGTCTGCAATCTGATTACTTGTCCACCATCCGACTCTCGCTTCACCAAGGAAAACCTGTTCGATCGAGGAACTGTTTTGAACCATTTGGACAGGAGACAACCCCTGAAACAGGTTGTCGCCGCCCCCAATTCACAAAATGCGCTATCCCGGTTCATCCAAATCAGAGGTCACCAGAGAATCAATCAGCTCAATTATTTGAACCAGGTTGTCGCGGGCATCCATCACCTTTTTCATCGTCAGGATTTCCTCGCGTCCCGCCAACATCAGGAAAGTTTCCAATACCTCATCCGAGTGGCGAGCCAGTTCGACCAGATTAGCCCCACTCGGCGCATTCTTTCCCTCAAGCCGGTTTTTGACCGTTCGTTGGCCGGCGCCGGTGATGCGCATCACCGATTTCCTTGCAGCGGGACTGTTTCCAAACCCAATCTGAAGTGATGCGGCGATGACGCTCGTGAAATCGTCGTCTTCCGAACCCAAACTCCACCCGACGATATTGGAAAAATTTTTCCAAAATTGACCCGAAATTTTCGGACCTTTTTGGAAAAGACTTACCTGATCTCCGTGTTCTAGATTCGGGAAACGGAAACCGGCTCCAGGCAGGCTGCGCCTGGTAACGGTGCCGGCAATGCCGCCGGACGTGGGGACCGGGACCCGATAAGCGCCGGGAGCGTCGGAGAAGCCGTCGGCGGGGCGGATCGATGACGGTGATGGGGATGTCGGCGAACCCGATCAGAGCCCATTAGGTCAGCCGGCATATGGCCGATTGCTATGTCTTCCGTTCCCCGGAAGACGCCGGTCTATTGGGGGTGCCCCCCGGAGCTGGGAGACCGTATCACGCCTTGCTCCCGGTGCGTCCCCGATAGATTCGGTTCGCCATCGCTGGATCTTTCCTGGAAAGACAACAACCAACCACACCAATCGAATCAAAATTGCCAGGGTTTGTCGGGAGGGCTTAACAAAACAGATTTGGTATCAATTTAATAACAATTCTGATATCTTTTACCGTCGGTTTCTGAATTTTTATGACGGCGCTGTTTTTGTCGGGATTGTCGCGCATGCTGGCGGGACGCCGTTTTTGGGAGGCGTGGCGCCGCTCGTTCAGGCACCGGATTACGCCCGATAGCTGTCACTATCGCGGGTAATATTGTCAATCTGTATTTGCTCCCGGCGCTTCGCCGGACTCCGGGCGGAGTACCGCATCCAGCCCCAAGCAGGCGCCAACTCTTTGAAATAGGGCGGTTCTTTCGGGATCAGCCGGTCCCGTCCGGACCATGCCGACAGGGTGCAGGTCCCGCCTGCCGCGCCGACTTTTACCCCCGATAGCATTTTTCGAATCCGCGACCGTGACGCCCGCGCGGGCCGGATTGAGCCGCCGATCCGCCGTCGCGGCCCGTTCCCGCCACCGGGACATCATAGCCCGGCGGCCGCCTCCGTACACCCCCGGAACCGCTCAGCCCCGAGCGTCTGCGCGCCGCGGTCTTCCGGGTCGGGCTCCATGGCGCATCCCTCGGTCAGCGCGCCGATCTGCTCCGTCAAGGCAGCCGCCAGATCTCCGAGGACATAGGCGCTGCAGGCCTGCGCCAGTTCGTCGAACAGCGCGCTTCTCTTCTTGTTTGACAGGCCGGCGGCGGTCGTCGGGTCGCGGTCGCCCGCGAAGCCCAGGCCGTCGCGATGGACCACGAGATCGATGTCCTCGGAAAACCGCTGGATCAGCCCGAAGGCCTTGGAGAGCGAGGTCCCGCCTTTGAACAGCAGCTTCGGGTGGCTGGCGGGCAGCCGGTTGAAGAGCGCATCCAAGACGAGACAGACCCAGAAATCCTTCTCGACATACCCCGGCACCGTGTCGAGACGGCGCGCCGCGGCGGCAAACGCGTCCCGCCTGTCCTGTTCCGGAAGGGCGAGAAAGGATGCGAAGGCGTCCGCCGGCTCATTCCGATCCGATCTCGATGCGCTCGCCCCAGGGCTCGCGGTTCCGGTTCGACGGGGGGTCCGAGTAGTTCACCCAGAGAACGCCGAATGGAGGCTCCGCCTCAGGGTAGTCGGAGCACTTCATATCCGTGAAGTAGAGGCAGACGGCGGGTTGGATCCCCTGTTCGTCGAGCCATTCGAAGCCGGGCCGGAAGTCGGTGCCGCCCCGCCCCTTGATCATGATCTCTTCGGGGAGGTCGTCGGGCGCGTACGCCGCCGCATCCTGCACCGCCGCGTCGACCTGAAGCACGACGACGCTCCCGGGTCCGATCTCGGCTGCGGCCCCGCGCAGTTCGGCCCAGAACTCGGCGAGCGTCGCCGCCGGCAGCGAGCCCGACGTGTCGATGATGACGGCGATGGTCTCCATCCCCTCCGAGCGGATCGAGGGCAGATAGAGGCCGGAGTCGATGAACCGGCGGTTGGGCAGGCTCCAGGAATAGTCGCTTTTCGCCGCATCGGTCATGTACCGGCGCAACAGGGTTCGCCAGTCGAGCGTGCCGCCATGGGCGCCCTTCACGGTTTGCTCGATGCGCCCCGGCACCTTGCCCTCGGCCCTGGCAATGTTGAGGGCCTGGTGCATGGCCTCGTCCCAGGCCTGTTCCTCGGCGGCGGCGTTCACCGGCGTCCCTGAACACCAGGGGCTTGCCCTCGTCGTCCTCGCGGAGCCTCTCGGAGACCCGCTCGACGGCCTCGCCGAACCGGCGGTAGAGGTCGCCCACGGCGCCGTGGAGCTGTTCCTCCACATGGCGCTCGATGTCGCGCTTGCCCCGCTCGGTGTCGTCGGAGGCGAGCCGGGCGATGAAATGGTCCGCGTCCGGCACCGGGGTAATGCGGTAGCGGATGGCGAACTTGCCCTGGAGGGCTTCCTTGGAGGG
>JAJECC010000037.1 GCA_022822205.1 Rhodospirillales bacterium | reverse complement strand
GGCATCGAGGCCCGCGCGGTGTTCCGGCGCGAGGATTTTGCGATGGCGGGCTGCATCGTCACCATCGGCCGCGACGGCGCGCACCAGGTGATCCAGGGCCTGGTGAGGCCCGAGGACATGCCGAACCGGACGGAAACCGGCGATGCCGGCGCCCGGGCCGGCAACGGTCACGACCCGGATGCCGCCGGCCACGGCCTCCACACCGCCGGTCATGGCGATCACATCTCCGCCCCGGCCGTCTCCCAGCCCATGGCGCCGCCGAAGGATCCCCAATCCGAGGCGCGCAAGGAGGCGGGCGTCGGCATCGGTCTTGCCGACGACCTGCGCGCGATCCGCACCGCGCTCATCAAGGCGCATCTCGCAGGCGACTTCGAGGCCGCCTTCGACCTCATGCTGTTCCAGATGGGCCGCGCCGTATTCGCGCGGGGCTACCACGGCCAGGCCCTCGACATCGCGGTCAAGGAAACCCCGGACCGCCCCATGACCCGCATGAACGAAGCGGAGTTCGCCGGCTGGTCGCCGGGCGAGGCCATGCTGGAAGACCGCTCCGGCCTCTCCATGGATTGGCTGGAGATCGAGGACGACGGCGAGTCCTTCGCGGCCCTCAGGGCCTTGCCCCGGGCCGAGAAGGAGACGCTGTTCGCCGCCTGCGCCGCCCGCACGGTGAAGGGGCAGCTCGCCTTCGAACCCCAGGCGCGTCCCGAGCTCGAAGCCACCGTCGCCCGGCTCGATATCGACTTCGCGGCCCACGTCCGCCCGACGGCGGCCATGTTGTGGTCGCGGATCAACAAGGGCCGGGTCCTCGACGTCGCCCGCACGGTGTTCGGCCTCAACTGGGCATCGGCGCGGTCCAAGTACAAGAAGCCCGAGCTCGCCCAAGCGATGGAGGCCGCCTTCGCCGCCGGCGACCCGCCCGTCGGCGTGACCGCCGCGATGCACGCCAAGGCGCTCGCCTGGACGCCGCCCGGCTTCGCGGCGTTCGACACGGGCGGCACGGCCGATGACGCCGAGGATGCCGGGGATGCGGCGGCGGATGTCGCCGGGACCGATCCGGCCCAGACGCCGGCCGGCGAACCCGAGTCCGGGGAAACCGCGGAACCGACCACCGATTCCGGCACCGATCCGGCGGATGCGCCGTCCGCCTCCAACGGCCATGGTCATGCGGCGGAGGCCGCTCCCGAACCCTCGGACGCCGCGGCGGCGAGTGCCGGCAACGGCGCCGCCGAACCGGGCGGCCCCGCTGCGGACGCCGATCCCGGCGATACCGGGGAGGTCGATCCCGACTCGGCAATCGCGGGCGTGCCCGACGGCATCGCCGCGGCCGGTCCCGTCAACGGGCACAACGCCCAGGAGGACCCGGTAAATATCCCCGGGTTCCTCCGACGCGTCCAATAGGCGGCCGCAGACCCCGCCAAGACGCCCCGCCGGCCCGGCGCCCGCCGTATGCCTGGATACGGATCTCGCCTTCGGGGGCGAGGCCTGGTGTTGGCTCCATGACGCTCTGCCGCTGGTCACGGCAGACAGCGCCCTCCAACCCCGCGAACTCACCCAGCTGCTCCGCGACGGCTTCTTCTCGCCGTCGGACGATGCGGACGCGGACAGCTACGAGACCCAGCGCGGCCGCTTCGACGAGGACGCGCTGCACCTGGCCACGCGGCTGCTGCTCAGCAACGACGAGGCCTGCCGGGCCTCCATCGCCGAGGCCGTCCGGCGCGAGCTCATGTGGCTCGCGCCCAGCGACCGCACCGTCGACATCCGTATCCAGCGGCCAAACGTGACCGTGACCCTCACCGGCATGGAGAGCGCGGCAGGCGGCGCCTAACCAGCTCCCGGCGCATCGTCCATGGGCGCCGATCGGGTCGAGATCGAAGGGCCCGCCGATACCGACATGGACGCGCTGAAGCGCATGGGCTGCACGGTCGAGATCGTCTCGTTCCGGGCGAGGGTATTTGCGCCGAACGCCGGTGCCATGGAACGCATCCTGGAGCGCTGGCCCCTCGCCGCGTGAACGCCCGCATGATACGTATGGCCGGCCCAACGCCCGTCGGCCCCATTCCACGGACAAGGAGACCCTCCATGACCGCGCAAACCTTGCCGGACGAGCCCAACTTCTGCTTCGCGCCCGCCTACGACGTCGAGACCGAGGTGCAGCAGATCAGAATCGTGATCGAGGGCCTCGCCGGGCATGTCCCGACGGCGCTGGTCGCCCTCGATCTGGACGATGCCCTCGGCATCTGCGACAAGCTGAACCGCCGGCTCGGCCTGGACCGGGAGGCCTGGACCGCCATGGTCGCCGCCTCCATGAGCGCCGAGAACGGCGATCCGGAGGGCGGCGCCTGGCATTGAGGGCCGCTCAGTGCTCCGCGGCCGGCTTGCCGCCCGCCGGTTCCTCACCGTTGACACGCGGGCGCCAGCCGTCCATATGGTTCACAGAACCCCTGAATTGCCGGCCCCGTTGCGGGCGGCGGACCCTATGGCCACCATCCGGTGGCCATAGCCACTTTCAGGATCAGGAGGAGGGCCTGCTTCATCGACGAGGCGGGGGACCTCGGAGCGCTCGCCCATCCGCCGGCACAAAATCCCCGAACGGCACAACCGTGACACCCATCGTGGAGGTTGACGACATGGAATCCAACGACATCCCCATCGAGCGCGGGAGCGGCAACGTCTTCGCCGATCTCGGCCTTCCCGATGCCGACGCACATCTGGTCAAGGCCGAACTCGTCAGCCGCATCGAGGATATCGTCAGCCGGCGCGGCATCACCCAGACCGAGGCCGCGCGGCTGCTCGGGCTCTCTCAGCCCGACGTCTCCCGGCTGCTCCGCGGCGATTTCCGCGAATATTCGCTGGAGCGCCTGTTCCGCCTGCTGACCACGCTCGGCCGGGACGTCGAGATCGTCATCCGCCAGCCGCGCTCGGCCGACGGGGGCAAGCTCCGCATCGCCGCCCCCGAACCCTCCTGACCGCGTCCGCGTGTCCGAACCCGTCCTTTCGCTCGATTTCTTGCTCCGCGGCCGGCCCGGCATTGTCCGGACCCATCCCGCATGGTGTTTGCGTTGTTTATTGCGTTTATGGTGTTCATGCGCCATTATTCGTCCAGACGAAGGAGACCCGTAAATGGAACCGAAGACAGCAACGTCGTACGGCATTCCGAGCGAACACGATGCGGCGCTCGCCGGGCAGGCGGGGCGGGCGCTGGAGGCCCTGACCGACGGGACGCAGCCTGTATCGGCCCGCTTCGGAGACCGGATCGTCGATCTCCCGGCGCCGGCGGTGCGGCTGCTCCGGGAAGTTCTCGACCGGATGGCCGACGGCAAGGGCGTTGCCCTGACGCCGCTTCATGCCGAGCTGACCACCCGGCAGGCGGCCGAGCTCCTGCAGGTCTCGCGGACGCACCTAGTCCAGCTTCTCGACGAAGGCCGGATACCCTGCCGTATGGTCGGCTCCCACCGCCGCGTCCGCGCCGAGGACATTCTCGCCTTCCGGCGCGAGACGGAGGTCCGCCGCCGCGAGGCGCTCGACGAGATGACCGCGCGCGACCAGGAACTCGGCCTGCAATAGGCGATGGCCCGCCCGACGGCGCTGCTCGACGCCAATGTCCTATATCTCCACGCCCGGGGGCTGTCGCGCTGCCGCTTCGCGGCCTTGCGCTTCCATCCCGAGCTTCGCTATCGCGAAGGCCCGACCGTGCGCCGTTTCCCGGCGCTGGTCGCCGCCGTCACCGGCGACGACGGCCGGATCCTCGGCGTACAGCGCACCTGGCTCGACCCGCGCTCGCCCGCCAAGGCGGGCATCGCCAGCCCGCGCAAGGCGCTTGGCCGCATCCACGGCCTCGCGGTGCGCTTCGGCGCGCCTTCCGGCCTCGCTCCGCTCGTCGTCGGCGAGGGCATCGAGACGGTGCTCTCGCTGGTGACCGCCGTGCCGGAGATACCGGCCGCGGCGGCGCTCTCCGCCGGGAGCCTCGGCGCGTTCGCGCCTTTGCCCGGCCTCGCGCGGCTGGTGAGCGACCGCCGCGATGCGCTGGAAATCTACCGCGATTGCGCCGCCGACGCCTACCGCGCCCGCACCGGCGAGGTCTGGCGTCCGCGCCACGGTTCGCACACCAGCCGCAAAGGGCATCTGACTTCCGCCGCCATCGACGCCCGCGACTTCATGCGCGCCCGCAAGGACCGCAAGACCACGGCGCATCTCCCCGACGGCACGCTCATCGCCATCGCGGGCGGCAAGGACGTTGCCGACCCGGCCGGCGTCATCTCCCGCCTCGACAAGGCCCGCGAGAAGTACGCCGACATGGTGCTGGTCCACGGCGGCGGCCCCGGCGTCGAGAAGATCGCGGCAAGCTGGGCAGAGCGCAACGGCGTCCACCAGGTCGTCTGCAAGCCCGACTGGGACCGCCACGGACGGGCCGCCCCGTTCCGCCGCAACGATGAACTGCTCAACCTCCTGCCAAAGGGCGTCATCGCGTTCCCGGGCTCCGGCATCACCGAGAACCTCGTCGACAAGGCGCGCACCCTGGGCATCCCGGTCCAGCGCATCGCGGCCTGACCGCAGCGCCTTGACGGGCCGTGCCGTTGCTCCGGCGGCGGCGCGGCCCGTTTTGCGTTCGCACACCGATCGCGAGGCGCCCCCGCACCATGCTTCGCATGGGTGCATCGCCGGCTGCGCCGATCCCGGCGCACCGCCTGATGCACTTCAGCCGGCACGACTGCCGGCTCGCCCGCCGCCTTGCTCGGCACGGTGCTTCGCACCGCTGTCCTCGCTCGTGCCGGGACTCCCGCCCGCTCAATCGCCGCGGGGCTCCCCTCCGCCGGGTTCCCCGGCGTCGATTTCCCGACATCCCGTTCAGCACGAATCAGGCTCCGACCCGCCCCGGCGGGCCTTGGTTTTCACACCCCACGCGCCCAGGGCGCGATTTTCGCGAACGCCCGCCATCGCATGAACGGACGGAAAACCCAGGAATTACAGGACCTTACGGCCTATTTCATCCCGCACCGTCGCGCGGCTTCCACGACGAAACGCCGCCCCGGCTGCTTCCTATAGTCACGCCCAGCCGCGGCCCGAACAGGAGCCGTAACCATGAACGACCAGACCAAATCCACCTTCGCCCGGCGCGGCCGCGCCGCCAAGCCCCGCGACAAGCGCTACGACATCCGGGACGACGTGGTCCCCGGCCTGATCCTGCGGGTCTCCCCCACCGGCGCGCGCAGCTTCGCGCTTGACCGCGTGGTGCGCGGGCGCAGGCGACACGCCACCCTTGGCGATGCCGAGACCATGACCGTCCCCGAGGCGCGGCGCGAGGCCCGCGAACTGATCGCCGCCTTCACCGAAACGGTCAGGAAGGACGGCGACCCCCGCACGCCGGGACATCCGATGACCGCCTTCGCAGACGAGTTCCTCGAACGCCAGGCTCACCGCTGGAAGCCCCGGACCCGGGAGACCAACGTCCGCATGGTGGAGAAGGACATCCTTCCCGCCTTCGGCAATCTGACCGTGGACGCCATCACGTCCGGGCACGTCCGGGATTGGTTCGCCGCCATGAGCGGCCGGCCCGGCGTTGCCAACCGCGCCATGCCGGTGCTGTCCATGATGATGCGCATGGCCGAGCTATGGGGATACCGCGCCCATAACTCCAATCCCTGCAAGAACACTAAGCGCTACAAGACAAAGCCCAAGGAGCGGTTTCTGACGGCGGAAGAAATGGCCCGGCTCAACGCGGTGCTGACCCGCGACGAGTTCTGGTGCCCGCACATCGTCGCAATCGTCCGCCTGCTGATGCTGACCGGCTGCCGCTTCGGCGAGATCGCCTCCCTCGAATGGGACTGGATCAGGAACAAGCGCATTTTCCTCCCCGACTCGAAGTCCGGGCCGCGCACGATCTGGCTGTCGAGCGCCGCGCGCGCGGTGATCGACGCCATCCCGCGCCACGGCCCCGATTGCCCGTATCTCTTTCCCGCCCGTCCGCCGACGCGGCCCGTCGACAACATCGAGTACCACTGGAACCGCATCCGAAACGAGGCGGGATTGCCCGGCCTGCGGCTGCATGATTTGCGGCACAGTTGGGCCTCGGTCGCCGCCATGAACGGCGTGGACATGGTGACCATCGCCAAGCTGCTCGGTCACGCCCTGGTCGAGACGACTGAGCGCTACGTCCATTTGTCGGACCAGTCGGTCACGGACGCCGCCGACCGGGTGTCGGGGCGTATAGACGCCGCCCTGGCCGGAAGAGGCGCGGAGCGCGAGGGAGGGAGCCATCATGCCCAGGGTTGACCTTACCGCCAAGCTGGCCCGGCAAAGCAAGCCCGGCCCGAAAGACATCATGCTGTTCGACAAGGCGTTGCCCGGCTTCGGGCTGCGCATCCACCCCTCGGGCCGCAAGGTCTGGATCGTGCAGGCGCGCATCGAGGGGCGGAGCCGCCGTATCGTCATCGCCCGGCACGGCGAGATGGAACTGGCGGATGCCCGCCGCCGCGCCCGCGACATGCTCCACCGCATTCGCGCTGGCGAGAACCCCGCCGAAGACATCCAGAGGGAAAAGGAGACCCCGACCCTGCGGGAGTTCGCGGACGAGTATCTCCGGCGCTCGGACCCGCACTGGAAGCCCTCGGGGCGAAAGACCGTGCGCACCTATCTCAAGGCCCGCATCCTGCCTGCGTTCGGCAGGATACCGCTCGACAGCATCGGCGCGCAAGACGTGGCCGCGTGGTTCGACGCGGCGAGCAGGGACAAGCCCGGCGCGGCCAACCGCGCCCTGGACATCCTACGCGCGATGATGTTCCGGGCCGAGGAATGGGGATTGCGCGAGCGCGACACCAACCCCTGTCTCGGTATCGCGAGAAACCCGGCGAAGAAGGTTGCCCGGTTCCTCGACGCGGACGAACTGGCGCGGCTCGGGCGCGCGCTAGACAAACACGACGCACGCTGGCCCGAGGCCGTCGCGGCGATCCGGCTGCTGGCGCTCACCGGATGCCGCCTCAGCGAAGTGCTCAATCTGCGCTGGCGGAACATCAGCAACGATGCGTTGAGCCTTGAAGACTCCAAGACCGGCCCGCGCGCGGTCCCGCTCGGTGAGGCCGCGCGGGCGCTCATCGAGGCGCTGCCCGGTTCCCGTGGCCCGGGCGGGTTTGTGTTCCCGGGCTACGCTGAAGGTCGGGGCACATATGGCCTTGCAAAGTGCTGGCGCGCAGTCTGTACCAATGCCAGGCTCGGCAGGCTCCGCATGCATGACCTGCGCCATACGGCGGCCAGCCAAGCGGTCATGGCGGGCGAGAACCTGCCCCTGGTCGGCAAATTGCTCGGTCACCGGAAGCACCGGACCACCGCCGGCTATGCCCATGTCGCCGACGCGCACCTTGTCGAGGCGGCGGAGAGAGTCGGAGCAATTATTTCGGGAGCGATGGCTGTCCCGGAAGATAAATTTCGCGTCAAGAACGCCGTTTGCCCGAAGAGGTCTCACCGATAGCTACTCGATTTCGCCGAACCACATCGGATCATCGTCACCCATGCGCCCAAGCGCTGACTCGTATTTGATCGGGGAATTATATGTTTAGCTTGCTATTGGAATTCAGCAACGAAAGCACAAACGCCGCCCGGCTGGTTCCCGCGGGCGCGGCCGGCATCGCGGGCATCGGCGGTGTTGTGGGCTGATTACCCGCACCTTCATCTTGGGCCCCCCCCCCCCCCAACCCCCACGCCGGGGGGGGGGGGAATTATTAAAAAACACCCGGGGGGGGGGGGGGTAATCCTCATAAAAAAAGGGCGGTCCGGAGACCGCCCTTTGATGTCGTGGATTGGTACAGGTGATTTAGAAGTTCACCCGGATACCGGCCAGCGCGCCCCAGCCTTCGTTGTTCTGGGCGGTTGATACTTGTGTGCCGTTGGCGGGGTCGCCCTGAGCGGCGTCGTTTGCGGAATTATAATATGTCTCCGTGCGGTCTTCGTCCTGGTACTTGGCCTGGAAGAGACTTGCGCCGACGGTTACGCCGCCGCCGAGCGAGTAGGCGGCGCCCAGGGTGTACATGTTGAGCTCGTCCTTGCCGGGAGCGCCGGTCTGGTCGTCCTCGGTGTTGAGCCAGGTGAGCGCGAGGGACCACGGGCCGGTCTCGTAGCCGACGCCGGCCATGAAGCCTTCGATGTCGGCGGCGGTGCTGCCGCCCTTGTCATCGCTGCGCTGGGCCCAGCCGCCGCCGATGGAGAAGCCGGCGAATGAGACGCTGCCGCCGGCCTGCACGGTCGTGAATTCGTTGGCCCCGGCGTGCCTTGTCCAGCCGCCGGAGATGGCGACGCCGGCGCCGCCGGACCCGCCCTTGTAGTTGGCGCCGATGGAGACGTCGTTGGTGTCGGTCGCCGTCGCACCCTTGGTCCGCGGCGGAGCGTTGGTGTTATCCTGCCCCGGGGTGTAGCTGATGCCGGCCTGGAAGCCGTTGAAGTTCGGCGTGATGTACACCGCCTTCATGTGGTCCGCGCTGCCGTCATGGTTGAAGAATTTGGTGCCCGTCGGGTTCGGCAGGAACCGGTCCGGCTGGTCGTTGTTCAGCGCGTTGGAGATGGTGTTCACCGCAGGGGCATTCACCTTGAAGATGAAGTGGGCCTGTTTGGTCGACCCCAGGCGGAACTCGCCCCATTCCTTTAGGTTGCCGATCTTGATGTAGGATTCGTCGATGCCCACGCCATTGTTGGCATTGGCCTGGTCGGTTTCCAGTTCGACGATGACGTCGACGCGGACACCGTTGTCGAGGGTGGTGTCGCCCCTGAAGATGACCTCCGAGTCGCCGACCATGTTGACGCGGCCATAATCGCTCTTAACGGCCTCGGCGCCGGCATTGTATTCAAAATCGTCGTCATCGGTATTGGGGTCGTTTTCGACCAGGCCCTTGGTGATTCGGTTGCCGAAGGAATCCTCGTTGTTGGAGACGGCGATCAACGAGACGTAGGAGCCGCCGATACTGAGCTTGATCTTCCCGGCGGCCCGGGCATCGGCGGTATAATATAATTGCGTCATGGCCGGGCCCCGACCCGGCCTTCAGTCGGCCGAAGCCGACTTTCGGACGGCGTAGGCCGGCCATCCACGTGGATGCCCGGATCAAGTCCGGGCATGACGATAACATAACAATAATCCCCACAAAAAAGGGCGGTCCGGAGACCGCCCTTTGATGTCGTTGATTTGGTAAGACGGGTTAGAAATTCACCCGGATACCGGCCAGCATGCCCCAGCCTTCGTTGTCGTTGCCGCCAAGAGCCGGCGTGTTGTCGTCCGTTTGGGCGATATCGTTATCCGGGCCCGGGCCTTCCGGCACGTACGTCTCGTCCTCAAGATCGATGGTGAAGACGCTGGCGCCGACGGTGACGCCCGCACCCAGGGAGTAGGTCATGCCCAGGGAGTACTGGTTGTGCTCGACCTCGCCGGGCGCCGCGGTGACGTCGTCCGTGGTGTTGAGCCACGTGAGGGCGACGTTCCACGGGCCGGTCTTGTAGCCGACGCCGGCCATCCAGCCTTCGCGGTCGTCGACCTTCGACATGGGCGTGTCGTCCTTACGCTCGGCCCAGTGGCCGCCGATGGAGAAGCCGGCGATCGAGACGTTCATGCCCGCCTGGATGGTATTGTATTCGACGTTGTTGCCTCTGCCGCCGACCGTGGTGTAGCCGCCGGAGATGCCGACACCGGCGTCGCCGAACTTGCCCTTGTAGTTGGCGCCGATGGAGACGTTGTCGGCCTCGGTCGCATCCATGCCCTTGGTCTGCGGCGGCGAGTCGGTGTTGGTTTGCGACGGGGTGAAGCTGACGCCGCCCTGGAAGCCGTTGAGGTTCGGCGTGACGTACATGGCCAGCATGCGGTCCGCGCCGCCTTCATGGCTCAGGAAGGTGCCGGCGCCCTTGAGCGGCGTCGTCGACGGCACGAACGTGGCCGACTGCTGGTGGTTCGTCGCGTTGGAGATGGTGCTCACGTGGGGACCGAACGCCCTGAACAGGAAGTGGGCCGACTTGGTCGTACCCAGGCGGAACTCGCCCCACTGCTTCAGGTTGCCGACCTTGAGGTAGGATTCGTCGATGGTCGCGCCGTCGTTCACGTCATCCGCCTCGAGCTGCACGATCACGTCGAAACGGACGCCGTTGTCGAGGGTGGTGTTGCCCCGGAAGTAAATTTCCGAGTCGGTCCACATGTTCGTGGAGCCCTGGGTCTTGTGCAATTTGGACTCGCTGTCCGAAACGCCGGCCCCATAGATGAAGAAGCCGCCAAGGCTGAGCTTGACCGGATCGGCGGCCTGGGCATCGGCGCCGGAGAAGGCGAACATGCCCGCCGCCGCCAAGGCCGTTGTGGAATAGAGAACTTTCTTCATGGAGATATCTCCTGAATCATTGCAATGTTACGAATGGCGGCATAATTTGCCGATTGCCGAAAATTATCAACATCAATCCCCGACCCTGTTACATTCATGTTCCAGGCGTTGCAAATTTAACACTATGAAAAATGCGACAAGAAAATTGGACCCGCAAGCGTTGGCGCATATTCTGTCTTACTTGTACCGCACCGCGCCCGACAAAAAAGCAACCGCGATGATCAATCTTTTCGGAATCAAGTATGCCGACGAAATTCGGCAGAGCGGGGCGACCGCCGCCGAGATTGTCCGTCTTTCGGATTTAGAAGACACCTACGCTACGGAAGTCACGAAGGGTATACGCTTGGCCCCTTACGTCACGCTAAAGCCCGGGGCGGTTTTCTTCTAATTTAGGCGGTGGACCACCAAGCAGGGGTAGGCCAGAATATCAAGATCATGCTTCTTGGGAACGGATTTCCCCATCTCGTTTATCCAATTTTCCCCGCGCGGGAGCTTTGTACCGCCGGCGTGTAAATTGGACTGTTGCGTCTCGGCGTGCTCCCGGGCCGGCACCCTGTGAATTGTGCGGTAAGCCATGGAGCCACTTCCTGCACAATTCTTGCCGCGGCCGCCGGCTCGGTGAGATTGCGGACTTCGCCCGCATAGCTGCGCGGGCGCTGAAAGACATCAAATCTGTCAAGAATGCGTTGGTCATTGTTGGGAGGCGTCGTGCCCGAGAAGATGAGTTGCATCGAGATCAGAAGCTCGTGCAACGCCTGGAGTACGATTCCGTCGAGTCTCTCGTCAATACGGGCGGATAGGAGTTCCAGTTCTCACGGAATAGCGCCAGTGCAGGGACCGGTTCACTCTAAAACCGTGGCCGGCAAGTTCCGAAACACGCCCAATCTTCGCGAGCCCGACATCGCTTTCATGGTTGATCCCGCCTTCCGCAATGATGGTAACGGGTTCGGTCATAGAGCTTTGTTTTTGGCCATTGGGTCTCTCCTATCCGTGTGGGAAACTCACAAGGCCGATCACAGGCAACACCGCAAGGACCAAGATTATGGCGACTACCAAAACCCAGGATTTGAGCCAACCCATCAGCATTGACCCCTCAATTAGAGAGATCATGCTAGAGGTGGCAAATCATTCCCGCAAGTTAAACACGTAATGCCCAAGATTTCGGCATTCAGGCCAATCTCAACGGTAATGTCCTTCCTGACCATGCCGTTCCTGTTGTCGTTCGTGTTGTAATCGCAGTCGCGGTCAGGCTATATCCGCGATCGGCATTACCTGGGGTTCCCATGTCAATCCTCGTCACCGGCGCCGCCGGATTTATCGGCTTTCACGTCTGCCAGGCGTTGCTGGATGCCGGCGAGGCGGTCGTCGGGATTGATAACCTCAAC
>JAJECC010000078.1 GCA_022822205.1 Rhodospirillales bacterium | reverse complement strand
GAGAGGCGAGGGCCTGGCGGATGCTTTCGACATCGGCGGGATTTAAGCCGTGCCGGCGGTTTCCGGACGCTACAGCGACGGCAAGACGGCAAGCGTCCGGCAGGTACGGGTCGAAATACGGGTTGATAGTCTCCGGATCGGCGGAACGGACGGCGACATTCCGACAACCTGGCCTTTCGATGAAATCGAACTCATCGATGATCTTGAATCGAATTCGTTCCTCACCCTCGCCCGCACATCGCGGCGCGGCGCGCGACTAACCATCGAGGGCGCCGCCGCCTGCGCCGAAATCCTTGCGGCCATCCCGGCCCTGTCACAACGTCGGCGATATCCGCTGCCGAATCTTCGTCAAGCCGCCTTGTATGCGGGTATCGTCGCGGCATTTGCGGTGGCGCTATGGTTTGCGTTGCCGAAGGTTGTCGACGCGACGGTGCGGTTGATTCCCCGCTCGTGGGAAAACCGCATCGGGGAAACCGTGATCGAAAACGTCGCGAACATCTTCAGCGACAAAACCGGCGATCAACGATTCTGCAGCACCAAGGACGGTGACGACGCATTGAATCTGCTGGTGTCTACGCTGGCCGGCGATCTTCATATCGATTTTCACGTCAGGGTCCTGGATACGCCGGTCGTCAACGCCGTGGCGGCGCCCGGCGGTCATATTCTGTTGTTTCGCGGCTTGATCGACCAGGCTGACACCCCCGACGAGGTTGCCGGCGTTCTGGCGCATGAAATGGCTCATGTGATCAAGCGCCATTCGACCCAAGACGCCGTTCGCCAACTCGGGTTTTCGGTGGTTCTGCGGGCTCTGTTCGGGGATCCGGGAATGCTTCAGGCCGCGGCGGAATCGGCGATCGGTCTATCCTATAGCCGTGACGCGGAAGCCGAAGCCGATCAAATCGCCACCGAACTGCTCGCCGGCGCCCAAATATCAAATGAGGGACTGGTCGGTTTTTTTAAGCGTCTCGCCGCCGAGCAATCCGGTGAAAAGGGGCTGCTCAGGTATTTGTCAACCCACCCGCCCCTGGCGGACAGAGCGAAGCTTCTGCCGCCGTCCCCCAATGTCACGAGACCATCCATGAATGATCGAAACTGGGAGCGATTGCGTTCGATTTGCTCCTGATTGCGGTTAGCCGCCAATCTCCAGAACGGTGCGTCCGCGGACCCGTCCGGCAAGAATTTCACCCGCCAATTCCGGGGCTTTTTCGAGCGGCGCGACGGTGGTGAGCGCATCCAGCTTGTCCAAGGGCAACTGGGAGGCGAGCCGCTCCCAGGCCTCGATCCGCCGGTCGATGGGACAGAGAACCGAATCGATGCCCAGCAGGCTTACGCCGCGGAGCAGGAACGGGATGATGTTGCCGTCAAATTTCGCGCCGCCGGCGAGGCCGACCGCGGCGACGCCGGCGTGGGTCCGCATCGCCCGCATGACATTGGACAGCACCGGCCCGCAGACATTGTCGATGGCGCCCGCCCAGCGCTCCGACGACAGCGGCCCCTTCACCTCCTCTTCGAGCTCGGCGCGGGGCACGATGGCGGCGGCGCCCAAATCGGTCAGATAGGGATGTTCGGCCTCGCGGCCCGTCGACGCGGCGACCTTGTAGCCGAGAGTCGCCAAGATCGAGACGGCGACCGATCCGACCCCGCCGGCGGCGCCGGTCACCACCACCTCGCCCTCCGCATCCGGTGTAAGCCCGTGATCCTCGAGCGCCATCACCGCCAGCATGGCGGTAAGGCCGGCCGTGCCGATAGCCATGGCCCGCTTGGTGTCGAGCCCGTTCGGGACCTTCACGCACCAGCCCGATTTGGCGGTGGCCCGTGCGCCGTATCCGCCCCAGCGATTTTCGCCGACCCGCCAGCCGGTAAGGATCACCCGATCTCCCGGCTTGATTGCGGGATCGCCGGAGGCTTCGACGGTGCCCGCATAATCGATGCCGCCGATATGGGGATAGTTGCGGACCAGCCCGCCCAGCCCCTGCAGGATCAGCCCGTCCTTGTAGTTCAGGTTGGAGTACTCGACCGCCACCGTCACCTCGCCATCGGGCAGGTCGCCCACGGCGACGTCTTCCATCTCCGGTGTGACGGTTTTGCCATCTTCGCCCTGACGCAGCATCAGCGCCCTGAAGGTATCGGCCATTTCGGTCTCCCTAGTCTCTGATTTCCCAGTTCAGTGTGCGCCCGGCGCCGAAAGGCTGGACCGCCGCCTCCCCGCCGATATCGATATTGCCGGGCGTCACGGTCTCACCCCGGGCAAGGGTAATGTGTTCGTGATTGGGCTCAAGCCCGTAGAACGCCGGCCCCGCCTGACCGGCGAAGGTATCCAGATGCTCCAGCGCGCCTTCTTCGTCAAAGACACGGGCGTAGAGCTCCATTGCCGTCGGCGCCGAAAAGATGCCGGCGCAACCGCAATCGGCTTCCTTGTCCCCGATTGCGTGGGGCGCCGAGTCCGTGCCGAGGAAAAACTTGGGCGAACCCGATGTGGCCGCGCGGCGCAACTCAAGCCGGTGCTCTTCCCGCTTGGCGACCGGCAAACAGTAGCGGTGGGGCCGGATACCGCCCTCGAACAGGGCGTTTCTGTTGATGATCAGATGATGCGCCGTGATCGTCGCGGCCACGGGTCCCGAATGATCTTCGACGAACGCGACGCCCTCCCGGGTCGTGACGTGTTCCAGCACCACTTTCAGGGACGGAAAATCCCGGACGATCCGATTGAGATAGCGCTCGATGAACACCGCCTCCCGGTCGAAGATGTCCACATCCGGATCGGTGACCTCGCCGTGGATCAGCAGCGGCATCCCGATCTCCTGCATCTTTTCGTAGACGGCGGTGAGTTTGAGCGGGTCGGTCACCCCGTCGGCGGAGCCCGTCGTCGCATGGGCCGGATAGAGCTTGGCCGCCGCCCACACCCCGTCGGCGAACCCCTCCTCCAGCATGGCCGGACCGGTCTCGTCGGTGAGGTAACAGGTCATCAGCGGCAGAAACCGGGACGCGACGCCTTCATCGGGCAGCGCATCCAGGATGCGGCGGCGGTACGCACCGGCCTTGGCCGGCGTGGTCACCGGGTCCGGCAGATTGGGCATGATGATGGCCCGTGCGAACACCCGCGCCGTATAGGGCAGCACGGTTTTCAGCATGGCCCCGTCCCGGACGTGCAAATGCCAGTCGTCGGGCCGGTGAATGGTGATGGTATCGGGGTTGTCGGACGGCGGGCTCATCGGCCCCGCTTATAGCACAGCGTCCCCGTGCTGACACCCTTTAGGCCCGCCGCCCTACCCCACCGTCACGTGCGGCTTGCCCTCGCTCATGTCGCCGATAACCGCGGCGTGGCCGTAGCCCTGCTCGTGGAACAGCCCGACCACGGCGTCCGCCCGGCCGGGCGGGCACGAGATCAGCAGGCCGCCGGAGGTCTGCGGGTCCATCAGCATGTTGCGCCGCCATTCGTCCAAATCCTCGTGGCCCGACACATGATCGCCGAAGCTCGCCCAGTTGCGGTTGGCCGCACCCGTGTTGTAGCCCTTCCGGGCATAGCCGAGCGCCGCCGGCAGGATCGGGAGCCTGTCCCACTCCACTTTTGCCGCGAGGCCGGCGCCTTCGCAGAGTTCATACAGATGGCCGAGCAATCCGAAGCCGGTGACGTCGGTGACCGCGTTGACCCCCTCCATCTCGGCCAGATCGGCGCCGATGGAGTTGAGCTTGGTGGTACTCTCCACCATTTCCCTGTAGCCCTCGGGGTCGAGCTCGTCCTTGTTCATGGCCGCGCCCAGAATGCCGACGCCGAGGCCCTTGCCGAGCACCAGCACGTCGCCGGCCAGAGCGTCCGAGTTGCGCTTGATCTTGTCCGGATGCACCAGGCCGACGACCGCGAGGCCGTAGATAGGTTCCGGCGCATCGATGGTGTGGCCGCCGCCGACGGGGACGCCCGCATCCAGGCAGGCTTGGGTGCCGCCCTGGAGAACGCTCTGGATCTGCTCGGTGGTCATGTCGTTGACCGGGAAACCGGCAATGGCCAGGGCCATGATCGGCTTGCCGCCCACGGCGTAGACGTCCGACAAGGCATTGGTGGCCGCGATCCGGCCATAGTCGTACGGGTCGTCGACGATGGGCATGAAGAAGTCGGTGGTCGCGACCACGCCCTGCTCGTCGTTGATCTTGTAGACGGCCGCGTCGTCGCCGGTCTCGAACCCGACCAGCAGGGCGGGATCGGCGGCCGATTTCGGCAGGTTGTCCAGCATATGCTTTAGCACCGACGGTGCTACCTTGCAGCCTCACCCACCACCGTGGGACAGCTCGGTCAGTCGCTTGACCCGGGCGTCCATGGCCGGACTCCTTCGCATTCGTTTCACATGTCGGGGCTAACTTAGGCAGGAGCGCCGCCGGACCCAAGCCAATTCTTCTTGAACGGCGGCCTCGAAGCTATCGGGGCGGTGCGCCCCCCTACCCCCACATGGCGACCGGGTCGAAGCCGTATTCCCGGGCGCAGGTCCGGAAACCCGCCAGCACGTCCCGGCGCTCGTCGGTAAAGAAATTGCGGTGGCGGTTGTTGACCATCCGCGACCGCGTCGCCCACGCCCCGCCCTTGAGCACTTTCCGGGTATGAAACACGGGCTCGGAGTATTCCTTGTAGGCGTCGGGCGCGAAGCCCGGAAACGGATCGAACTGGGTGGTGGTCCATTCCCAGACGTTGCCCATCATCTGCCTGCACCCCCAGGCGCTGTCCCCGGCGGGAAGCGCCGCCACATCGACCGTGCCGGTGACCCGCCCGTCCATGTTGCAGTGTTCGGGCCCGGGCTCGCCGTCGCCCCAGGGATAAAGCCGCTTGGCGCCCGCCAGGTTGCCGTTGGCGTCGGGCTCGCCGGAGGCGGCGACCTCCCATTCGAGCTCGGTGGGGAGCCGCCGGCCGGCCCATTTGCAGTAGGCCATGGCCTCGTACCAGTTGACGTGGCTGACCGGCTGATGGGGCGGCAGGGGGGTCATCTCATCGAACTGGCGGATCATCCATTGGCCGCCGTCCTTGAGCCAATAGACCGGGTGCCGGGCGTCCTCTTTCATCCGCCAGCCCCAGCCCGCGTCGGGCCACAGTTCGCGCCGGCCATAGCCGCCGTCATCGACGAAGGCGGCGAACTCCTCGTTGGTCACCGGCGCTTTCGCTATCCTGAACGGCTGCACCAGCACGTCATGGGCCCACTTCTCGTTGTCGAAGACGAACGCGTCCGTCCTCTCCGCCCCCAGGCGGAACGACCCGCCCGGGATTTCCACGTCCCCGGGCAGGGGCCCCGCGTTCTCTTCCGCCTCGTTCTCGGCCTGCGCGGCGAACGACGGGCGCGGATAGCTCAGGGTCTGGCGCTGATAGGAATAGGCCTCGTTGTGCATGTCGTTGTGGAAGGTGGAGAACTGGTAGATGAAGCTGTCCTCCTCGCCGGCCTCGTTTCCGGAAAGCCTGGCGAAGTTGGCGTCCTCCACGTCCTGCATGTATTTGAGCGATTCTTCCCGGGTCAGCAGCGGCAGGTCCCAACGCACGCCGTGCTCGATCTTGATGGAATCATAGATCTCGTCGCCCCGGTCCCAGATCGGCGGAGTGTTGTCCAGGCGCCTTGCGATGAAGCTCTCGTGGAACCAGGCCACGTGGCCGATTTCCCAGCGCAGCGGATTGACGGTGTCCCAGCGCGGCCCCATCAGCTGCTCGTCGTCCAGGCCCTCGAGAAGCTCTAGCGTGCGGGTCCGGGATTCCGTCATAATGGTCTTGAGGTATCCCGTGGTTTTCTGCGCCGTCATATTCAACTCTCCGGAAAAATCCCCTTGAAGATTAGCCTTGTGACGCCCGCTGGCAAGCGCTCCAAGAACGGCAACAAGGCGACCGCCGTCCGCTGGGCCGATTTCCTGGAAGAGAGCGGCCACAGCGTCGATTACCTGACCGGGTATGACGGGCGCGAAGCAGACGCCATGATCTCCCTCCATGCCTGGCGGACCGCCGATGCGGCGCGCGCCTTCAAGGAGAAGTTCCCGGACCGGCCGCTGGTGGTGGCCCTCACCGGAACCGATATCAACGAGTTTCAGTACAGCCATCCGGAGCCGACCCTGCATTCCATGAAGATCGCGGACGCGTTGGTCTGCCTGCACGATCTGGCGGTGGAGAAGGTGCCGAAACGCTTCCGCGGCAAGCTCACCGTCATCCATCAGTCGGCCAGGCCCCTGCCCCGCCCGCGCAGGCCCGCGACCCGGCATTTCGACGTGTGCGTCATCGGCCATATGCGGGACGTAAAGGACCCGCTCCGCGCGGCCTATGCGGTCCGGAGCCTGCCCAAGGGCTCCAAAATCCGGGTGCGCCACTACGGGAAGGCCCACAACGGCGCCTGGGCCGGGCGGGCCGAAAGGGAATCCGCGAACAACCCCAACTTCGTTTGGATGGGTGAGGTGCCCTACTGGCGGGTCCGCCGGGTGTACGGCGCCGCTAGCGTGATGGTCATCTCGTCGATCCATGAAGGCGGCGCCAACGTGGTCTCCGAGGCCTGCGTCGCCGGCCTGCCGGTGATCGGCTCCGACATCCCCGGCAATCTCGGGTTGCTGGGCGAGGACTATCCCGGCGTCTATCCGGTGCGGGATACCAAGGCGCTGAAGGAGCTGTTGCTGCGCGCCGAGAACGATCCCGAATTCCTCGCCGATCTCACCCGGCGCTGCACGGCCAAAGCAAGAATGTTCACGCCCGAGGCCGAGAAGCGGGCCTGGGCGAAGCTGATGCGGTCGCTGCGCTAGCGCCTGGCGCTCGCGTCGACCCTGGCATGGGTATCGGCAATGCACAGATCGTGATTGCCGAGGGTTTCGATGATGCGGCAGTCGGCGACCGTACCTCCCTGACACAGTTTGAGCATCCGCCGCAATTCGCGTTTCAGGGCTTGCAGGTCCCGGATACGCTGCTCCACCTGGGCGAGTTGTCCGCCGGCGACCTCGTCCACCGCCTCGCAGGATTTGGACGGATCATCGGCGAGGTCGAGGAGGACGCGGACGTTGTCGAGCTCGAACCCGAGGTCGCGGGCGTGACGGATGAACCTGAGGCGCCGCGTCCAGCTCTCATCGTAAAGCCGCTGATTTCCCGACGATCGAAGGGGTGCCGGCAACAGGCCGATCTGCTCGTAATAACGGATGGTCTGGACGTTGCACGCCGCCTCCCGGGACAGGCGGCCGATGGTGAACAGCTCGGCGTTCATGGCGGGCCCTCTTTCTTCTTGAACCTACAGTTACTGTAGATATTAGGTTGAGAGCCTTGAATAGACAATGAACGAGACCGTCGTGAGCCTGTGCTGCGAAACGCCCAAATTCGACGGCCTGTCGGCCGGCTTCAAACGCGCGCTGTGGATTATCATCGCCATCAACGGAACCATGTTCGTGGTCGAGATGATCGCCGGCTTCGCGGCGGGCTCCAAGGCTTTGCAGGCGGACGCCCTCGATTTCCTCGGCGATGCGGCCACCTACTGCCTCACATTGGCCGTGGTCGGCATGCCGCTCCGCACCCGGGCGCTGGCCGCCATGGTCAAAGGCCTGTCGATGATCGGCCTCGGCCTGTGGATTTTCGGCTCCACCCTCTATCAGGTACTGATCCTCAACGTGCCGTCGGCGGACGTCATGGGCGCCGTGGGATTCCTGGCCCTCGCGGCGAACCTCTTCAGCGTGGTCATTCTGCTTAGGTTCCGGGAGGGCGACGCCAATGTGCGCTCCGTGTGGCTCTGCAGCCGCAACGACGCCATCGGCAACGCGGCGGTGATGGTCGCGGCGCTGGCGGTATGGCTGACCAATTCGGCGTGGCCGGACCTGATCGCCGCGGCGCTGATGGCCGCGCTGTTCGTCTACTCGGCAATCCAGATTATCGCCCAGGCGGCCGATGAGCGGCGGGGCGCCCCTGAATTTCTCCCTGAAAGCTAGAGAATTTTGACCCGGCGGCCCTAACCGGGGAGTGCGCTAAACGGCGTTTGACTCCTGCTATGTTATATCATACCCGTAACGTTATATCGTAATGAGAATAATGGCGGGAAGGGCGTACCGCCTGAAAAAAGATGGGTCTCATGCCGTTGGATGATGTCACGGGCGGACTTCGCGCAAATGTCTATGTCGGCCATCTGGCCATAGCGCCGGGTGAAGCCGCCGTTGCCGCCAAGACGGGCGTT
>JAJECC010000095.1 GCA_022822205.1 Rhodospirillales bacterium | reverse complement strand
TTCATGGAAGACATCGAGACACCTGTACTGATCGTCGGCGGCGGAACGGTGGGCCTGTTCCTCGCCGTCGAGCTGGGCGTAAAGGACGTCCCGTTTCTGCTTGTCGACGCCAAGGAAACGACGTCGGCGCACCCGAAGGGCAGCACGGTCAACGCAAGGTCGATGGAGCACCTGCGGCGCCTCGGCGTCGCCGCCGAGCTTCGGCGGATCGGCGTTCCGCCGGATCATCCGACCGATATCGTCTATCTGACCCGGTTCAACGGGTACGAACTGGGCAGGATCGAGATGCCCAGCACCGACGAAAAAGTCGGCAGCCCGGGACCGTGGGGCCCGACGCTGCTGACGCCGGAACCCATTCATCGCTGCAATCAATTCTATCTCGAGCCGGTGTTGCGGCGGCACGCCGAAATGCACCCGGCCGCCGATTTGCGCTTCAGCTGGCGGATGAACGAATTCGAGCAGGGCGGCGGCTTCGTCGAGGCTGAAATAGAGGAAATATCCACCGGCGAGACCAGGACCGTCCGGGCCGGCTACATGATCGGATGCGACGGCGGGAATGGAATGATCCGCCGGACGCTCGGTTTCAAGTACGGCGGCCGCTCATCGTCCGGCACCGACTTTTATGACGGGCGCATGCTCTCGATCTATCTTCGCGCGCCGAAGGTCTACGACATTTTGACCATGCCCGTCGGATGGCACTACCTGACGATCAACTCCGACCGGCGGTTCGACTGCATCTCCCTCGATTGCCGGGGGGAGTTCGTCATTCTCGCCCATATCGACAAGGACGCGGACATCGGCGACATCGACATCCGGGAGTTGTTTCACACGACCATCGGAGCCGATGTGGATGCCGAGGTCGTATCCGTCCAGGAATGGTGGGCCGGGCTTGCCCTGGTGCTGGATCACTATCAGTCGGGGAGGATTTTGCTCGCCGGCGACTCGGTTCATCTGTTCACGCCGTCGGGCGGATTCGGCTTCAACACGGGCATGGACGATGCCGCGAACCTGGCCTGGAAGCTGGCCGCCGTTCACCACGGCTGGGGCGGGGCAAAATTGCTCGACAGCTACGAAGCGGAACGCCGGCCCATCGGCGTGCGCAATACCACGGAGTCCGGCAACCTCGCCGAAAAAATCGCCAACCTCGAGATACCGCCCCGCATCGAAGAGGACTCGCCGGAAGGGGATGCCGAACGGGCCGAATTCGCCAAGGAGGTGGACACCTTTCGCGAGGAATTCGCCAGTTTGGGCATTCAGCTCGGGGCCCGGTATGACGGCTCGCCGATCATCGTCGATGACGGCACGGCGCCGCCGCCCGATGACCCGAAAGCCTACGTGCCTTCGGCAACGCCCGGCGGGCGGGCGCCCCACTACTGGATTGAAGACCGAGAGTCGTTGTTCGACCGCTTCGGTCCCGGGTTCACCCTGTTGCGCATGGGTGAGAACCCGCCCCCGGTGGAGGGATTCGAGAAAGCCGCGGCCGGCCGTAATATTCCGATGACGGTCGTGGACGTAGCCGAGCCGGGCTTGCTGGCGCTTTACGAAAAGCCGCTGGCGCTCATCCGCCCCGACCAGCACGTGGCATGGCGCGGCGATAGCGAGCCGGACAATCCGGATCAAATCCTCGATGTCGTTGTGGGACGCTAGATCTCCGGCCAGTGACTGATCGGGAGCCCCGTATGGTTTTCGGCATAGACGATTTGCGGCGATCTGTCGCTGATCAGATACCGAAGCTGCGCCTCGTGCATACGGGCTTCAAATGGGGAGCGGTCCGGGTAGATGTGATACATCGCGGTGTTTGACCAGGAGAATCTCTGGACCTGCCAGTTTCGTTCCAGGGCAATGTCCGAATATTGCCGAAGCAGCGACTCGTCGCCCTTCGTGAAATGGTCGATCAACGCCGCCGAAAGCACGCTGACATCCGCAACGGCCGAGTTCAAACCCTTTGCGCCGGTGGGGGGAACCACATGTGCCGCATCGCCGGCCAGAAACAGGCGCCCATGCTGCATCGGTTCGGAGAAGAAACTCCGCAGCGGCGTGACCTCCTTTTGAAGTACCGGCCCGCGTTCGAGCGTCCACCCGGGCGCCCCCAACCGCGTTTCCAACTCATCCCATATTCGGTCGTCGGACCATTCCGACAAGTCTTCATCCGGCGCGCATTGGAGATATAGACGGCTGATCGACGGCGATCTCATGCTCAACAGGCCGAAGCCGTTTTCGTGGTGGGAAAAAAGCGCAACCTCCTTTGACGGGGGCGCCTCGGCCAGGACGCCCAGCCAGCCGAAGGGATACACCGTTTCGTAGGTCCTCAGGATGTCGGCCGGCATGGCCTTCCGGGATGCCCCATGGAAACCGTCGCAACCGGCAACGATGTCGGCCGTCAACTCGCGGGTCCCGCCGTTGTGCTCATAGCGAACCGTCGGCCGGTCGCCGTCGATGTCCTCGATCGCGACAACGGGCGCTTCATAAATGACATTGTGATTTTCCCGGGCGAGCGCCCCGAGCAGATCGCGCGTGATTTCCTGTTGACCGTAAACCGTAACGCCGCGGCCGATCAGCTCTTCGAAATCGAGCATGTAATGCCGGTTCCGGTAGCCGATGCAGACGCCCCGATGGTACATGTGCTCTTTCTTCAACCGGTCGCCGATACCGGCCTTGATCAGCATATCGACGGTGCCCTGCTCCAAAACGCCGGCGCGAATTCGCTGCTCCACGTATTCGCGGCTTCTCGCCTCGAGGACGATGCTCTCGATGCCGCGGAGACGAAGGATCCAAGCCAACAGGGATCCCGAGGGGCCGGCCCCAACGATTGCTACGGGAACGTGCATAACGGTACCTCTCTGCCCGGCCGGCGCCCGTGACGCGCGGCCGGAACGCAAGTTCGGAAAAAAGCTAGGCGGCGTCCTGCATGGTGATCAGACCCATGCCGGTGGTCATCGGCGCGTAGTAATTGCGATGAATCCGCTGGGCATCGGGGGTCATGGCGCCACGCATGGTAAGCCACATGATGAGCTCGACCGCTTCGGCGCCCGCCTGCTCCATCAAATCGAAATGGGTCATGTCGCAAATCGCCTGCGGGTCCGCTTCGATCTTGTCCAGGAACCAATTGTCGAAGTCGGAGTTCAAATGCCCAAACCGCTCACCGTGCAGTTGATGCGACATGCCTCCGGTGCCCATGACGGCCACGTTGACATCCCGGTCATAGCTTTCGACGGCGCGTCTCAAGGCGGCCCCCAGCTTGAAGCAGCGGAGCGCCGTCGGAATGGGATGCTGGAGGACATTGACCTGCACCGGGATGACCTTGACCGGCCACTCGCCCTGCTGCGGGAAACACAGATCCATCGGAACCAGCAGACCGTGCTCGACGGCCATTTCCTTGCAGATGGTGATGTCGAACTCTTCTTCGTAGACGAGATGCCGGCAGATATGGGTGGAAAGTTCAAGATCGCCCTTTACCGGCGGCAGCGGCCGGACGCCGAAACCCTCATCGGCGATCGCATATTCGGACGCGGCGCCGACGGCGAAGGTCGGATATTTGGAGAACGAGAAATCGCAGGCGTGATCGTTATAGATGACGATGACCGCGTCGACCTTCCGCTCATCCGACAGCCAGGTCCTTACCGGCTCGTAGGCGTCGAAGAGAGGTTTCCACTCCGGCGTATTCTGTCTTCCGCTATCCACGACGGCGCCAATCGACGGAACATGCGAGGTTCCAATTCCTGCAACAATCATGGCCATCTCAGGTCGCTCCCTTTTCATTGCGGGTTTCGAGAAATTCTTCGTAGGACATGCCGAGTTGTTGAGCCCCCAGCGGGTAGAGGCCAACGTCGAAGATCGCGGCAATCCGGACGACGTTGTAGATATTGCCGCCGGCCTTCACGAGATTGAGCCAGTCGTTATCGAGGATCAGCTTCTTCTCCTCGCCGGTCAGTTCGAACTGATCCATGACGGCGTCCATGTCCGATTTGAATGCGTCGCGGTTTTCCGCGCCGTTCAACCACTCGGCCAATCGGTTGATGCGCATGCCTCTCTCGCTCATCTTCAAATCAAAGACATAAGTGTCCTTGATCGATTTGCCGGGCTTTAGCTGGTCAACCATCTCGTCTCCCCCGCGCCGTGATCCAACGTACCGGGGCGACTCTAAATAGCGCGGAAGAATTGGACAATATGTTATTATTGAAACATATTGTCCCATAATTATTGACAATAGGGTGGCCGAAGCATGGCGAACCAGCTTGATCAAATGAGGGCTTTCACCGCGGTCGTCGAAACGGGTGGATTTACGAAAGCCACCAGGCGTACCGGTACATCGAGGGCGGCGGTAAGCCGCCAAATTCTCGATTTGGAGGAGAGGCTTGGCGCCAGGCTTCTGAACCGCACGACCAGGCGGATGAGCCTCACGGATGTGGGCGGCAGCTTCTACGAAAGGTGCCGCCGGATCCTCGACGAGATAGATATTGCGGAGCGCGGCGTTTCGGATTCCAGCTCCGGGCCTCAGGGAACCTTGCGGGTCGTCGCGCCGATCAATTTCGGCCTGAACGATTTGGGAGAAGGCGTCGTCGAATTCTTGAGGGAATTTCCCCTCATCCGGCTGGATTTGAGCCTGAATGACCAGTTGGTCGATCCGATGGAGGGCGGGTTCGATATCGCGATCCGCCTGCTTCAGTCCGAACCGCGGATACCGAAGACCCTGGGTATT
>JAJECC010000052.1 GCA_022822205.1 Rhodospirillales bacterium | reverse complement strand
CTCCTCACGAATGAAACGATCGAAGTCGTCCACCATCCGCGGGAGGTGTTCGTTCCAGGCCTTCAGGCCCACGGAGTCCACGTCCTCCACCGGCATGCCGAGATCAATCAACCGGCTGTTCGGAATCAGCTGTTCGGCGTTAAAGGCCACCTCCCGCGGGTGGTGCCGGTCGCAGCCCGGAAACATGAGTGCCGGTACGTCAATTGCCCGCAAATCATCCGCGGAAGCTCCGATGATCGGGGCGTCGGCGGACCCGATAAACGATCCCATCCAGCGCACCATGACCCTCACGAATTCCATCGGTTCCATCGACATCAGGATTTCCCGGTTTCGCTCGTTCTCTTCGATACGGGAAGCAAAGAAGTCCGTTTCACAGACCGCCTTCATCCCGCCGATGCCGGCCGCCTTGATGTATTCGGCGTAATAGCGAACGCCGAGGTTCAGCGCGGCATAGGGTCCGGCTGAGATTCGCCAAAGGATCAAGCCGGAAACGGCCCCCGGATGCCGGATGGTAAACGTCAGGGCGGTCCGGCTGCCCGAGGACGATCCCGCAACGACGCACGGTTGGGCATCGAGTTGGCGGGTCAGGTCGTCCAGATCGTCGGCCCACTCGCCGGACTCCGATTCCCCGCCCGAGATTCCAACATCCGATTTGCCGCAGTTTCTGCGGTCATGAAGCAAGACCCGGTAACCCTTCGCGGCAAGAAGTTCCGCGACCGGCCTGACCCGTTCCATACCGTTCCGGCCGCCGGGCAATATGACCACCCAGGGCCCCTCGCCGCCAACTATCTCATAGTTGAGGTGAAGGCCTCTAACCTCGGCAATGAGCATAAGATTGTCTCCCGTCGAAATTGCACGCTTTGCAATCGAGCCTCAGCCGGTTTTCCCGATTTCCCGTCCTCCGATCCTCACCGGCTCGGCGGCAAGGAGCACGAACGCCAGCACACACGGTTCCGTACCCGAGTTGATCCAGTTGTGGATCGTACCGCGCTGGACGCAGACATCGCCTTCCTCCAACCGCACGACCACGCCGTCATCAAGCTCCATGCCGATACTCCCTTTCATTACGATGACGTAGTCGAGGGACTCGGTGCGATGCATCCGCGGCGTGACCCCGGGATGGTAGCAGCCGACCCGAAACTTGGAGGCGGATGATCCGGGCGGCCCGGGCTCGATTTCCCTGCCGTCCAAACCGATATCCATTTCGGCCGGACTGGATGACGTGGCCCAGACCCCAAGCATCTCCAACCCGTCCCGATTGGAGCGCGGATCATCCAGCATACCGTCCATCGAGACCATTGCCCTCCCGTTCTCGTCGTGCCCGGTGACGACGCGGCGAAGTCTGAAGCTCATCGAACCCTCCCAGCCGGTTCATTTTGGCGGCCCATACGACGATATTCGGGGAACGTTAGCGGGGGGATGGAGGGTCGCACCAGAACTGAATTTCGACCACACCGTAAGCAATTTTTGAAATTGTCGTCGGGCGGGCGGTCCTGTTTTATGGTCCCGGGCCGCACCGGCGATCAGGAAACGACGAAACACGAGAGGACATCTTCATGAGAGCGCTTCAATTCGGGGTAACCGTCCACGATAGGGAAAAGGCGTTTCCGAGCCTTACGCTGATCGAACCGGCCGGCGGACAATATGCCTATCTGGTCGATATGCTCGGGCAGGTGCGAAACAGTTGGTCGCTGCCCGGACGGCCCAGCAACTACGCGCAACTGCTGCCGGGCGGAAATCTGCTCACCACAATCAAGGATGGGCCCGGCCCCGCATATATGCCCCGCGGAGGAAAACTTCTGGAATTCGATTGGGAAGGGAACGTGGTTTGGGAACACGGCGATCCGCTCCAGCACCACGATTTCGGCCGGAAGCCGAACGGCAACACCTACTACCTCGCCTACGAACTGATCCCCACCGGCGACTGCAAGGTCCAGGGAGGAATTCCCGGCTCCGAACACGAGGACGGGGGGATTTACCACGATGTTCTGCGGGAAGTGGATTCGTCGGGAAAAATCGTATGGGAGTGGCGGATGGCCGACCACTTCCCCTTCGATGAATACCCCCTTCGGGCCAACAGACATCGGGAAGAGTTCGCGCACGCCAACACCTGCCACCTCCAAGCCGACGGAAATTTTCTCATCAGTTGGCGGGACATCGACGTGATCGCCGAGATCGACGGCCAATCCGGCAAGATGCTTTGGCACAAAGAGGACCGGACCTGGGGCGGGCAACACGACCCCCGGCGCCTGGAGAACGGCAATATTACCCTCTTCGCCAATGGCAGTGAGCAGGTCAATGCCGAATATTCCCGCGTTTTGGAGCTTGATCCTGAGACCTGGGAAACCGTCTGGTCCTACAGCGGCTCGCCCTTGGACAGTTTCTTCTCTCCGAGGATCAGCGGGGCGCACCGGCTGCCCAACGGAAATACGAATATCTGTGAAGGCCGTCACGGAAGAGTTTTCGAGGTCACGCCGGGCGGCGAAATCGTGTGGGAGTACATATCGCCATTTCAGAACACGCGCGCCGGAACCGCGATCCGCCACCTGTTCCGCGGCCTGAAATACGCCGAAGACTCGGCCGAAATTGACGGCCGGATCAAACTAAACGCCTGAACGGCCGGCAGGCCAAAAAAAAGCCGGCGGGAATTCACCCGCCGGCTATTCGTTTCCCAACCGCAGCCGATTGGAGTTCGTCGGCAGGTTCGGCTAGCTGCCCTTCTTGCCCAGCCGCGCCAGCTCTGTCTTGACCGCCGGCGGGACGTTGCGATAGTTCGCCAAAACCTTCAGCCCGTCCTCGGTCGAGATGGCTTCAAGGGCAACCCCTTGCTTCTTCTGGGAGGCCGCGAATGCCGGATCGGCCACCATCTTCGTGAAACCGGTGCGCAGGTCCGCGAGGATCGAGTCCGGCGTATTCGGCGCGGTGACCAGCGCGAAGGAAACCGACACCATATTGTTCATGAACCACTTATAGGTTTCGTAGGCCGGACCCGAGGGCATCTTGCCGTGGACTTCCCGGTACACGTCCGTAAACGCGGGCACATCCGGCATCGCGCCGATCTTGATCGGCGTACCGTCGTCCTTGAAGGTCGGGTGGTACCAAAGCGGCACGACCTTGCCTTGCTTGATGGACGGGCCGAGCCGCACATAAAGCGGGAAGCTCCCCGCGCCACCCTGGATTTCATTGGCGAGCACCGCCTTCATGATTTTGGACCCGCCGCGGTAGCCGGAGATGAACCGGTTCTTGGCTCCGAT
>JAJECC010000011.1 GCA_022822205.1 Rhodospirillales bacterium | reverse complement strand
TAGCTTCGGAGCAGCTTGGGCCCGCCCCAGCCGAGGACGCTCGCCGCCAGCTTCCAGCCGAGATCGACGGCGTCGCCGACGCCCGTGTTCATGCCGAGCCCGCCCGTCGGGATCATCAGATGGCAGGCGTCGCCGGCGAGGAACACCCGCCCGGTTCCGTAGCTCTCGGCGACCAGCAGCCGCTGGGTCCATTCGTTCACATGCACCATTTCATAGTCTATGGGCATGCCGACGATTTCCTCGAAGGCGGCGGCCATGTCCTCGTCCCGCCCGGCCTGGGCGTGGAGGGTGAAGTGCCTGAGGTCCCCCTGGACGATCACGAACCCCTGGCGGCCGTCGATGACGTGATAGTGCCGGCCCTTGCCGGTCCCGATCCGGCCGTAGAGATCGTCGCAGCGGAACATGGCCTGCCGCAGGGTGAGCCCGCCCTCGCCCGCGAGCCCGATTCCCAACCGCCTGCGGACCGTGCTGGCGCCGCCGTCGCAGCCCGCCAGATACTGGCAGTCTATGGTGAGTTCCTTACCGCCCGACCGGCAGACGGCGGTCACGCCGTCCGCCTCCTCGGCGAAGGCGAGCAGCTCGGCGCCGAACCGGATATGGGCGTTGCCGAGCCCCTCGGCGATTTCCCTCAGCAGCGGTTCCAGCGCGTATTGGGAGGTGACCTGATAGGGCTCCAGCGGCAGGGAGCCGTCCCGGCAGCGGGCGATCCGGGCGCGGCTTTCGGCGACCGTCGGATATTCGAGGTGCAGCACCGGCGGCTCGGTCAGGCGGGTCACCAGGAACACGTCCATGGACGCATCGGCCGGATAGCCCGCCGCCCGGACGCTTTCGGCGATCCCCAGACGGCGGAAGATCTCCATGGTCCGGGCGTTGCAGCGCTCCATCTTGGGATGGCCGGTGGGGGCGGGATTCCTTTCCACCAGGGTCACGTCCACGCCCCGCCGGGCGAGATCGATGGCCAGCACCAGACCGACCGGCCCGCCGCCGGCCACCAGAACGTCCGTCTCGATCGCCGCCATCAACTCCTCACCCCGGGTGCGCATCTTATGCTGTCAGGTATGACGACGACGGTCGACAGAAATGAAATTTCCGTCCCCGATATGGACCCGCCCCGTCACCCTGAAGAAGGGGTGAGGGGGTGAGGCGTAAAATTATTGCGTCATGGCCGGGCCCAGACCCGGCCTTCAGTCGGCCGAAGCCGACTTTCGGACGGCGTAGGCCGGCCATCCACGCGTATCGCCAGCCGCCAGGCGTGGATGCCCGGATCAAGTCCGGGCATGACGGCTTGCGGGTGAGTAAGGAAAGGGGGTTTCGGTGGGTTCCCTCGCCCCTCGCCTTCCCGGCCCTCAAGGTATAAAACGGGGCCGCGGCGGGTATCGCGCCGATAGAAACGGAAGCATGAACGAGACCCTCACCCCGGACCACACCGAAACCGCCAGGAAATTTGTCGACTACACGTTCCGGGACATGGCCCGGTTCTGTGCAACTCATGGCTGGGACGATGCCCGGGAACAAACCCGGGAACGGCTGCTGACCGATCTGTCGCCGGCGCCGCTGGATTACCGCCGGAGCATGGTCCTGGGCCGACAGTTGTTTTACTTCTCCCACGCCTACCGAGTGACCGGCTACGAAACGTATCGCGACTGCGCGCTGTCCCTATACGAAGACCTTACCGGTAATTTTTGGGACGATGTCAATGGCGGCTGGTACTTCAGCCTGACCGCTGACAACGGCCTCTCCGATGGGACGAAAGACCTCTATGGCCACGCCTTTATCCTGCTTGGTTTGGCGCATTACCTGGCGATTATCGGCAACGACGAGGCTCTTTACTGGATTCGCCGGACGGAAACAGTGGTCTGGGAGCGATTCAAGCTGCCGGGCGGCTGGCTCGCACCGGCGGCAACGCGGGAGTGGGCGCTCCACGGCGGAAACCTTGAGCAAAACCCGCACATGCATCTGTTGGAGGCGTATCTCTCCATTTATCGGGCGACGCAGGACGAGGCGTTTCTGGATTCCGCCTCAAGGATCGTGTCCGTCTACGACGAGTTTCTCCGAACGCCGGATCGCACCAGGGTTCTCGAACACCTGGATGAAAACGGACAGCCCTCGGGCGAGAAAGGAACCCTCATTCAGCCCGGCCATCTGTATGAGTGGTACTGGCTGGTTTGTGAATACGCCGACTGCGCGGAACGGCCGGCAATCAAATCGGAAAACGCCCAGCTCGTGGACTGGGGGGACAGCCATTGCTTGGACACCGAGGCGGGCGGCATGTTCGATCTGGTCAACTCGTCGGCCGCCATTCTCAGCGACCGCAAACGCATCTGGCCAATGACCGAACGGATAAAGGCGCTGGGCACGCTGCTCAGAGACACGCCGAATGAGCACGGGCCGGAGAAACTGGTCGACGCCATCAGGTTTTTCCTTGACCACTATTGCCGCCCGGATGGTTCCTGGCACGAGTATCTGACCCGAAACCTGGTGCCGGACGGCGACTTCATGCCCCTCTCCACCCCGTATCACGTCGCCATGGCGGCGCTGGAGGTGGAGCGGCTGTTGGGCGGCCCGGGCGCCTTCGGAATGACGAACACCAGGGCGCCTGGGCTTTAGGAGTTGCGGGGCTTGTTTGCCCCCCTCGCCTTCCCGGCCCTCAAGGTATAAAACGGGGGCCGGACGGGAACCGCACCGGGAATTTCGCGATGGACGATCACAGCCCCAACGCCGCGATCCGCGACGAAGACTTCCGGCCCTTGATGCCGCGCGTCGAGGACAGGACGCCGTACCGCAAACTGACGTCGGACTACGTCTCCACCGTCGAATGCGACGGGCGGACCATCCTCAAGGTCGACCCGGAGGGCATCCGGATGCTCACCGCGGCGGCGTTCTCGGACATCTCCCACCTGCTGCGCCCGGAACACCTGACCCAGCTTTCGGCCATCCTCGACGACCCGGAGGCCTCCGACAACGACCGGTTCGTCACCATGGATCTGCTGAAGAACGCCAATATCGCGGCGGGCCGGGTGCTGCCCATGTGCCAGGATACGGGCACCGCCATCGTCATGGGCAAGAAGGGCGAGAACGTCTGGGTGGCGGGCGACGACGAGGCGGCCATTTCCCGGGGCGTCGACGACACGTTCGGCACCGACAACCTGCGCTATTCGCAGCTCGCGCCGCTCACCATGTACGAGGAGAAGAACACCGGCAACAACCTGCCGGCCCAGATCGAGCTCTATGCCGAGAAGGGCGACGCCTACAAGTTCCTGTTCATCGCCAAGGGCGGCGGCTCGGCCAACAAGTCGTTCCTGTTCCAGGAGACCCGGGCGATCCTCAACCCGGACAGCCTGATGACGTTCCTCGAAGACAAGGTGAAGCTGCTGGGGACGGCGGCCTGCCCGCCCTACCACCTGGCCGTCGTGATCGGCGGCACGAGCGCCGAGTACAATCTCAAGACGGTGAAGCTCGCCTCCACCCACTACCTCGACCACCTCCCCGCACAAGGCAACGAGGCGGGACAGGCGTTCCGCGATAAGGCGCTGGAGGAACAGATCCACGCCATGACGCGGAACGTCGGCATCGGCGCCCAGTTCGGCGGCAAGTACTTCTGCCACGATGTCCGCGTGATCCGCCTGCCCCGCCACGGCGCCTCGCTGCCCGTCGGCATCGGCGTCTCGTGCTCAGCCGACCGCCAGGCCATGGGGAAGATCACCGCGGACGGCATTTTTCTTGAACAGCTCGAAGAAAACCCGGCCCGGTATCTGCCGGAAGTCACCGACGACGGGCTTGAAGGCGACGTGGTCGGGATCGACCTGAACCGGCCCATGGACGAGATCCGGGCCGAGCTTTCCAGGCATCCGGTCCGCACCCGGCTGTCGCTCACCGGCCCGCTGATCGTCGCCCGCGACATCGCCCACGCGAAACTCAAGGAGCGCCTGGATGCGGGCGACGGGCTGCCGGACTACTTCAAGGACAACGCGGTCTATTACGCGGGCCCGGCCAAGACGCCGGAGGGCATGGCGTCGGGCTCCTTCGGCCCGACCACGGCGGGCCGCATGGATTCGTACGTCGCGCTGTTCCAGGGCAACGGCGGCTCCATGGTCATGCTCGCCAAGGGCAACCGCTCCAGGGCGGTCACCGAGGCCTGCGAAAAGTACGGCGGGTTCTATCTGGGCTCCATCGGCGGCCCGGCGGCGCGCCTGGCGCAGGACTGCATCACGTCGGTGGAGGTGGTGGAGTATCCCGAGCTCGGCATGGAAGCCGTCTGGAAGATCGAGGTGAAGGACTTCCCCGCCTTCATCGTCGTCGACGACAAGGGCAACGACTTCTTCGCCGAATTCCAGCCCGGCGGGTGAATCCCCATCCACGACGGCGACGTGTAGCGTCGG
>JAJECC010000082.1 GCA_022822205.1 Rhodospirillales bacterium | reverse complement strand
ACCACCGTCCGCACCATGTGGACCGGCGGTTTCGTGGCGCTTTACGACTTCGTCAAGGCGAGCCCCGGCATGGCCCAGCGGCACCTGAAGGTGGACAAGTTCTATCGGGAGAACGGGGCGTTCAACAAGAAGCCCGGTCTGATCTCCGAAGGCTCGGAGGCCGTCGCCGAGTTCGAAAATTCCATGAAGGCCGAGGAGCAGCACGGGAAACCCGCCGGGCAGCAGGCACAGCAGCCGGGCGAATAGGCAAAACGACCGGATTCGGGAAAGGGCGCCGCCGCGGCGGCCATCCCGGGGGCACCATTGATTTCACTCGCCGGCATCGCCGCGCTTCTCGCAACCGTCATCGGCACGTCCTTCATCAGCGGGGTGTTGAGCCTCGGCGGCGGCACCATTCTGATGGGCGTCTTCGTCTGGGTGCTGCCGGTCTCCGTGGCGATGATCCTCCACGGGGTCACCCAGATCGCCTCCAATGGCACGCGGGCCTGGATGTACCGGGAACACATGCAGTGGAACATCCTGGGCGGCTACCTGGCGGGAGCGGCGGCGTGTCTGTTCCTGTTCGCCGCCTTTGTCTTCGTCACCAATAAAATCCTCGTCTTTCTGCTGCTGGGCATTCTGCCGTTCGCGAATTTTCTGATGCCCAGGAACATGGCGCTCGATATCACCAAGCCGTTCATGCCGGCGGTCTGCGGGTTTACGAACGTCGGCACCTTGATGCTGGCCGGGGTGTCGGGTCCCCTGCTCGACGTATTTTTCATCAAGAGCCCGCTCAACCGGTTCCAGGCCCACGCCACCAAGGGCTTCACCCAGGTCCTCGGCCACACGGCCAAGGTGATCTATTTCGTTCTGATCTTGCGCCTGGTGGAGGACGGCGATCTCATCCTGCCGCCGTGGGTATTCGCCGCCGTGGTGCCCCTCGCCTACTTGGGCAACATTCTCGCCCGCCGCGTGGTGGTCGCCATGTCGGACCATCAGTTCCGCTGGCTGACCCAGGGCGCCGCCATGGCGATCGGCGCCGTCTTCCTTTACCGGGCGTTCAGCCTGATGTCGGCCTGAGGTCGGCGTGAATTCCGGCGCGTTTCATGCCGCCCGGCAGCCGAGGCCCTACGCGACCGCGATGGTAATGTCGCCGACGCCGTCGATATGGCCTTCCATGGTCTGGCCCGGTCTGACCGGACCGACCCCGTCCGGGGTTCCCATATAGATCAGATCGCCGGGTTCCAGGGTCACGTATTCGGACAAATAGGCGATGGTCTCGGCGACGTTCCAGATGTGCAGGTCCAGCGTGCTCTCCTGCTTCACTTCGCCGTCCACCTTGAGCCGGATGGCGCCGTTGCCGGTGTCGGGATGGCCCACGTCGCCGACCGGGCGGAGCGCCGTGCACGGCGCCGATTCATCGAAGCCCTTTCCCATGTCCCAGGGACGCCCCATGTCCTTCGCGGCCTGCTGCACGTCGCGGCGGGTGAGGTCGATACCCACGCCATAGCCCCAGACATGGTCCAGCGCGCCGGCTTCGGCGATGTTGCGGCCGCCCCTGCCGATGGCCGCGACCAATTCGATTTCGTAGTGGAAATTCTCGGTCTTGGAGGGATACGAAATGGTCGAACCGTTCCGGACGATGGCGTCCGCCGGCTTCATGAAGAAGAACGGCGGCTCCCGGTCCGGGTCCGCGCCCATCTCGATGGCGTGGGCGCGGTAGTTTCGTCCGACACAGTAGATCCGGCGAACCGGAAACGTGTCGTCGCTCCCCTCGATGGGAAGCTGGGGACGGTCTTCGATATCGATGACGTAGGACATGGTCTGTCGGGTTCCTCTCCAGAAGAATTCGGGGGGACTAAATCGGCTTCGGGGCGGCTTGTCAAAGGCCGGATCAGTCCGCCGGGAAGCCGGTTCCCCTGCCGGGGCCGAACACCCGGACCGCGTTCCGGTAGGCGATCTTCCGGGCAACCTCGTCCGGCAGCCGCGAAAGCCAGGCGCGGTGCTCGTCGACCAGGGACGCGTAGTCTCCCCAGCGCGGCGTGACGTAGGTGTCGGAGCCGATCATGATCCGGTCGGCGTGCTTGATCATCACGTCGCGCCAGGCCGGGTCGATCCCGTCCGGGCCGCCGCCGATCTCGCCGCCGCGGAACGAGGTTTCGGTCAGCATCTCGGGATAGGCATCCATCATCTCCATCACCACGGCCGCGGGCTCGGTCATGCCGAGATGGGCCCAGAGAATCCTGACCCGGGGGTCGATGGCGTAGAGCGCCTTGACCGGCCCGGCCCCCGAATGGACCTGCAGCCACAGGTCTTTTTCGACGGCCAGCTTGACCAGCCCACGGACCTGACGGGATCTGGCCTCCAGCGGATCGAACAGGTGGAACTCGCCGACGCCGCGATAGATGCCGCTGTTCAGGCGTCCGGAGACGTAGTCGAACACCTCCTGGTTGGCCGACCAGGAGGTGACGTCGGCGCCGTCCCGGTAGGGCCGGAGGTTGGGCACCACCCGTTCCGGCATGTGCCTGAACAGCTTCAGGGTTCCGTCGTCGGGCGTCGAGGATACCAGCGCCCGCAGCACGCCCGCCTCGCGGAACAACTCCTCGATCCGGGCCGGGGAGTATTCGGACCACGCGTCCCGGCTGTAATGGACGTGGGTATCGAAAATGGGAAGCCTGTCCTCCGCCGCCGCCGGGGGCGCAGCCGACAGACCAACCGCAAGAATCAAATAGCCGAGGAATTTCATCGCAACGTCAGATCCGGGGGCCGGTCCCGCCCAAGCGCGCGCCATGCGCCGGGCGCATATCGGTAGGTTTTCGCTTTTTCGGGGACATGGACATTCATGGACATTCATGGACATTTGATGACACCCGTTCGGGAGGTACCCCCCAAACAGTTCGTACAAAATTGCATAGCGCGCCTCCAGGGAGAGGGAACGAAGCGCTTCCTCTCCCGCCTATTCATTTAGCCCGGGCGGGCGCCGGGGCAAGGGGGAGCCTTGCGCCGAAACGCCGGGGCGCGATACACGGGGATTGATATTTTGCCGCGCTGGCCTTATTCCGAACCGGAGAGACGTCAGCAACGAGGCAATGATGGCGAAAAAGGCAGCCAAACCGAAACCCAAAAAGCCCGCCGCAAGGCGGAAACCCAAGGCCAAGGGAGAACAGGTTCACCAGGAGGAAACCAACAGCGTCCTCGACGGCGCCATGAAGAGCGTCATCCGGAACGCTTTTCTCAACCGCGCGGGCTGAACCGCCGCCTGGAGCTGTTCGGAAACCGCCGCCTAGATCGGCGAATCGCCGCTCCAGCCCGGCAGCGGCAATACCAGGATTTCCGTATCGACCGGCATGCTGGCGCGGCTGACCGTGATCGACGGGCTGTCGTTGAGCCGCGTCTTGTACATGCCCTTGACCCGTTCGGCGAACTCGAGCGGCCGGTCCATGAAGTTGTAGTGCATGGGGATCACATAGCGGGGCTTCAGCTTGTCGATGTTGAACAGGATCTCGTCGAAGCTCGCGGTGATCCAGCGGTCGACCGGAACCAGCATGATATCGATCCGGCCCATGCGCCGCGCCCGGTCATCGTCGAGCGCATGGCGGATATTGCCGAAATGAGCGATGCACACGCCCGCCGCCTCGAAGACGAAGATCGATGAACTGCCGAAATATCCGGAATCGATATTTGTCGGAAGGTTGAACACCCTGAGATCCTTCTCCCGGACGTTATGGCGGACCACGCCCAGACCCGACGGATTCCAGCCGCGAAGCACATGCTTGATCGCCGGGTCGACATTGTCGGTGGAATGGGTGGAATGCCCGGTATTCATGGTGATCAGGTCCGGCAGCACGTCGGGCCGGACGAAATCGTTGTAGTCCGTCACCGCCTTCACGCCCTGCGCGGTCTCGATGAGGAACGTCGAATGACCGGAAAAGCTCAATTTGACGTGGCCGGCCGGCGCGGCGGCGCGATGCAGCAGGCCCGGCAGGCCCCGCCGGTGCCGGGCGATTCCCAGACCGCACGGGGCCGCGCCGCGCGCCGCGTTGGGCTGCGCCTGCGCCAGGGAACCAGAGAGGGATTGCGCGTGGACGGGCGCGGTGCCGAAACCGGCCCCGAGACCAATGACGAGTGCGGCGGCGGCAACGGCGGCCGCGAGACGTTTCATGTGCTTCACTCCCGATTGCCCGGTTTTCCGTGCTCCGGCCCTATCATCGTATCCGTCCGGGATTTAGGCAATCCACTATTCCGTGAGGCGGGGGTACGGCGTGCGGGCAACCCGCCGGCGGCATAAAATAATCACGTCATGGCCGGGCCCGGACCCGGCCTTCAGTCGGCCGAAGCCGACTTTCGGACGGCGTAGGCCGGCCATCCACGGGTGCGCCGCCCCCGATCCGACGCCGAACAAGCCTATTGGCGCGCCAACGGCGAAGGGGTATTAGAGGCGCCCGGACGGACCGTTAGCGGAGAGGTGGCTGAGTGGTCGAAAGCGGCGGTCTTGAAAACCGTTGAGGGTTCATAGCCCTCCGGGGGTTCGAATCCCTCCCTCTCCGCCACCCTACGCCTTCGGCTTCGGGCGACAGGCCACCCTGGCTGGCGGTCGAAGGCGCTTAGGCGTAGGAGTGTCTCCCGAAGCTCCGCAGGAGCGAAGGGTGACTGATACGATGCCCCCTCGCCGTCTTGATGGCGCCGCGATCGCTGCCTAGATTAGGGCATGGAAGACCGGAGGATTTGACCATGAGCGATGCCGGGGACGGCGAAATCACGCTCGGGATCGAGGAGGAGTTCTTCCTCGTCGACCCGGTCTCGGGCGACCTGCTGGCCGACCCGGACCCCGCTCTCTTCGAGGCGTGCGAGGCGGCGGCGGGGCCGCACAAGATCGTGCGCGAGTTGCTGCGCGCGCAGATCGAGATCAACACGCGGGTGTGCGCCTCGGTCGCGGAGCTCCGCGGCGCGCTGCGCGAGACCCGGGGCATCGTCCTCGAGGCGGCGGAGCGCCACGGCGCGGCGGTGATGGCCGCCTCCACCCACCCCTTCGCTTCGTGGCAGGCGCAGATGCCGACGCCGCGCGAGCGCTACGAACGCTTTGCGATGACGTTCCAGGACAACGTGCGGCGGTTTCTCGTCGGCGGCATGCACATCCACGCGGGATTCGGCGATGCGGATTCGCGCGTCCGGGTGATGACCGCGCTCAGGCGCTACCTGCCGGTGCTGCATGCGCTGTCGACCTCCTCGCCGTTCAGCGACGGGCGCGAGACCGGGTTCAAGTCCTGGCGGCTGACGGTGGTCGGCAGCCTCCCCCGCTCCGGGCTGCCGGGGCCGCTCGGCTCGCGGGCGGACTACGACCGGCTGATCGAGGAGTACCGCTCCATGCGCTTCATCGAGGACGGGAGCGAGCTCTGGTGGGACATCCGCCCCTCGCACGCCTACCCGACGGTGGAGATGCGGATCTGCGACGTGTGCACGCGCATCGAGGACGCGGTGTGCATCGCCGCGCTTTATGCCTCGCTCATCAGGATGCTGCAGCGCCGCGACCGGGAGGGAACCCTGCCGCCGGAGCCGCTCACCGAGATCGTCGCGGAAAACCGCTGGGTCGCGCAGCGCTACGGGGTGCTGGCCTTCTTCGGCGACGCGGCGCGCGAGAACGGCCGGGTCGATATCCACGACGTGGTGGGCGAGCTGGTCGAGGAGCTCGCGGCGGACGCCCGGGCGCTCGGCTGCGAGGCGGAGACACGCCGCGCGCTCGCCATCGTGCGCGAGGGCACCGCGGCGGACCGGCAGGTCGACCTCTACCGCCTGCGCCAACTGGAAGGCGACACCGAGGACGAGGCGCTTCGCCGGGTGATCGACTTGGTGCTCGCCGAGACCCGCGAGGGAACCGGCGGCGAAAGCGGCTGAAGCAACACGGCCGGACGCGGCCGATGATCCACGCCTCGTGGCTGGCGATACACGTGGATGGCCGGCCTACGCCGTCCGAAAGTCGGCTTCGGCCGACTGAAGGCCGGGTCGGGGCCCGGCCATGACGCGATTATTGTTATGTTATCGTCATGCCCGGACTTGATCCGGGCATCCACGTTTTGGGGGGCGGCGCACACGTGGATGGCCGGGTCGTAGCTTGTCCTTTGGCCGGCGAAGCCAGTCCGGTGGGCTTGGCTCGGTCAATTCGGAGCGAATTGACCTTACATGACGTAATTCAACTGAGTCCGGACCCTACGCCGGCGTCACGCCGCGCAGACGCTCGCTGCGCCGCCGCAGCACCTCGATGGTGGTCATGACCGCGACGGAGAAGACGATCAGCAGGGTCGCGACAGCCAGGATGGTCGGGCTGATCTCCTCGCGGATTCCGGCCCACATCTGGCGCGGAATGGTCTGCTGCTCGACGCTGGCCACGAACAGCACCACCACGACCTCGTCGAAGGAGGTGACGAAGGCGAACAGCGCGCCGGCGATCACGCCGGGCAGGATGAGCGGCATGACGATCTTGAAGAAAACCCGCGCCGGATCGGCGCCGCACATGGCCGCGGCGCGCGTCATCGAGTGGTCGAAGCCGATCAGGGTGGCGGTCACCGTAATGACGACAAAGGGCGTGCCGAGCGCGGTGTGCGCCAGGATGATGCCGAGATAGGTGCCGGTCAGGCCGATCCGGGCATAGAAGAAGAAGATTCCGGCCGCGGTGATGATCAGCGGCACGATCATCGGCGAGATCAGAAGGCCCATGATGAAGGCGCGGAACGGCATATGCGGGCGCGAAAGCCCGAGGGCCGCAACGGTGCCGAGCGCCGTCGCCAGAACCGTCGAGCAGACGGCGATGAAGAGCGAGTTGACCATCGACTGGCGCCAGATCTCCCGGCTCCACAAATCCTCGTACCAGCGCATGGAGAAAGCATCCCTTTCAAGCGCCAGCATCTCTTCCGTGAACGTGAAATAGGGGAGCGAATTGAACGACAGCGGGATGATGACGATCAGGGGCGCGATCAGGAACAGGAACACGCCGGCGCAAATGGCGATGAAGGCATAGTGCCAGATGCGTTCGAGGGGGCTCGCGTGGGCGGGCGGTTTCAGCATGGCTTCGTCCTATCCCAGCTTCAGCCGCTCGATGCCGACCAGCTTGGAGTAGACCCAATAGAGGATCAGCACGCCGAACAGCAGGATGGCGCCGAGCGCCGCGGCCAGGCCCCAGTTGAGCGACCGCTGCATGTGGTAGGCGATGAAGTTGGAGATCATCATGCCGTCCTGTCCGCCGACCAGGGCCGGGGTGATGTAGTAGCCGATGGCCAGGATGAAGACGAGCAGGCAGCCCGCCCCGATACCCGGCAGGGTGTTGGGCAAATAGACGCGCCGGAAGGCATAATGGCGGCTGGCGCCGAGCGACGCGGCGGCGCGCATGTAGATCGGCGGAATGGTCTTCATCACGCTGTAGAGCGGCAGGATCATGAACGGCAGCAGGATATGCGTCATGGCGATCACCGTGCCCTCGGCGTTGAAAATCAGCTGGATGCGCCCGTCGTCGGAGATGATGCCGCTCCAGACAAGAATGTCGTTGATGATGCCCTCGGTCTGCAGCAGCACGATCCACGAGGTCGTGCGCACCAGGAGCGATGTCCAAAACGGCAGCAGCACGAGGATCATAAGAACGTTGGAGTACCTGAGCGGCAGGATCGACAACAGATAGGCGACCGGAAAACCCAAGGCGAGGCAGGCGATGGTGACGATGACCGACATCCAAAGGGTCTGGATGAAGTTGCCGATGTAGATCCTCCGTACTTCGGGTTGCGGGACGACGTTGCCGTCGACGTCATAGCGCCGGTCGACGGCGGCGAGATAATTCACGCCGGTGATGCGCTTCCCCAATCGCTTGATGGTGGCCCAGGTCTCCGGGTTGGCCCAGTCCCCGTCCAAGCCGATGAGAGCTTCCTTGAAGGGCGCCTTCAGGCGCTGGGCCCGGCGGCCGGTGCGGGTGACGGTGCTGCGCAATCCGCCGGTTTCGTAGTTCAGGCGGGTCGCCAGCCGTCCGATGGTGCGGTTCCGGCGCGCTTCGGCGAGGTCGGCCGTGAGCGCGGCGAAGGCCGCCTCGTCCGGCAGCTCGCCATGGTCGTCCCAGGCTTCGAGGGCGGCGATGGTGCGCGGCATGTTGTCGGCGACGATCGGATTGTCGACCGAGCGGAACAGCATCAAGGCAATGGGAGATAGGAAGGTGATGCCGATGAAGAGCAGCAGCGGCAGGACAAGCAGCATGGCCTTGACGCGCCGCATTCGCTCGGCGCGCGCCAAAGCGGATTTCAGCGGGCGGCCGTCGGCGGTGGTGAGCGGCCCGTTCGCCGGCGGCGCCGCGTCTGTTGTCGCTGCATCGGTCATGTCCGCACGCCGCCATTCAGCCGGGAAAAAAGGAGAGGACGGCGCAGCGGCTGTCCTCCCCCGCACAAAACGGTCAGTTGGCGAGCCAGGCGTTGAAACGCTCGTTCAGCTCGTCCTGATAGTCGGCCCAGAACTCGAAGTCGTTCTGGAGGGCGTTCTTGAAATTCCCGGGCGACGTCGGCATGTGCGGCCCCATGGGAATGCCGGCTTCGAAGTGCTTGCCGATCAACGCAACCGAGGACCGGCGCGCCGGGCCATAGGAGATATAGCTGGCCTGGTCCGCCAGGCGCTTGGTGCCGGTGGCGAATTTGATGAACTCGATCGCCGCGTCCTTGTTCGGCGAGCCTTTCGGAACGCTATAAAGGTCGATGTCCCACACCTGGCCGTCCCAGACGATCTCGAAGGACTTCCCCTCGGACGCGGCGGCATCGAAGATGCGTCCGTTGTAGGCCGTGGTCAGGGCGACCTCGCCGTCCGCCAGGAGCTGCGGCGGCTGGGAGCCGGTTTCCCACCAGATGACATCGTCCTTGATGGTGTCCAGCTTGGCGAAGGCCCGGTCCACGCCTTTCGGCGTCGACAGCATCTCATAGACCTTGCCGGGCGGCACGCCGTCGGCCATCAGGGCGAACTCCAGGTTCACCTTGGGGGTCTTGCGCATGCCGCGCTTGCCGGGAAACTTCTTGGCGTCGAAGAAGTCGGCGATGGTCCTGGGCTTCCCGCCGGTCATCCTGCCCGCATCAAAGGCGTAGATCGTCGACCAGAGGATCGTCGCCACGCCGCAATCGTGCAGCGTGCCGGCAATGAAATCCTCCTTGGCGGGCGTGCCGTCCGGCGCCGGCGGCAGCTGGGAGAGGTCGAGCTCTTCGAGCAGCCCCTCGTCGCAGCCGCGCACCGCATCGGACAGCTCGAGATCGACCACGTCCCAGGTCACCTTGCCGGCTTCGACCTGGGCTTTGATTTCCGCCAGACCGCCATTGTAGTTCTCGGACAGGATTTTGATGCCCTTCTTGGCTTCGTAAGGCTCGTGATAGGCCTTCACCTGGCTCATGGAGTAGGCGCCGCCCCAGGAGACGACGGTCAACTTGTCGGCGGCAGCCGCGGCCCCGGCCCAAAGGCCCAAGGCGGCAACGGCCGATACACTTGCGGTCAGAAGTCGTTTCATGGCTTTGCCATCCTCCTTGTCTGCTCACGGTTCTTGCAGGCGGCCCCGCGCTTTAGCGGCTCCCGGGCCGTGAAACGCGGACACGTCATGTGTCCAACGCCCTGCAGTCGTCAATCTCCCAACCCACGGTCACGGTCGAGCCTTCCTTCAGGCTTGCGTGCCCGTGGGCGTTCGGGATTTTCACGATGAACTGATCCGTGCCGCACACGTTGACCCGCGTGCGGATGTGGTCGCCCAGGTAGGTAAGCTCCTCCACCCGGGCTTCGAAACGGTTGGGCAGGCTGCCGGGCGGCGGATCGATCACGACCCGCTCCGGGCGTAGCGAGAGCGTCGTCGGCGCGCCGCTCCCCGATACGTTGACCGCCAGGGCCTGCATCTCGCCTTGGCCGTTGTCGAGCTCCACGCGGCAGCTCGTCCCGTTCATATGGCGGACATGGCCTCTCAGCCGGTTGTTCTCGCCGATGAACTGGGCGACGAAGGCGTTTTTCGGCTTTTCGTAAAGGTCGGCGGGCGCGTCGATCTGCTGGATGACCCCGTTGTTGAGCACCGCGATGCGGTCCGACAGGGTCAGGGCCTCGCCCTGATCGTGGGTCACGTAGACCACCGTCACGCCCAGGCTCTCGTGAATGCGCTTGATCTCGAACTGCATATGCTCGCGCAATTGCTTGTCGAGCGCGCCGAGCGGCTCGTCCATCAGCACGAGGGCCGGTTCGAAAACCAGGGCGCGGGCCAGCGCGACGCGCTGCTGCTGGCCGCCGGAGAGCTGGCCGGGGCGGCGGCGCTCATAGCCGCCGAGCTGCACCGCCTCCAGCGCCCGCCCGATTTTCTCCCGGACGTCCGCCTTGCCGGCGCCGCGCGCTTCCAGCGGGAAAGACAGGTTTTCGCCTACCGTCATGTGCGGAAAGAGGGCGTAGTTCTGGAACACCATGCCGATGCCGCGCTTGTGCGGCGGCAGGTTGTTGATGGGACCGCCGCCGAGGTAGATCGTGCCGTAAGTGACCGTCTCGAACCCGGCCAGCATCATCAGACATGTGGTCTTGCCGGAGCCGGAGGGCCCCAGCAGCGTCAGAAACTCGCCGGGCGCGATATCGAGATTGAGATCCTTAACGACGAGCGATTCGCCGTCGTAGGTTTTTTGAACCTCGCGAAAACGAACGAGAGGGTCGTTCCGCCCAATCATGCCCTCCGTGGCCTCCTTGGCCTTCCCGGTTCCGCCCGCGCGGCCGTTTGGCCGTCCGCCCGGCCGCCGTCCTGTGCCGCGCAAGGATCACGCCCTTGCGCCTGCACGAATTTTCTTCTTTCGAGCGCGCGAAAGCAACCCCCGCCGGGGCCGGGTTCAGGGCCGGGTTTATTGTCCGCCCGGCGCGAGGCGAACCCGCCGCCCGCAACCGGACAGCGCCAAAATCGACATTGCCTGACCGGCGCCCGGCGTTATCCTCCAACCAATTCGGAGGCGCGCCATGGCTGGAAAACTCGACAAACCCATCATCATCGCGGGCGGCGGCATCGGCGGTCTGGCGGCTGCCCTCGCCCTGTCGCTCAAGGGCTACGGGAGCATCGTCCTCGAACAGGCATCCGAGTTCGGCGAAATCGGCGCCGGGATTCAGCTCGGACCCAACGTCTTCAGGATGTTCGAGCGGCTGGGCATCACCGAGGCCATCAACGACGTCGCCTGGTTTCCGGATCAGCTGATCATGCGGGATGCGGTGACCGCCGAACTGGTCACCGCCCTGCCCCTGGACGAGGCCTTCCGGGCGAAGTTCACCGAGCCTTACGGCGTCATTCACCGTACCGACATCCACGGCGCGCTCCTCGACGCCTGCCGGGCCTCCGATCTCGTCACCCTGGAGGCATCCGTGAAGGTCACCGGCTACGAGCAGTCCGCCGGCGGCGTCACCGTCATGGCCGAAGGCGGCGGCCCCTACGAAGGCGCCGCGCTGATCGGCGCCGACGGGCTGTGGTCGACGATCCGGCAGGAAATCGTCGGCGACGGACCGCCCATCGTGTCCGGCCACATCGCCTATCGCGCCGTCCTGCCCATCGAAGAGGTGCCGGATCATCTCTATTCGGACTCCATGATCATCTGGGCCGGCGAAAAGACCCACCTCGTCCACTATCCGCTGCGGCGGGGCGAGCTCTACAACCTCGTCGCGGTCTTCCACAGCGACAAGTACGTCGAAGGCTGGGATGCATTCGGGGAACCCGAGGAGCTTCACGAACGCTTCGCCGGCACCTGCGCCAACGTCCGCGAGCTCTTGGAGCGGATCGAAACCTGGAAGATGTGGGTGCTGTGCGACCGCGAACCGGTGAAGGAGTGGACCGACGGGCGGGTGACGCTGCTCGGCGACGCGGCGCACCCCATGCTTCAATATCTCGCCGCCGGCGCCGGCATGGCCATCGAAGACGCGGTAACGCTCAGCGATATTCTCGAAGCCAATAACGGCGATATCGAAAAGTCGTTCCTGGAGTACCCGGCGCAACGGTATCTCCGCACCGGCCAGGTCCAGGTCATGGCCCGGGTCTACGGCGAGGTTTATCACGCCGCCGGCGTGGTCCGCGAACTGCGCAACAACATGCTGAGCGAACGGACGCCGGAACAGTCCTACGACGGCATGGCGTGGCTCTACGGCGGTCCGTAGGGAAGATTTCTTATTAAATAAAATCAATGGTTTGAAGATTTTTTCTCGGAATGTGATCCAGGTCACATACATCCGGGGCCCCGCATCGTACGGTCCGGGCATGGTTGAGGACATCCCTCCCGCGCCCCGCGCCCCCGGGGCACATTCCTCTCCATGATCCTCCCTGTTAGACTTGCCGGCGCCAACGAGCGCCGGTTTTTTTTGCCTGTGCCGCGCGCTTGCGCGACGCACCGCTTGACCCGGGCGCAGCCGTCCGGTAGCGCCTCCCCATGGGGGACGATTCCGAACAGGCGGCCGCATCGACGAACTGGCCATTGATAGCGCTGGTGTTCGCGGGCGCGGTGACCGCGTCCGTTCACATCGGCAAGGTGCCGCCGGCTCTCCCGGACATCCGGGCCGAACTCTCCGTCGGGTTGGTCATGGCCGGCTGGATCGTGTCGATTTTCGCCCTCATCGGCACCATGGGCGGGATTTTCGCGGGCCTGGTTACCGACCGCCTCGGCCATTCCCGGATGATCAAGGGCGCCCTGGTGGCGTTTGCCGTCGGC
>JAJECC010000079.1 GCA_022822205.1 Rhodospirillales bacterium | reverse complement strand
ACATGGCCGCTTTTGTCTTTACGAGGAAGATTCTGGCCGGCGAACCCATCCAGGTCTTCAATCACGGGGACATGCGGCGTGATTTCACCTACATCGACGATATTGTCGCCGGCGTCCTTGCGTGTCTGGAGAAAGCGCCCCAGGCCGGCGATGGAGCCCCGCCGGTCAGACTTTACAATCTGGGAAATCACCGGTCCGAGCCGCTGACCGATCTGATTGCCCTGATCGAGCGGGAGCTCGGCGCGACGGCGGAGGTCGAGCTGCTGCCCATGCAGCCCGGCGACGTTCGGGAGACCTGCGCCGACATCGAGACCGCCCGAACGGACTTGGGCTTTTCGCCGTCGACGAATATCGCCGAAGGAATTCCCCGTTTTATCAAGTGGTACCGCGAGTACCACGGCGTTTAGCGGTAAAGCGCCTCAAGCGCGGATCCGTATTTCTCAATGACCTTGAAGCGCCGGACCTTGAGGCTCGGTGTCATCATCTCGTTCTCGATGGAAAACGCCTCGGTTGCGATGATGAACCGCCGGATCCGTTCAATGGTCGACAGCCCGCCGTTCACCCGGTCGACGGCTTCCGCCAGCGCGTCGACGAATTCCTTGTTTTTGGCCAGGTCTTCAAGTTTGTCCGTCCCACCGTTTGTTTCCGACCACTGTTTGGCGAACTCCTCGTCCGGCACCAGTATAGCGACCAGATGGGGACGCTTGTCGCCGTACACCATGGCTTGCGCAATTTCCGGTTCCAGCGCCAGAATACCCTCGACCCTCTGGGGCGATATGTTGTCGCCGCCCGAATTGACGATGATGTCTTTCTTCCGATCCGTAATTTGGATGAAGCCGTCTTCGTCGATGCTGCCGACGTCACCCGTATGCAGCCATCCGTCCCGGATGACCTCGGAGGTCGCCTCGGCGTTTTGCCAATAGCCCTGCATCACCAGATCACCCCGCACCAGAATTTCGCCGTCTTCGGCAATCCTGACCTCGGTGTTGAGCACCGGCGGGCCGACCGTATGCATCTTGATCTTGTTGGGCAGATTGACGCTGATGAGCGGGGCCGATTCCGTAAGGCCGTAGCCCTGCAGCAATTTTAGGCCGAGCCCGGTGAAAAACAGGCCGATATCCAGGTTGAGCGGCGCGCCGCCCGAGACCAATACCCGGAGGCGTCCGCCAAAACTCGCTCGCACCTTGTCCCGGACCAGCTTGTCGACCACCCGGTCGACGATCCGTTCGCCGACGGTCAGCGAATTGGGATCGTGAAATTTCTTTATGCCCAGCTCGACGGCCTTGTTGAACAGCTTCTGCTTCATGCCGCCCGCGTCCGCCACGCCCTTGGTTATCCGGCCGTACAAAAGCTCATACAGCCGGGGGACCGCGGTCATGACGGTGGGCCGTGCCTCGGGCATGTTGCGGCTCAGGTGTTCGGCACCCTCGGCGTAATAGATTTGAGCGCCGATGGCGATCGGGAAGAATTGACCGGCCATGTGTTCATAGGAATGTGACAGAGGCAGGAAGGACAGAAACACTTCCTCACCGAGCCCCATTTGCTTGAGCGTATGCGCGGCGCCGGCGCAGTTATGCAGGATCGCCCGGTGAGACAGCATGACGCCCTTGGGCGCCCCTCCCGTCCCCGACGTGTAGATGATGACGGCGGTCCGGTCCGTGTCGATATCACGGGCCGTCTCGCGAACCGATTCCGAATTTTCCCGGCCCCGCTCGAGTACGGCCGACCAATCGAGCAGTTCGGCGTTCACCGGCTCATCGGCCTCAAGTTCCTCCATGCCGATGACAAATCGCGCGCTGTCGGATTGGTGGGCGGCGGGAAGCAGGTTTTCCGCCAGTTTCCCGGTCGAGACCAGGGCGCCGACCGCGCCCGAATTCGACAGAATGTGGGTATGGTCGGAGACGAGATTGGTGGTGTAGGCGGGGACGGGAATCGCGCCCGCGGACATGATCGCCAGCTCGGCAATCAACCACTCGGGGCGGTTCTCCGATACCAGCACGACCCGGTCTCCCTCATCGACGCCAAGCGATTCGAGACCTCGGGCGAGCGCCGATACGCTGCCGGCGGCTTCGGTCCAACTTTGAGACTGATAAGCGCCGTTTTCCTTCGCCCACAGGAAAGGTTTGTCCCCATGCTTCTCGGCTTGGTCGAAGAACATGGTCACAAGATTTGGCCAAGCGTAATCGGGCATCGGTCGCTCCTGGTTTATTGCGCTCCCGGTTGCGGCTATTTTATTGGTTGAGCCGTGACGACCCCAACGGGGTTATGATCCAGCCATTGCCGCACTCCGTATCCAGCCTTATATCGGTCGAGAAATCAACCGCTCACCGGATGGGCCGGCGACGGCCCGAATATGAGGAACGAAATTCATGACATCCGTTGATGCCGACGAGGTCCCCGAATGGGACCTGACCGACCTTTACGCGGGTATGGACGACCCCAAACTCCGTTCCGACCTGGAGCGTGCGGCAGCGGACGCGGCGGCATTCGCCGATGCATACGATGGTCGGCTTCAGGAGATCGACGGTCCTGGTCTGGCCAAGGCGATCAGGGACTACGAGGGTCTCGGCGAGACGCTGTCCCGCGCGATGAGCTTTGCCCAGCTTGTGTTCGCCGCCGACTCCTCCGATCCGGCGACGGCCCGGTTTTACCAGTCGGTCAAGGAGCGGGTAACCGCGGTTTCCTCCCGGACGGTCTTTTTTGAACTGCGGTTGAACGACATTGACGATGCGGCCATGGCGGCTCTCATGGAGACGCCGGAGGTCAATCGATATACTTCGTGGATTCGGACGGTCCGCGAGTTGCGCCCACACCAGTTGTCCGATGAGGTGGAACGGCTATTGCAGGAAAAATCCGTGACCGGCCGCGGTGCATGGAACCGGCTGTTCGACGAAACCATGTCGGCCATGCGTTTCGAGGTGGACAGGCAACAGCTCACGTCCGGTGAAGTACTCGACATGATGTCGGATCCCGACGGGGCGCGCCGCGAGACCGCCGCCCGGGCATTTGCGGACGGGCTCGACCGCAATATTCGCCTGTTGGCGCTGATCACCAACACCCTGGCCAAAGACAAGGAAATCGAGGACCGGTGGCGAAAGTTTCCGCGGCCGGTGTCCCGGCGCAATCTTTCCAACCGGGTGGAGGATGAGGTCGTCGACTCCCTGGTCCGGTCCGTCAGCGGCCGATATGATGATATCGCGCACCGCTATTACCTTCTGAAGGCGCGGTGGATGGGGCTCGAGAAGCTTCAATACTGGGATCGCAACGCGCCGCTGCCGGAAGCCCTGAACCGGGTCACCCCCTGGAATGAGGCCCGGGAGACCGTGCTCGGCGCCTACGGCGCCTTTTCCCCGGAAATGGCGGAGTGCGCGGAGGTCTTCTTCGACAGATCGTGGATCGATGCAAGGCCCCGGGCGGGTAAGGATTCGGGCGCCTTTTCGCATCCGACGGTGCCCTCCGCTCACCCCTATATCCTGATGAACTACCGCGGCAGGACCCGCGACATCATGACCTTGGCTCATGAACTTGGTCACGGCGTCCACCAGACCTTGGCCGCACCGCAGGGTCAGCTGTTGGCCGATACGCCGCTGACCCTCGCCGAAACCGCATCGATTTTCGGCGAGATGCTGACCTTCCGCGCCCTCCTCGACCAAGAGGACGATGCCGCGGCCAAACGGGTAATGCTGGCATCGAAGATCGAAGACATGATCAATACGGTGATCCGCCAAACGGCATTCTATGAATTCGAACGGCAAGTTCACGGCGAGCGTCCCGAAGGCGAACTCAGCCCCGAGCGGCTGGGCGAGATATGGATGTCCATACAAGGCAGGAGCCTCGGTCCCGCCTTCGAGTTTGATCCGTCGTATGCCTGCTATTGGGCGTATATTCCCCACTTCGTTCATTCGCCGTTTTACGTCTATGCGTACGCCTTCGGGGATTGTCTGGTAAATTCACTCTATGAGCTGTTCAAGGACGGGCACCCCGGTTTCCAGGCCAAGTATCTGGAAATGTTGAAAGCCGGGGGTACGCTCCGCCACAAGGAGCTGTTGGCGCCGTTCGGTCTCGATGCCGGCGACCCCGATTTCTGGAATCGCGGCCTGAGCGTGGTTTCCGGTTTCGTCGACGAACTCGAATCGACATTCTGAGCAGGCGAATGGCGGACGACGACAGCATCAGTGGGCGGGCGATGCGTTACGCCAAAGTCGGGCGGGCTGTCGGCGGCCTGGCGGCGCGGTTCGCAGGAGAGCGTTATCTCGGCCTCAAGCTGGATCGTTTGGAGCACGCGGCGGACCTGAAAGAGGCTCTCGGCGGCCTCAAGGGACCGCTTATGAAGGTCGCACAAATCCTGTCGACCATTCCCAACGCCCTCCCGGGCGAATATGCAAGTCAGCTGGCCGAGCTTCAGTCCAATGCCCCCTCCATGGGATGGGGCTTCGTCAAACGGCGGATGGCGGCGGAACTGGGGCCGGATTGGCAGGACAAGTTCGACAGTTTCGAGCATAGCGCGGCGGCCGCGGCCTCCCTTGGCCAGGTGCACCGGGCCATCGGGCATGACGGGAAGACGCTCGCCTGCAAGCTGCAATACCCGGATATGAACTCGGTGGTCGAGGCCGACTTGAAACAGTTGAAGTTGGTGTTTTCCATCTACCGCCGCTACGAAAAGGCGATCGATCCCAGCGAGGTTCACCAGGAACTGTCCGACCGGCTGCGCGAAGAACTCGACTACGCCCGCGAGGCGAAGCACATGCAGCTCTATCGTCAAATGCTGGCGGATGAGCCGGGTGTACACGTGCCCGAGGTCGAACCCGATCTCTCCGCGGCCCGGTTGCTGACCATGGCCTGGCTGGAGGGCAAGCCGCTTCTGGAGTTCGTGGATTCCGGTGTCGACGCACGGAACCGGGTCGCCTACAACATGTTCCGGGCCTGGTATGTGCCGTTTTACTATTTCGGGATCATTCACGGCGATCCTCACCTCGGCAACTATACCGTCCGTGACGATCACACCATCAATTTATTGGACTTCGGATGTATCCGGGTGTTCCAGCCCCACTTCGTGACCGGGGTCATCGATCTCTACACGGCGCTGCGCGACGGCAATCGCGACCTTGCGGTTCATGCCTATGAGACCTGGGGCTTCACCGGCCTCGGTGATGAGCTGATCGACATCCTCAACCTGTGGGCCGAGTTCGTCTATGCGCCGTTGCTCGAGGATGGCGCCCGGCCAATTCAGAGAGAGCAGGGGCAATACGGGGCCGAAGTGGCGATGAAGGTTCGCCAAGAATTGGATCGGGTTGGCGGCGTACAGCCACCGAGGGAGTTCGTGCTCATGGATCGGGCCGCCATCGGCCTGGGTTCGGTGTTCACCCATCTCCGCGCCGAGATCAACTGGCACCGGCTGTTCCACGAGCTCATCGACGACTTTGATGCCGAGAATCTCGGGCGGCGTCAGGCCGATGCGCTGGCGATGGCCGGCCTGGACGCCGGGGAACAGGGTTCGCCGTAACTCCGATCCGCCAAAGGTTGGATTCCTGCTTGGCAAACGGGCACCGAATAGGCATTTTGTCGCCGGATTTCACGCGTTTTCCCAACAAGGGGCTCTCGATGAAAATTGCGGTTCCCAAGGAACGCCGCGACCACGAGTTGCGAGTGGCGGCGTCTCCTGACTCTGTAAAGAAACTTATCGGTCTCGGCTTCGACGTCGTGGTCGAGAGCGGTGCCGGCGAAGGCTCGAATTTCAGCGACGAGAGCTTCAGGGAATCCGGTGCGGCCATTGCCGGCAGTGCGGCCGAAGCGCTTGGCGATGCCGACATCGTTCTGAAAATCCGCGCGCCTCGGACGGACGGCGACAACGAAATCGCAAACATGAAGAAAGGCGCCATGTTGATGGCGCACCTTTCGGCCCTGTCCGAGCCGGAAGCGATCAAGGCGTTCGCGGATGCCGGCGTTACCGGATTCGCCATGGAGCTTCTGCCGCGAATCACCCGGGCTCAATCCATGGACATCCTGTCGTCGCAAAGCAACCTCGCCGGCTACAAGGCCGTGCTCGATGCGGCCGGGGAGCTGGGCCGCGCATTCCCCATGATGATGACGGCGGCGGGAACGATTGCGCCCGCCAAGGTGTTCATCATGGGAGTCGGGGTTGCCGGCCTGCAAGCCATTGCGACCGCGAAGCGGATGGGTGCCGTCGTAACGGCGACCGACGTGCGTCCCGCGACCAGGGAGCAGGTGGAGAGCCTCGGCGGCAAATTCCTCGAGGTCGATCCGGAAATGGAGAAAGACGCCCAGACCGAGGGCGGGTACGCCAAGGAAATGCCGCCTGAATATTTCGAGAAGCAGAAACAGGTGGTTGCCGAGCACATCAAGAAGCAGGACGTGGTCATCACCACGGCATTGATTCCCGGCCGTCCCGCACCGACGCTCGTCACCGAGGCGATGGTCAAGTCCATGCCGGAAGGCGCCGTCATCGTCGATCTCGCCGTTGAGGCCGGCGGCAACGTCGAGGGCGCCGAGCCGGGCCGGACCGTCAAGAAAGATGGCGTAACCATCATCGGTCACGCCAATGTGCCGGCGCGGCTGGCCGAGGATGCCAGCACATTGTTCTCCAAGAACCTGGTCAACTTCATTACGCCCCTGGTCGATCCGGAGACGAAGGAACTCTCCATCGATTGGGAGGACGAGATTATTGCCGGCACGCTGGTCTGCAAGGACGGACAGGTTGTCCATCCGGCCCTGGCCCCGAAGGAGAGTTAGACATGGATGCGGCACAGAAGGCCATGGAGGGCGCCGGATCCGGCGATCCGTTCATTTTCCTGTTCACGGTTTTCGTTCTCGCGGTGTTCGTCGGATTCTACGTGGTTTGGAGCGTGACGCCCGCCCTGCACTCGCCGCTGATGAGCGTCACCAACGCGATTTCGTCGGTGATCATTGTCGGCGCGCTGATTGCCGCGGGACCCGCGGATTTGTCCTTTTCCAAGATCATGGGCTTCGTCGCGGTAACCCTGGCCTCGGTAAACATCTTCGGCGGCTTTATCGTCACCCAGCGGATGTTGTCCATGTACAAGAAGAAAGCGAAGAAATAGGGGACGCCGGATGAGTGAAACAGCAACAGGCTTCGCCTACCTCTTCGCCGCCGTATGTTTCATCCTGGCGCTTCGGGGGCTGAGTTCCCCCGAATCGGCGCGTCAGGGCAACATGTTCGGGATCGTCGGCATGATCGTGGCGGTTGCCACGACCCTGGCCGATCCCACCATCATCAGCTTTGAACTGATTCTCCTCGGCGTTGTCATCGGCGGAGCAATCGGCACCGTCGTAGCGCTCAAGATCCAAATGACGGCTTTGCCGCAGTTGGTGGCGGCGTTCCACTCGCTGGTCGGGCTTGCCGCCGTCGCGGTTGCCGCCGCGGCATTCTTCGCGCCGGAAGCTTACGGTATCGGTGCGCGGGGCGATATCGCCACGGCCAGCCTGATTGAAATGGCCCTCGGCACCGCGATCGGCGCGGTCACCTTTTCCGGTTCGGTGATCGCGTTTGCGAAGCTGCAGGGCGTCATGTCCGGATCGCCCATCGTATTTCCGGGGCAGCATCCCCTCAATGCGCTGATCGGTATTGCCATCGTTGCCGCCATCGTTTGGTTGGTCGTCTCCAACGGCGATAACGCGTTCTGGACCATCGTCGTCCTGTCATTCCTTATCGGCTTCCTGATTATTATCCCCATCGGGGGCGCCGACATGCCCGTGGTCGTCAGCATATCAACTCTTATTCGGGTTGGGCTGCGTGCGGCATCGGGTTCACGCTGTCCAATACGGCATTGATCATTACCGGCGCGTTGGTGGGGTCGTCGGGCGCGATCCTGTCCTACATCATGTGCAAGGGCATGAACCGCTCGATCTTCAATGTGCTGCTCGGCGGGTTCGGCGGCGATTCGGCTGCGGCCGCGGCGGGGCCTGCCGGCGACCGCGCGGTCAAGTCCGGCAGCGCCGAGGACGCCGGCTTCATTCTCAAGAACGCGTCCAAGGTCATCATCGTTCCGGGTTACGGCATGGCCGTCGCCCAGGCACAGCACGCGCTCCGCGAAATGTCTGATCTGTTGAAGGAAGAAGGTGTCGAAGTGGCCTACGCCGTTCACCCCGTCGCCGGGCGGATGCCCGGCCACATGAACGTGCTGCTGGCGGAGGCCAATGTACCTTACGACGAGGTCTTTGAGCTGGAAGAAATCAACCACGAATTCTCGACCGCCGACGTGGCGTTCGTCATCGGCGCCAACGATGTGACCAACCCGGCGGCGAAGACGGACACCGCGAGCCCGATTTACGGCATGCCGATTTTGGATGTCGAGAATTCGGGAACGGTGCTGTTCCTGAAACGCTCCATGGCGTCCGGCTACGCCGGTGTCGACAACGAACTGTTCTTCCGGGACAACACCATGATGGTGTTCGGCGACGCCAAAAAAACCACCGAGGAAATCGTTCAGGCGGTCGGTTGACGGGGGACCCTCTGTCCTCCGGACGTGCAAAAGCCGCGTCCTATCCGGACGCGGCTTGATCACCGGTCGTGAAACGGGGGCTCCTTAGAAGCCTTCGCGCTCCAGGCGCTTGCGCTCCAGTTTCCGTGCCCGGCGAACGGCTTCGGCCTTTTCGCGGGCCCGGCGCTCGGAGGGCTTCTCATAGGAACGGCGCAGTTTCATTTCACGGAAGACGCCTTCACGCTGCATCTTCTTTTTGAGGGCCTTTAGGGCCTGATCGACATTGTTGTCGCGGACGGTTACATGCACGTGGACTCAACCTTTTTCAGTCATGATTAGTGACGAAGGCGGGCCTTCTAACATACTGAAATCCAATTGTGAAGGGCGATTGGGCGAATATTCGCCGCAATTGACCTCGCGTTCAAATCGTCCATATTGATCAACATGGCCATTCTCAAGATCGCCCGCATGGGACATCCGGTTCTACACCGCAAGGCGGAGCCCGTGGAAGATCCGACCGCGCCCGAAATCGCCAATCTTATCAACGATATGATCGATACCCTGGAGGATGCGGGTGGTATTGGCTTGGCGGCGCCCCAGGTTCACGTCCCTCGGCGCGTGGTGATCTTCTATATTCCGGAACATCGTGCCGGTGAGGAGGAAGAGGAGGAGCCCCAGCCGCTGACCTTGATGGTCAATCCGGTGATCGAGCCGCTGACCGACGAAAAAAGCGTGGATTGGGAGGCTTGTCTGTCGGTGCCGGATATGATGGGGGCGGTGCCCAGATTCGATCGAATCAAGTACAGTTGGACCACACCCGAAGGCGAGACCGACGAGCGGATCGCCAGTGGTTTCCATGCCCGCGCGGTCCAGCACGAATGCGACCATCTGGACGGCATACTCTATCCGATGCGGATGGAGGATTTGACGCTGTTGGGGTTCGCCGAGGAAGTGCAGCGCAACCAGGACCTGGTCAATTCGGTGCGGGGAGAGTGACGCAATGTCCAGCCTGGACGAACTAAGGTCCGACATTGTCCGAGCCATGCTGCCGCATGTCACCTTCGACGGCTGGAGCAAGGCGGCTCTCCGCGCCGGCGCCCTCGATTGCGGCGAACATGAAGACATTGTCGAACGCCTGTTTCCGCGGGGCCTCAATCAAGCGGCCGAGGTGTACAGCGTCCTTGCGGACGAAGAGATGGCCGACGCGATGGAAGCGGCCGGTGTCGGAGAAATGAAGGTACGTGACCGGATCACCGCCGCCGTTCAGTTGCGGCTGGAAGCGGCGGAAAATGATCGCGAGGCGATCCGACGGCTCATGTCGTATCTCGCCGTCCCGGGCCGAAAGCTTTTGGCGGCGCGGCTGCTGATGAAGACCGTGGATACCATGTGGTATGCGGCCGGCGACAACGCGACCGATTTCAATTACTACACCAAGCGCGGGTTGCTGGCGGGCGTGTACGGCTCCACGGTCCTTTATTGGCTCAACGACGATTCGGAGGGCCGCGAGGCCACCTGGGAATTTCTCGACCGCCGCATCGGCGATGTGATGCGAATTCCGAAGCTTCAGGCCCGGGTGCGGAAGGCGGCGGGGCTGTTGCCGTCGCCTTTCAAGGTACTTCGCGTGCTCGCTTCACGGCGCCGGGCGGTCTGAACATCGCGAATGCGGATTTGCGGTCACCCGTTTGATTCGCTTGGTCAGGCGATAATGTCCGGGAGGCCGATGGCGTGAAGGCGAGTGATTTCGTCCTTGAGCGCCAGCTTCCTTTTTTTCAGGCGTTGAATCTTGATTTGGTCGAATGGCGGCGATTCGGTCAACGCCTTGATCTGGGCGTCTAGCTCACGGTGCTCTGCTTTGAGCCCGTCAATCCGTGCCTGAAGATCCTCGGTCTCTGCCATTGGTTCGCATTGGTTGGAGGATGACGCCTATAATAGCAGAGTATGGTCAAAAGGGCAGCCGGGACTGTCTCCGATGGCAAGGGCGGCCGAAAGACTTGGGTAAGCGAGAATGAATCAAAATTCTAGAATTGGGATACTCACGAGTGGCGGCGATTGTGCCGGTCTCAACGCGGCGATCCGGGCCGCCGTGCAGCGTGCCGACGACGGGTATGGCTGGCAGGTCATCGGTATTCACGATGGGTCGAGGGGTCTGCTGGAGCGTCCGATGCGCTACGAGGAACTGAAACCCGGCCTGTTTACCGGCGACATCCTGCGCATGGGGGGCACCATACTCGGGACCACCACTCACGGAGATCCGTTCGCCTATCCTATGCCCGACGGGACGACACAAGATATTTCCCCGCAATTCGTTTCCGGCTTTCAGGAGCTGGAGTTGAGCGGGCTGATCGTCATCGGCGGAGACGGCAGTCTCAAGATTCTCCATCGGCTGGCTGAACTCGGCGGCATTCCGATGATTGCCATTCCCAAAACAATTGATAATGACGTGCCGCTCACCGAATACGCCATCGGGTTCACCACGGCCCTCAGCACGGCTGTCGAGGCGCTTGATCGGCTGCTGCCGACCGCCGAGAGTCACGAGCGGGTCATGATCCTCGAGGTGATGGGACGGGACGCCGGACACATCGCGCTCAGCGCCGGGATCGCCGGTGGCGCCGATGTCATATTGATCCCCGAAATTCCTTTCGATATCGAGAAGGTGGCCGCAAAGATCAACCGCGTCCGGGAACGCGGGCGCAATCATTCCCTCGTCGTCGTCGCGGAAGCCGCCCATCCTCTTGGAGAAGATGCCCGGTCGTACATCACCACCCAGGGATACCGGCGCTATGGCGGGATAGGGCAGCTCCTCAGCGAGCAGATCTCGGAACGCACCGGATCCGATACCCGGGTAACGGTTCTGGGCCACGTTCAGCGCGGCGGCGTTCCAAGCAGCCACGACCGAATTGTCGCTTCGGCCTTTGGCGTGAAAGCGGTCGATCTTCTGGCCGAAGGGAAGACCGGCCGCATGGTGTCCTGGCAGCATCGCCAGGTGGTGGACGTACCGCTTGACGAGGTCAATCAACGCACCCGTGCCGTTTCTCTCGACGATACGCTGGTTTGCACGGCCCGTGGCCTCGGCATATCGCTCGGGGACTAGGAATGTCCTCCGCCGAGACAAATCACTTCTGGCAATTCTCGTTGGATTTCTATCAGCGGGACGGCGTTGCGGAGGCCTGCCTGACGCTGCAGGATCGCCTCGGCCTCGATGTCAATATCCTGCTGTACGCCGCGTGGATGGCGAGCCAGGGCCGGACCGCCTCCGCCGCCGATTTCGAACGGGTGGATCTCCTCGTCGCGCCTTGGCGGGAAGAGGTGATTCGGCCACTCCGGCGAATCAGGCGTTGGCTCAAGGAACCCGGGCCGGATGCGCCTGCGGGCGGCGTCCGGGAGTATCGTGACGGTATCAAGTCCGCGGAACTCGACGCCGAAAAGATTGTTCAAGACATGATCTTTGCCTCCCATGTGCGAACCAAAAAACCCGGCGGAGACGGCCCCGGCGACATCCGGGCGGCACTCTCCAACTACCTGAAAATGAGGGATGTTCCCCCGGATGACGACACGGTCCGGGAATTGGACGCCATTTGCGCGGCGTTCGACCGGCTTGTCCGGACGGGGGGCCGGCAGAGCGGCTCTTGATTTCGCCGCAAGGGGAGCCTTAAGATTGCAGGCAGTGAAAGAAGGCCAAGTTAGGAGGTAAGATAGATGGCGGATAAGGATCGAATCGACGTGCTGAAAACGAGGCACCAAGAACTCGAATCCGAAATCGAAAGAGAGTTTGAAAGTTCTACACCCGATGATTTGCTCATCGCGACTCTCAAACGCCAGAAGCTCCGAATAAAAGACGAGCTCGCGGAGCTCGACGCCCTATAAGCAAACCGGTATCAGGCGGGATACCGCCTGCCACTGACAGTGAGTTGATCGGCGCCGTCTGGCGAACGCCGTTCGCGCACCTAAATCATATATAGTTGCGATTCCGACCGGCGCCCGCGCCGTCGGCGGCGTTCCGTGCGGCCGGCGCGAACCGGCCTTGCTATTGGGATTTGGGTCCATGCTTCAAGATATTCTCAAGCCGATCGGTCTGCCCTTGTCGGACGTGGATTGCGGCGGCTATCCGGTCGCTTCGCCAATTGATGGAACGGTCATCGCGTCGGTGGCCGCCGATACGGCCGATTCCACCGCAGCCAAATTGTCCGCCGCCGAGAACGCCTTTCGGCACTGGCGAGACGTCCCGCCGCCGCGCCGCGGAGAACTCATCCGGCTTTTCGGCAATCAGCTTCGCCGGCACAAGGAGCCGCTTGGCCGCTTGGTGACGCTCGAGGCCGGAAAAATTCTTCAAGAGGGCCTCGGCGAGGTCCAGGAAATGATCGATATTTGTGACTTCGCGGTCGGCCTTTCCCGCCAGCTCCACGGTTTGACCATCGCGTCGGAACGGCCCGGGCATCGGATGATGGAAACCTGGCACCCCCTGGGCCCCGTGGGCGTCATCAGCGCGTTCAATTTTCCCGTCGCCGTCTGGTCATGGAATACGGCGCTGGCGATCGTTTGCGGTGATCCCGTGGTATGGAAACCATCCGAGAAAACACCCGTTACGGCGCTGGCGTGCCGGCACCTCTTCGAGCGGGCGGCGGCTGAGTTCGGCGATGCGCCGGCGGGTCTGTCGTCGGTCCTGATCGGGGACCGGACAATCGGTCAACTGGTTGTCGACGATCCGCGAATGCGTCTGATCAGCGCGACCGGCAGCTGCCGCATGGGCCGGGACGTGGGTCCCCGGGTGGCCCGGCGGTTTGGCCGATCGATCCTCGAACTCGGCGGCAATAACGCGATGATTGTCGCCCCGTCCGCCGATTTGGACCTGGCTGTCCGGGCAATCCTGTTTGCGGCCGTCGGAACGGCAGGACAAAGGTGCACGTCCCTGCGCCGCCTGATCGTTCACACCGATGTCCGTGAAGAATTGCTTTCGCGGCTGAAAGCGGCCTACGCGGAGGTCCCGGTCGGTGATCCGTTTGCCGAGAAAACGCTGGTCGGCCCGCTGATCGATCGGGCGGCCTTCGACGCAATGCAATCGGCGTTGAAGCAGGCGCGGAAGGAAGGCGGGGTCGTGACCGGTGGAGAGAGGCAACTCGGCGATACCTGCCCGGAGGCGTTCTATGTCCGGCCGGCCATCGCCGAAATGCCCGGGCAATCGGCCATCGTTCGCGAAGAGACGTTCGCCCCCATATTGTACGTCCTCGGATATGACGATTTGGACGAGGCGATCGCGCTCCATAACGATGTCGGTCAGGGCCTCGCGTCGAGTATCTTCACGACCGATCTGCGGGAGGCCGAGCGGTTCCTGTCGGCGTCGGGGAGCGATTGCGGCATAGCCAACGTGAACATCGGTCCGTCGGGCGCCGAAATCGGCGGAGCCTTCGGCGGCGAGAAGGAAACCGGCGGGGGGCGCGAGTCCGGTTCCGACGCCTGGAAGGCCTATATGCGCCGGGCGACGAACACCATCAACTACTCAAGGGAATTGCCCCTCGCACAGGGGATTTCGTTCGGCGGCGGATAGCCGGGCTAATCGTTGGCGGTCGGTGGTTGCGGGGCGAACGGATCCGGGGTGTCTCCGGAATCCTCCACCGGCGGGGCCGCCGGAACATCGCCGAATACCTCGGCCGCCGGTGGGATGGCGGTAGCGGGATGGCTTTCGGTCCCGGCCGTCTCGTCGGCCGGCGGAGCGGTTTCCCCGGCCTCGTCCGGCGGTTGTTGAGGCGCCGCGTGCTCCGTGCCGGCGCGCTTCCGGGCGATTGCGACCATTTTCTCCAGATCGGCCGCCGAACAGAGACCGAGATAGACCGGGCTCTGCGCCTTGATATTGGCGATATTGCGATGGGTCCGGCTGCGCACCGATTCGATGGTCGGCTTGGTGGTGCCGATCAGGCGGCTGATCTGGGCATCACTGAGTTCGGGATAGCTCTTCAAGAGCCAGGCGATAGCGTCGGGCCGGTCCTGCCGCTTTGAGATCGGCGTGTAGCGGGCGCCCTTCTGGCGGACCTTCGGGAGCGGGACCGACGGTTTTGACATTTCCAGCCGGGCGTCGGGATCCGCTTCACACTTCTCGATTTGCGCTTTGCTGACCTGACCGTTGGCGACCGGGTCGAGGCCCTGCATACCCGGCGCAACCTCGCCGTCCGCGATCGCCTGAACCTCGAGGATATGAAGGCCGCAGTAGTCCGCGATCTGATCGAATGTCAGCGCTGTATTGTCGACCAGCCAAACAGCGGTCGCCTTTGGCATGAGAGGCTGTGCCATCACACGTCTTCCTCGTTTAAGGTGATGCAGGCGGACCGTGGTCTACGCCTGGAATGTCGCGCGCAATATAGCCGCCGCCCCGGGCCCGGTCAAATCTGCGGGAAAGCTGCCGTTAGCCGATTGTCAGGACTATTTTTCCGATATGGCGCCCTTCTTCCATGACGCGATGCGCCTCGTCGGCGTCGTTCAGCGTCAGGGTTTTGTATATCACCGGTTTCAGTTTCCCGTCTTCGAACAGCGGCCAGACCCGTGATTTCAGGTTCTCCGCGATCCGGCTCTTGAAAGCCGTGTCCCGTGCCCTCAGGGTTGATCCGGTTATGGTCATCCGTTTGACGAAGACCTGTCTGAAATCCACCTCCGCCTTCGATCCGCCGAGGGCCGCGATTATGCAGAGCCTGCCGCTCACCGCCATGCAGGCGATGTTTCTCGGGATATAGTCCCCGGCGACCATGTCGAGCACGACGTCGGCTCCGTTGCCGCCGGTGTGGTTCATCACCTCCTCGACAAAATCCTGTTCCTTGTAGTTGATGGCCAGTTCCGCACCCAAATCGAGACACGCCCGGCACTTTTCGGCCGACCCCGCGGTGGCGATGACATGGCTCCCCAACTGCGAGGCGAGCATGATCGCGGTGGTGCCGATACCGCTTGATCCTCCGTGGACCAGGAGGGTTTCCCCGGGCTGCAGGGCGCACCGGTCAAAGACATTGCTCCAGACCGTAAAGAAGGTCTCGGGAATGGCCGCCGCTTCCACCATGTTGAGGCCGTCCGGAACGGGCAATGCTTGGGCCGCCGGAACCGCACAGTACTCGGCGTAGCCGCCGCCGGCGACCAGCGCGATGACGTTGTCGCCCACATTCCAGCCGCTGACGCCGCCGCCGAGCGCGGCGATGGTGCCGGCGATCTCCAGGCCGGGGATATCGGTCACGCCGGGCGGCGGCGGATAGCGGCCTTCCCGTTGGACGATATCGGGGCGATTGACCCCGGCAGCTTCGACCCGGACCAGGATTTCGCCGTCGGCGGCATCAGGAACCGGTCGCCGGCCGGGTTTCAGAGCCTCGGGCCCCCCTGGTTCCGGAATTTCGATGCATAGCATGTGGTCGGGGAGTTGATCGGTCATGGTCGCTCCGGTTGTCGCTCGTTGCCTTGGTCTAGTATGCTTGCCGGTAACGGCCAAGCAAGACCCGGCGGGTCTTCCGCGGAGGGAGCGTGCGATGGATACCGATGATCTCGAACCCGTTGAGAAAAAACCGGATCAAAAGGACCTGGAGATCATGTCCATCGAGGCGCTGCACGAGTACATCGCCGAAATGGAGGGAGAAATCGAGCGTGCCCGCGCCGCCATTGCCTTGAAAAAGGATGCTCGCTCTGGTGCGGAATCTTTTTTCCGCAAGTGACCGGCCCCTCCAGCCGCCGTGGCTCCATTAAGGGTCTCTTAAGACTGGCCTGATAGATTGACGTTGATCGATGAGATCGTCTGGCGGATTTCCTCCGCCATTCGAACCTCTTTGACGCCTCCCTGTTAAACTCGAGCCGCCTCGATTGGAGGCGGCTTTTTTTTATCCAGAGGCTGCGGGCATCGACCCTTGACCCCTTGTTGGAGTCTTATGTAAAGTCCGTGACGAAGCGTACTTATACTACGGGCGAGTTTAACAGGGACTAGCTTGCTTTCGGGGCGGCCTTCGGGCGGCCCCAATTTTTTTGTCCAAATTCCCTCGGAATGAGACCGCCCGGTCGTTGTCCATGCAACGACCGGGCGTACTTTTCCCGGTATTCGCGTCTTGGCTACGCGGCCTTTTTGCCGTGTTCGATAGCCTTGGGCGCGGGGCCGCCGAGAATCTTGATCCGGCGCGGCTTCAGTTCCTCGGGAACCTCTCGGGCGAGATCAATCTCCAACAAACCGTCGGCCAGGTGGGCATCGACCACCTTCACATGGTCGGCGAGCTGGAAACGGCGCTCGAACGAGCGAGTGGCGATTCCGCGATGGAGATAGGCGTTCTCCCGATCGGCATCGAGTTTGCCGCTGACGACCACAACGTCTTCCTTCACGGTGACGTCGAGATCCTTCTCGCCAAAGCCCGCCACGGCGACGGAAATGCGATAGGCGTCATCGCTCAGTTTCTCGATATTGTACGGCGGGTAGGCGTCGTTGGCCTGGGCATATTGCAGCGCTGAGTCGAGGCGGCGCTGCAGATTGTCAAAGCCGACGGAGGTACGGAACAGGGGTGAAAAATCAAACGTGCGCATGACCATATTCTCCTTATGAAGCAACACGGTTTCCAAATGGCCCGCCAACTGGCCGGACCGGTTTCCCGGACGGCACCCTCTTCGTGAGGCATACCGTCCTGACCCTCATATAGTCGGCGGCCAACCGGCTTCAAGACCCGTATGGCCGAAAATTTTCAGGGGATTTTACGCCGGCGGCGCAACCGCTTCATTTCGCGGGCGCCATGGTCGCGTGGTTTTTCGAAACCTACTTGAGGCCCAGGTTCTGAAAGCGCTTGTTGAACTTCGCCACCTGACCGCCGCTGTCGACCAGACGATGTTCACCGGTCCATGCGGGGTGGGATTTGGAATCGATGTCCAATTTGAGCGTGTCGCCGGCCTCGCCCCACGTCGAGCGCGTGGTAAACGTCGATCCGTCGGTCATCGTGACCGTGATCTCGTGGTAGTCCGGATGAATTTCCTTCTTCATGTCTCTGCTCCGTCGGCGAGGGCGCTTATATACATAAGGCCGGCCACCCTGGCAAGCCGGGGATCAGTCGGATTTCCCGTTCAGGCCGCGGCCTCCAAAGGCGGCAATCAACGCAATTCCGACGATGACGGCGCCCATGTAGAACGGCCAATCCCGGCCCAGCCAAGCAAACAAAATGCCGGCGGCTGCCGGGCCCAGAATCCGCGCCACGGTGGCTGCCGACCGTCCGACGCCCATGACGCCGCCCTGTTGGTCCTCGGGCGCGCTCAAGGACACCAATGTGTTGAGCCCCGGCGTTGCCACGCCAAATCCAATGGCCATGATGGTGACGGCGAGGATCATCCATGTTTCGTTTGGGCTGAGCGGCGTGGCGACTAATCCCACAACGAGTGCGGCGAGGCCCAGCCGTACCATGCCCCACTCGCCGATCCGGCGTGAAATGGGGCCAGAGAGTCCGCCCTGGATTGCCGCCATGATCAGGCCCATATAGGCGAACAGAAACCCGTTTTGGGACACGCTCCAGCCATACTCCCGCTCGGACCAGATGGGAAACATGGCCTCGATCCCGGCGATCCCCGCCACGGTAAGAAAGTTCAGGCCAATGGCCACCATTGTCGGCCGCCGCCGGAGGGTTTCCATGAAACCGGTATGTCGGCGGCCGGGTTCATTCCGCTGCGCCCGGTCCCGGATTTCCCGCGGGGATGACTCCGGAAGCAGTGCCGCTGCCGCGGCGAACGCGACAAACGAGAAACCTGCCGCGGCGTACGCTGGAAGTTGAAAGTTAATGTTGGCCGGATCGGCGCCGCCGAGAATGCCGCCAATCGCGGGTCCGGCGGTAAATCCCAGCCCGAAAGCGGCACCGACCAGACCCATGCCGCGCGCCCGGTTTTCCGGCGTTGTGATGTCCGCCATATAGGCGAAAGCGGTTGCGATACTTCCCGCCATCGCGCCCGCGAACGCCCGCGCGAGAAACAGCCCGGTCAAGCTGTCGACAAGCGCCATCCAGATGTAAGCGACAACCGTTCCGGCGAGACTCATGACCAGTACGGGGCGCCGGCCTATTCGATCGCTTAGCCGGCCCCAGACGGGCGCGGAGATAAGCTGGCATAGCGAGAATACCGAGATCAGGTAGGCGACCTGGTCCGGGGTTGCCCCGAAATGCTCGCCGTAGAACGGGAGCAGCGGAATAATGATGCCGAATCCGATCAGGTCGATGACGACGACGGCGAAAACGATCGTCATTGCCGTGCGAGGCTGGGCGACGCCGGCTCGGTCACCCGTGTTGGTGACCCGTTCCCTCTCCGCGGTCATCGCTGGGTTAACTTGAACTCGATCCGGCGGTTGCGCCGGTAGGCGATTTCATCGTCGCGAGCATCGATGGGCTGAAATTCCCCGAAGCCGGTGGCGGCGAGACGGTTGGCGGGGATTCCGGCATCGATCATGAATTTAACTACCGATATGGCGCGGGCGGCCGACAACTCCCAATTGCTTGGGAACTGGGGGGTGCGGATCGGGACCCGGTCGGTATGGCCGTCGATCCGCAGAACCCAATCGATGTTCTGCGGGATTCGCCCGGAAATCTCCTTCAGCGTCGTTGTGAGTTGACGGATCTGATCCTGCCCGGCGCCGCCCAACTCGGCGGATCCTGTCGTGAACAGGACTTCGCTCTGAAACACGAATCGGTCGCCGACGATCCGGATTCCCCGCTGGCCACCCAGGACTTCCCGCAGCCGTCCGAAAAACTCGGAGCGGTACCGGGAAAGCTGTTGGACCTTGCTGGCCAGGGCCGCATTCAGTCGTTTGCCCAAATTGGCGATTTGGACCTTTTGCTCTTCCGCGGTCTTCTCGGAAATATCCAGGGCCTCGGTCAAACGGCCGATTTGCAGCCGCAACTCCTTGATCTGCTGATTCAACAGGGCGACCTGAGCCCGCGCGCTTTCGGAGAGCTCCTTCTCTTCGATCAACCGGCCTTCCGAGCTTTCAAGTTTACCGGCCAAGTCCTTGATCTGTTGCTCCAACTCCGCCCGGAGCGCCGTCAGTGCCTCGATGTCCCTGGTAAGCGCCGCCACTTCACGCAGTTGAAGCTCGATCTTCTGGCGGTCGGCGAGGATGGACTTGAAAGCATCTTCCAGATTCGCCTTGACCTTCTCCGTTTCCTCCTCGGCGGACTCGGCCCGCATAGTAAGCGCTTGAATTTGCGCCGATAGATCGTCCCGGGCCGCGACAGACGCCTGCAATTCGCTCGACAGTTGCTCCAGGTTGGTTCGGAGATCGGCATTGGCGCGTCGTTCGAGCGCCAGTGTTTCGGCCAGTTCCGCAACCTGCCGGTTGAGCCGGTCGAGGGCTTCGTCCCTCCCGGTCAATGCTTCTGACAGAAAGAACTGCGCCAGTACGAAGACCATCAGCAGGAAGATGATGACCATCAGCAGCGTCGCCAGCGCATCGACGAAACCCGGCCAAATATTGGTGCTGCGTTCGGCCCGGCGGGAAATGGCGGCCATTGCGGACGCTCCCTAGGTTCCCTTGCCGGGAGACGAGGCGGCGATGGTGCGGGCGAGCAACTTAATCTCGCTTCGGAGCTGCTGCACCATGTCTTCGCGTCCCGCCGTCGTTTCTTCCAGCAGCCTCGCCATATGCAGATCCACATTGCGAATGTGCGACTTGGTCCCTTCGTCCATGGCGCCGACGCCGCCCTTCGTCAGGAGTTCGAGAATGTTCTTCAGCTCCATCTGGTTCTCACCCAAACTCAGGAGCAGACTTTGTTCGGCCCGCATTTGATCGCCAAGCGCACCAAGTTTTTCACCAAGATCAATCAGGCTGTTGTTGCTGGCAATGTTGCTTTCCTCGCCGCGCGCCAACGTCCGCTGAAGATTTTCGAGACTCTCGGCGGTTTGCTCCAGCAGCGCCTGTACATAAGCGGGCACGGAACCATCGCCGTCTCCGGGCAAGGCGCCCGACGACAGGCGGGTGAGGCTGGAGAGCCACTCCTCGAGTTCGTTGTAGAACCGGTTTTGCGCCTGACCCGCTTGCAAATCCAGAAACCCGAGGACCAGGGAACCGGCAAGACCAAACAAGGAGGACGAAAATGCGGTTCCCATGCCGGACAGCGGCGCCTCCAGCCCGCCCTTCAAATTGGCGAACATGGCGGCGATATCACCCCCTTCGACGGATAAGCCGCTGATCACGTCGCCGACCGCGCTGACCGTCTCCAGCAGACCCCAAAATGTCCCGAGAAGGCCAAGGAATATAAGCAGGCCAATGGTGTAGCGGGACAGGTCCCGGGATTCGTCGAGGCGCGACGCGATGCCGTCCAACAGGGATCGCATGGCGAGCGTCGAAAGCGACAGGCTGTCTCTCCGTTCGCCCAACATCGTGGCCATCGGGGCGAGCAACCGCGGTGGCCGGGATTCCGAAAGGGTAGGGCTGCTCCGGCGGAAGCGCTCGATCCAATGGACCTCCGGAGAAAGCATCAAGACCTGTCGGAAATTGTAGACGATGCCGAGGAGCAGCACGCCGAGGATCAGGCCGTTCAGGGGTACGTTGGCGGAGAACGCCCGTTGCAGCGGACCATACAGAATGGCGCAGAGAACGATGACCACACCGACGAAAATGGCCATGCGGATGACGTAGGTTTGCGGAGACGCCATCAGCCTATGTTCCTAAGTGCATTCCGGTGCTGTCGGGCCAAGAGCCAACCGCCGCTATCGGGTAATGGTCTTGAGATCAACGCGATTGGGCGTACCCGATGGAACCGTATTTCCGAGCGCGCGCACATCGATCCGCGTGCTGCGGATTCCCTTGCTGATCAGGTAGGAGCGGACCGCCAGCGCGCGGGACAGCGAAAGCCGGCGGGCCTGGCTGGCTGAAAGATTGGGCTCCCCGGCATATGCCAAAAGCTGCATCCGCAGGTTCGGATCTTCCGTGAGCGACGCGGCAAACGAGTTGAGAACCCTGCGGCTGTCTCCGGACAGGTCCGCGTTGCCGGGAGCAAACGCGACGCTTTGAAGCGGAGCCGCGTCCGGACCTGGGATGCCGGCCGCCTGCTGTTGCGGCGCCGGCGGTTTCGGGGCCGCGGCTGGGGCAGGGGGGGTCGGCGCGGGTGCCGGCCTGGCCATCTTCGGCGCCGGTGGGGGCGCGGGTGCCGGCCTGGCCATCTTCGGGGCCGGTGGGGGTGTGGGTGCCGGCTTGGCCATCTTCGGGGCCGGCGGGGGTGCGGCTGCCGGCTTGGCCATCTTCGGCGGGGGTGCGGCTGCCGGTTCCGGCTTGGCGAGGGGGGTCGGCGGTGGTTTCGCGACCTCAGGTGTTGGCGGCGGCGCCGCAAGCGGGCGGACTGCCGGTGCTTTCGGCCGGGGTGCGGGCCGAACCGGTGGATTTCGGCGCGCCTGACGTCGAGACGGCGGCGGCGTAACTTGCGGAGGCGGTTGCTCCACAACCGGCGCGCCGGTCGGCGGTTGCCGTGTCAGCAGTCTGGACCGCGGCGTGGTCGGAGGCGGCGGCAATAGTTCCGCGTTGGCGCCACCTGACGGACCATTGCCGCTCCGGGGCGTGAGTTGCGCCGAGGCTTCACCAGGAGTCACGGCCGAGCCCAAACCAACGGCGCCAACAATCGCGAGCGCAACAATCCGGTCGATGGACCGGCGAAACGGGCATGTGACGTCAATCATCCCTGAGATCCTCTGCATCAATTCGTTTTTTGTCCCTCGACCCACAGGCCGGGAAGCGATCGGCTGGCCAGCATCCCAAGATACCCAAGAGGGCAAATCCATACAACACTCGCGCCATTGGAGGACGCCGCGCCAATCCTGGTAAATTGAATTTGTGTCGAAATTATGGCTCGCCGCGGCGAACCAGACTCCCCAACGTGCCGTGCAGGGCGGGTGTTGCCGCCAGGATGCTTCCGGACGAGAGCATCCCGGAACCGCCGTTCACCTCGGAAACCAGGCCTCCGGCCTCCCTGACCAGAACAATGCCGGCTGCGATATCCCAGGCTTGCAGGCCGCTCTCCCAGTATCCCTCGTATCGGCCGGCGGCGACATAAGCGAGGTCGAGCGCCGCCGAGCCGAAACGCCGGATGCCGGCCGAATGGTTCATGACCGCTTTCATCTCCGACAGGAAATTGTCCTGTCCCTTGCGCCCTTTGAAGGGAATGCCGGTGGCAAACAGGGATTCGGCGAGGCTCTGGCGGGCGGAGACGCGGATACGCCGGTCGTTGAGCATGGCGCCGGCGCCCTTCTCGGCTGAAAACATCAGCTCGTTGATGGGGTCGAAGACGACGCCGGCCGTCAGCTCGCCGTCTTCTTCAAGGGCAATGGAAATGGCGAAATGCGCGATCCCGTGCACGAAGTTGGTCGTCCCGTCCACCGGATCGACGATCCACCGCCTAGCGGCGTCGGAGCCCGCTTCCTCGCCGCTCTCTTCCATCAGAAATCCGAAGTCGGGCCGCGCCCGGCCCAGTTCCTCGCGCAGGATCCTTTCGGTGCGAATGTCGGCGGCGGTGACGAAGTCGGCGGGGCCCTTTCGGGAGACTTGTAGCTGATCGACCTCGCCGTAGTCGCGCTTGAGGCGGACGGCGGCCTTGCGCGCCGCGCCCATCATCACGTTCATGTTTGCCGAGTAGCTGGCCATTGCCGCGCCCTCCAGTGGTGCGGCTAGTCCTTCGCCCGCTCCACGTAGCTCAGATCGGCCGTATTGATGACGATCCGGGTGCCCATTTCGATGTGAGGCGGAACCATGACCCGGACCCCGTTTTCCAACACCGCGGGCTTGTAGGAGGCGGCGGCGGTTTGGCCCTTGATGACGGCGTCGGCCTCGGTGACCTCGAGGGTCACGGTCTCGGGCAGCTGGACGCTGATCGGCTCGTTCTCGAAGCTCTCCACGTGGACATTCATTCCGTCCTGGAGAAATGCCAGCTGGTCCTCACCGATGAGGTCCTTGTTGAGCGATACCTGATCATAGGTCTCGGTATCCATGAAGGTGAACATATCCCCATCACCGTAGAGGAATTGAAACTCTTTCTGATCCAGCCGCACCCGCTCGACGTTTGCCGATGACCGGAACCGTTCATTGAGCTTGGTGCCGTCGCGGATGTCCTTCAGCTCCACCTGCAGATACGCGCCCCCCTTACCGGGCTGGGTGTGCTGGATTTTTACCGCGCGCCAAAGGCGGCCCTGGTGTTCGATGACCATCCCCGGGCGGACGGCGTTGCCGTTGATTCTCATGGCTTTGGCTCTGATCTCACGTCTTGGAAATATGGCCGCCGGGCCGCTCCCGGCGAGTGGCGCGGAACCTATCACCGGGGGGCCGGGCAGGCAACGGCGGACGCATTTCAGGTGTCGGCGGAGTCGGCGATCGCGCGGTTGAACGCCTCGACCCCCGCGCCGGGGCCGTCCGGGTGAGTCCAGACCGCCGAAACGACAGCGAGAAAATCGGCGCCGGCGCGGATCAGCGGCGGGCTGTTCTCCGGGGTAATGCCGCCAATGGCGACACAGGGTACGGTCGTGGTTTCGGACCAGTCGGCAAGCAGTTCCGGCTCCGCCGCGGTTTTGGCATCCTTGGTGGCGGTCGGAAAGAACGCGCCGAATGCGACATAGTCGGCCCCCGCATCGGCGGCGGTCATCGCCAGATGTTTCGAGTTGTGACAGGTTACGCCGACGATGGCGTCCATCCCCAGCAGACCGCGCGCCTCCTCATAGCTTGCATCGTCCTGGCCGACATGGACCCCGTCGCATCCCGTCTCGGCGGCAAGGTCCGGCCGATCATTCATGATGAACGCCACATCCCGTGACTGAGCGATCGGCGCCAGCGCCTCCGCGGCTTGGCGCACGTCGTCGTCGCCCGCGTCCTTCAGGCGGAGCTGAACGCACGCGACATCGCCGGCATCGAGGGCCGCCTCGAGGTCATCGGCGAAGCGGGAAAGCTGGAATTTCGGCGGCGTTATCAGGTAGAGCCGGCAGGTGTCCGATATGGTCTCTTGGTTCATAGGGGGACAGATACCCCCCGCACGGCGGCCGCGCAATCGCTGGATTGCTTGCACTTGCGTCTCAGCGCGCTACATGTGGGACAAGTGGAGGAGAGTCTGATGATCGACATAGAGCAGGTAGACCATATCGGAATTCGGGTGAGGGATCTCGACCGGGCACTGGACTTTTACAAGATCTTCGGTTTCGAGGAGACCGCGCGGGCGGGCAATGACCCGGTGGTCGTGGTCAAGAACGCGCGGCAGGTGGAACTCAACCTCGTCTACAATTCCACCACCGAGAATGACGGCGACAATATTCTGATGGATGTGGACGAAAAATATTCGGGTTTTACCCACGTGGCGCTGAGAATTTCATCGGTGCTCGACACCCTGAAGAGCCTGGAGGAGAACTCGATCCGGATTACCCAGGGGCCGGTGTCGTTTGGCCGCGACGGTCACGTTTCCATTTTCGTCCGCGATCCCGACCGCAACGTGCTGGAACTCCGGGGCCGGGCCGAGAACTATGACGAAATCCCCGGCCTGACCATCTACGAGAACGAGAACTAGCAGGCTGCTAGCCCTCCCTCAGCCAGTCGCGGAGCGCCGCGTCGGTTGACGTGGAGAATTCCAGTGCCGCGTCGTTGCTCTCGTCCAGGCGGGCGCCCGATTTCGCCGCCATGTCCCGTATTCGGCCGAGAACGTCGTCCGGCGCATCCAACCGGAGCCCGGTGATCCCCTCGGCCAGCGCGGCCATGGCATAGCCCGCCGCGCCGCCGCAATCCAAAATCCCTTCAAAGTCCGCCGCGGGCTGGGCTTCGGCGGCCGCGGCCCAGAGTTCCCGGAAGTAGGCCGCCCCGTGGGTCGATGCGGCAGCGGGCGGGCTCATGAGGATCACCGGGACGCCAAGCTCGGCGGCGGCGGCCAAGACGGCTTCGGCTTCGGCCAGGTCGCGGGCGACGACGCGCGGCGCCCGGTTCACCGGCTCAACGCCGTACGAAGGCGCAATTGGGTCTCGCCGGGCAGCTTGCGGCTGGCTTCCTTGAACGACAGGGCGGAGAGGCCCGGGCCCAGTTCGAGAATCAGTTTTTCCGCCTGCGCCGGGTCCCGGTCGGCGATTTCCCGGATCACCCAGCCGATCGCCTTGCGGATGAAGAATTCCGTCTCGTCAAGGAGCGCCCGGCAGCTGTCGGCCAACTGGGCTTCGCGGAATCGCGCCGCGCGGACCGAGGGGATGTGCGCCAAAAGCGATGCGCGCCGCCGCCACATCCACGGATCATGAGTCCAGGCGGCGATCGCCGGCCAGCTCCCGGCGTCGTCGAGCGCCACCCGGCCGATGACGAAGATAGAGAGCGCGTCCACCGTGTCCCAGTTGGAGAGCTCGCCGAGCCAGTCGTGAAACACGTCCGTCAAATGGGTATGGCGGAAACGGCCGGCAAACTGCTGGGCGATGAAGATGGCAAGCAGCCGGTCATCGTGACAAGGCGACGACCGAAGCGCCGCCAGACCGTCAGCGAGCAACGCGGCGTCCGCTTCGGGAACCCTGCGCTTGACCGATTTTGCGGCGCGGCGCACATCCGGCACGCCGCAGCCCAGGACCTCGAGTCGGGATTTCAGGTACCGCTTTCGCCCCTCGGCCTTGACGGGATCGCCCCGCCGCCGCAGGTCCGCCTGCGCGGCCTCGATCGCCTCGAGGAGCGGGCCCACCATCGCCTCAGATCTTGCGGCCGATCTCCGTCGCCGTATCGACCATGCGGTTGGAGAAGCCCCATTCGTTGTCATACCAGGAGAGCACCCGGACGAACTCGCCCTCGATGACCTGGGTTTCCGGGAGGTCGAACACCGAACTCGCCGGGTTGTGGTTGAAATCGGCGGAAACCAGCGGCGCCTCGTTGGTGGTGAGGATGCCTTCCAGCGGTCCGGACGAGGCGGCCGCCCGGATGGCGTCGTTGACTTCGTCCACCGAGGTGGACTTGGAGGGTACGAACTTGAAATCGATCACCGACACATTGGGTGTCGGCACCCGGATCGAGGTGCCGTCGAGCTTGCCGTTCAACTCCGGCAGCACCAAGCCGACGGCGCGGGCCGCCCCGGTCGATGTGGGGATCAGCGAGGAGGCCGCGGCGCGGGCCCGCCGGAGATCCTTGTGCAGCGTATCGACGGTCCGCTGATCGCCGGTATAGGAGTGAATGGTGGTCATGAAGCCGCGCTCGATGCCGATGGCGTCGTTCAGCACCTTGGCGACCGGAGCCAGGCAGTTGGTGGTGCAGGACGCGTTGGAGACCACCTGATGGTCGGGGGTGAGCTGCTCGTGGTTGACGCCGAAGACGACGGTGAGGTCGGCGCCGGACGCCGGGGCCGAGACCAGCACCCGCTTGGCGCCCGCCTCCAGATGTTGGGCGGCGGCGTCGCGGTCGGCGAATATGCCGGTGCATTCAAGGGCGATGTCGACGCCCATGTCGCCCCAGGGCAGCGCCTTGGGATCCCGCTCCGCGGTCACTTTGATCGGGCCGGTACCGGCATCGATGGCGTCCCCGTCGACCGTGACGTCGCCGGGCAGGGTACCGTGGACCGTATCGTATTTGAACAGGTGGGCGTTGGACTCCGGATCGCCCAAATCGTTGATGCAGACCACTTCCACGTCGTTGCGCTGGGACTCGATCAAGGAGCGGAAGACCAGCCGGCCGATGCGGCCGAACCCGTTAATCGCAACACGTAATGCCATCGATACCTCCGTTCGACGAGATGGATTTGGGGTGGTTTGCGGGCGCAAGATCGTTGGTTCGGAAGCCGCCGTCAACCGGCAATTTGAGGGTCAGATGTGGATAACTTCGCAAATTGATTCGGTTGACGGCGAAGCGGCCCTGCGCGTAATCTCCAGCCGGTTTTTCAACCCTGCGCAGAAGGTGACCCCCGTCCTTGGCCGACGACGACCTCCAATCCTCCACCCGCGCCGAAGCCGCCCGGAACCGTATCGAGCGGGCCCTCGCCCGGCTGGAAGCGGCCATCGACAACAAGCTCGCGGAAGGCGGGAAGCCGGCCGAGGCCGATCCCGAAATTGCCGAGAAGCTGGCTGCCGCGCATCGGGAGATCGCCGGGCTCAAGGACCGCAACCGTCAGGTCTCGGACAAGCTCGACAAGGCCATCGGCCGCATGAAATCCGTGTTGGGCGAATAGGAGCCGGCGTTCGTCATGGCCCAGGTCACCGTCACCATCAACAACCGCCGCTACGAGATCGCCTGCGACGACGGCCAGGAAGCGCACCTGACCCGCCTCGCCCAGGATCTCGATAAGCGGATGGGCGAGTTGACCGCGGCGGTCGGCCAGATTGGTGATTCGCGCCTGCTGGTTATGGCGAACCTGCTGGTCGCCGACGAGCTCTCCGAGGCCTATACGGAGCTGGATGCATTCCGCGACGGCGGCAAGGAGCCCGCGGCCGCCGCGGCCGTCCCCGAACTCGAGCGCCTCGCCGACCGGATCGAGGCGATCGCCGAGAAACTGGAACAAAGCTGACTTTCGGCCTATTTTAGGCTCGGACGTGGCGCTGCGGGACGCGTTAGCAGACACGAATCCCCGGGGCCAATATACGACTATCGGGAGCTGTCCCTGGCGGACTCTTGGGTCCGGCACACGGCGCCCACCTGGACCTTTGGGCCTAGGTGGATTCATTTCTCGACGGTCTCCGCGGCGTCCCGTCCAACCGAACAAGCCGGGTCTGATATGACAGCGACCCCGTCCGAAAAAATGCGCCTCCGCGAGCAGTACCGCGCCGCCCGCCACGCCATTTCCGCCGCCGCCGCGGCGAACGCGGCGCTGGCCATCCGCGATCACTTCCTCGGCGGCATCGAGATGGCGGCCAACAGCGCCGTCGCCGGCACCCTGCCGCTGCCCGGCGAGGTCGATCCCACCCCGCTGATGCGGGCCCTCCGCGAAAACGGCCACCCGCTGTGCCTCCCCGTCATGCCGAAACGGACGGGAGGACCCGGCAAGCCATTGGCCTTCCGCGCCTATGCGCCGGGCGACCCCCTCGCCATCGCCGCCTTCGGCGTCCGGGAACCCGGGCCCGAGATGGAAATCCTCACCCCGGCGGTCGTGCTCACTCCGCTGATCGCCGTCGATCGTGCCGGCAACCGGCTGGGGCAGGGGGGCGGGTTTTACGACCGCACCATGAGCGTTTTCCGCGCCGCCCTGCATCCGCCCCGTTTCATCGGCCTCGCCTATGCCGCCCAGGTTATTGACAGCCTGCCCCACGACCGATTTGATCAGCCCCTCGACGGGGTGGTGACCGAGGAAGGCGTCACCCTTTTTTCGTAGACCGGAATTGGACCAGCTCCCTTGGACCGGATAGGAGGCCGGTGATGCGCATCCTCTATTGCGGCGACGTGGTTGGCCGCGCGGGCCGCGACGCGTTGGCCAGGGAACTTCCCGGCCTGATCGGGGACCGCCGGATCGACCTGGTGATCGTCAACGGCGAGAACGCCGCCCACGGCTTCGGCCTCACCGGGAAGATCTGCCGCGACTTCTACGACCTCGGCATCGACGTCGTCACCACCGGCAACCACGCCTGGGACCAGCGGGAGATGCTGACCTATATCGACGGCGATCCCAAGGTTCTCCGCCCCCTGAACTACCCGCCCGGCACGCCCGGACGCGGCGCCGGCATTTTCGAATCCCGGAGCGGCGCAAGCGTGCTGGTCGCCCAGGTGATGGGCCGGCTGTTCATGGACCCCCTCGACGATCCGTTCCAGGCCATCGACGCGGCCTTGGCGGACTGCGTGCTTGGCGAGACCGTGGATGCCGTCGTCGTCGACGTCCATGCCGAGGCGACGTCCGAGAAGGCGGCCATGGGCGTCCATCTCGACGGCCGGGTGAGCCTCGTCACCGGCACCCATTCCCACGTGCCGACGGCGGATGCCCGGCTGCTGCCCGGCGGCACGGCCTACCAGACCGACCTCGGCATGTGCGGCGACTACGACTCGGTCATCGGCATGAAGAAGGAGGCCGCCACCGCCCGCTTCGTCACCAAGCTCCCCGCCGAGCGCCTGGAGCCGGCGGAAGGGGAGGGGACGGTCTGCGGCGTCCTGCTCGAGACCGGCCCGGACGGACTGGCCGCGTCCCTCGATCCGGTGCGCCTCGGCCCGCATATTCCCAACACCTGAGCCGGCGCCTCTCGATTTGGAGTCCGGGCCGCCCGAAACCACGTTTCGGCGGTATGGACATTCATGGACATTCATGGACGTTCATGGACATTTTCGGACATCGCCCGGAACACGCCGCGGCTGCTCTGCCTTCCGACTCCCGCGGCCCGATTGCCCGTCGATTTACATGGCTCATCGGCATGACCTTAATATGGAATTAAAATATCAATATAGTGACGATAATATAAAATTAAATGAAATACAAGCAAGATTTTACGCAAGCCCCAGCCGGCCGGCTCGGGAACCGTTCTCCGATACTTCCTTATAGTGGCCGTAATTCGGCTATATTCCGCAGCCGGAGTCATTAAAAAATCCCGGGTTTCCGGCGCACCAATAAATTGGTTGAATTATGTAAATAAGTATAGTATATAAAATCCATAAATGAAAGAATCTCTGCGGGCCGGTCGGAAAACTCACCGGCAATGGACGGCCCCGCCGGGGCGCCAAACAGCCGCCGCCGGGCCGCAAGTCAAGGCTTCAAAACGGGGCGGCGGACAAGCGCAGAGGACGTTGAACGCCGCATGGTGCGGCGTTCATTGGGGCAACCAGGGCGGATTGCGCCTGGGTCCAGTCTGCCGAGCGCTACAGGCCGAGTGGAGCTTTCGCGTCATGCGCCCCCAGTTTACGGGGAGTATCCTCATGGCGAAGTCACCGACGGACAACACCGAAGACGGCGCACCGAAGGCCGGGCGCAAGACGGCCTCCAAACCGGCGGGCAGGGTTCCGGACAACTCCCAACTTCCCGCGCCCGTCTCTCGCGAGGACGATCGCGGCCTCGTAAGCCGGCTCGACGGACAGGACTACGTCCTCGAGGCCAACTACCTGGCCGAGCTCTATGCCGAGACCCTCTATGACGAGGCGGTGGCGGGGCTCGATGCGGCGCTCGCCGATCCGTCCGCCGCCAACCCGGTCCATGCCGGGTTCGAGGGGTTTCTCTCCGGCCTGATGGAGGCCTACGGGAACGCCGCCCGGCAATGGCTCGACGGCGCCCCCGACGATGCGGCCCGGGGCGAGCTCACGGTGGTGCTGGCGCGGATCGTCGAACGCCTGCGCATCCAGGCGGTGGCTCACGAACACGCCGTCCGCCTCCGCTGGCGGGCGGAGACCGCCGAGGCTCTGCTGGCCGGCAAGCTCGCCGCCGCCAAGGCGTCGCCCGGGATGGCCGAGGTGATCCGGGATGCCGGCGACGCGGTCATCGACCGGATGGCGGCGCTGGGCGCCGAGGCCGGCGCGGCGGACGCGCGGCGCGCCCGGTTCCACGCCGACATCGCCAGGATCGCCGTCGAGGCCCTGATCGAGTCCGACCCGCCGGGCGCGCTCAGGCGCCTCGACGCAGGCGATCTCGACGGGCTGATCGGAGATATGGGCGGAGACCTGAGGGCCGGCCTCAGGGCCTACGCCGAAGAGGCCGCCGCCGTCCACGTTACCGACACGGACTGGCTCATGGAGAAGGGCCGCATGGACGCCCGGATGACCGGCTTCCGCCTCGAACTCGAAGCGGGCCTCCGCCACCGCCGGGCCATTGCCGCCGGTACGGGCTCGTTCACGTCGATCGAGCTCGACCGGCAGTCCGGGCTGATCCCGGGCGCGGAGGCGGACCGGCTCGTCAAGGAGCTGCGCGGCGCCAGGGCCGCCGCCCGGGACCGGGCGCGCGCCGTCCGGGAAACCTCGGACAAGATCCGCCGGGCCATCGTCATGGACGAGCCCGTGCCGGCGAAGGACCGGGGCGCCGATTGGCGGGCCGACGTGGACGCCTTCTACGAGGACATGTACCGGCACGTGATCGTCGCCCGCCCGGAACTGGACGACCGGATCGCCGCCTCCGTCCGCCTCGCCGGGGCGGCGGGGATCATCCCGTCCCGCCAGGCCGGCGAGATGGTCCGCGCCGTCAACAGCGGCGATCCCGCCCGCATGGTGGTCACCGCCAGGCTCGCCAAGGCGTTCGTCGCCGGGGCGGGCCTCCGCCGGGAGCTCGCCGGAGCCCTCGGCGACGACGTCGTGGTGCGGCTGTTCGCCCTGTTCCCGGATTCGGAAGCCGACCGGATCGGCTTCACCCCGGAGCAGGTGGTGGACCGGGGGGAACAGCGCCTCCGGGCATTGGGCACCGAAGCCCGCAGCCGGGCTCGATCGCAACCGGCGCCGGAAACCGTCGAACGGCTCGCAAGGGCGGGCCGGGGCGGCGACACGGCCGTCGGGCACGTACCGGAGGGGGCCGTCATCCTCCCGGCGCGCCTGCGGACCCCGGCCGTCGCCGCCGTCCTCCGGGATGCCTTCCGCGACCGGGGTCTGGAGATGGGGCCGCTGACCGTCGGCGGCGGGGACGACGCGGCGCACCCCGTGACCGGCGCGCCCGACTACGATCCGGACGACGCCGAAACCGAGAAGCAACCCAAGGACAAGACCAAAGACAGGGAGACCAAGTAATGACCGACCCCCAGATCCCCCAGCTCGTGCATCTGACGACGGGCGAGACCGTCATCCCGCCGGAGGTGCTGACGCCGGCCCTGACGGACGAGCTTCGCCGCATCTACGCCGCCGAAGGCCTCCGCTTCGAGCGCTATGTGGTCGGCGGGCCGGTGGGGCCGGATGGCGACAGCCTCAACCCGGTAACCGGCCTCAGGGAGTTCTTCGATTCCGCCGGGGACAGCGTCGCCGACAACGAAGCCGCCTGGGGCGGGCTGGATGACGACGGGGATGAAGGTACGGGCACCGGCAACCAGTCCTATCCCGCCGACAATGACGAGAACAACACCCGCGCGGACGAACTCAGGGGTATCGCCGCCGAAGCCGCCTACAACGCCGAACACGCCAGCCACGGCGCTTCCGAGACCGGCGATAACAGCTTCAGCGACTATGCGGGCGACGGCGGCAACGAAGACTCCCGCGGCCGGACGGCGGTGACCGACGCGACAGACGACACGGCCAGGCCGGTCGGCACCGCCCCGCCCGGCCAAGCGCCGGGCATGGTGCCGGGCGACCTGGGCCCGGGCCTCACCGGTGAGACCTTCGGACGGACCGCGCCCGGCCAAACGCCGGGCGTGCAGCCGGACCCCGGCGATCCAGCCCGCACCGGGCCGGCCCAAAGCGCTCCGGCCCCCGGCGCGGCGCCGCCGGATATGGCGCCGGGTGATCTGGGCCCCGGCTTGGGACGCACGCCGGCGGGCTTCACGCCCATCGGTCCCGCCGGCCCGACCCGCGAAGCCGCCGGGCTCGGCCGGCAGGGCGGCGGAACCTCGGGACAGTCTCCGGGCGCGCCGGGGACGACGGCCCCCGGCGCCACTCCGGCCGGCGCCGTCGACATCGATCGGCCCGGCAAACTGAATACCATCGAGCAATCCAGTCTCGCCGCCGAGATCGCCGGCGGCTTGAAGGCGAGCTACGGGCGGGCCTGGTCCGACAACCTGCTCGGCCAACTCGACAAGGAAACCGCCAAGGCGGCGGGGATTCCCGATGTCGGCCCGACCCAGGAGAACGCGGCGCTGCTCGAAGAAGCGGAAAAACTTCAAAACGATCTCGGCCCGGGCGCGTCCCTCGGCGCCATCGGCGCGGTCAACAGAGGACTCACGCCGGGAACGGACGCGTTCAACGAACACATGGAAAAGGAAAACGCCATGTGGGCGGCAAGGGACGAGCTAGCGGTTATCGTGTCCCAGATCACGACCGCGAGGGAGAAGCTGAACATAAAAATTGCGGCCTATGAAAAAGCGAAGGCGGAGGTTAACAGGGCCCTCGGCAGGTCTCGCGGTGGCGACCAGCGTGCCATCGACGCGGCCCGAGCGCGCGCAAAATCAACCTTGGCCGAAGTCAGGGAGGAAGTTGCCAAACTCGGAGAGCTTGGGCGCGCACGGGAAGGGCTTCGCGAGGACCTGAACGGACCCGCGCCCACATATGAAGAGGTGACTAAACCAGGGAGTGCGTGGGCAAAACAATCTGCCGAAAAGAATCTGTTCCACGGTGTCAAGAATACAGAGAAATTTGTCGATCCGAACGGACGAGAATTTGTGTTCGACCGTCAAACAAAAGAGTTGGTCACCGACGAACGCAGAGGTACTTACAATTTCATCAATGCAGATGTGTCGCTGATGGGCCACTTAGGAGACGATATTATTCCGGCCTTGCCGGATTTGGCCAAGCGATCTCCAGATATTGTTCGCGATATTGCTGAATCTCTGAAAATGGAAGATGACAGTTACCCCTAACACGCGATAAGTTTTAGTGACGGTGGCAGGGTAGCCAAGTCAGGAGATTTCGGTGACTTCATTCTGGGACCGCCTTTCACCTGGGCACCGAATCGCATTGATTATCAACGTTATCTTCTATGTAAATCTTGGCGTTCTGGTAATCACCTTTCACCTAGGCGACGAACCGTTAAATTTCACCAATCTATTTTTGCTTTCTCTTATGGGTTGGCTCGTATCAACTATCCCAATGGTAACTTACAACTTGGTATTGTATGTCAGAGCAGTCCGGCATCATCCGAACCGGGCAAGCGGCTGGCTTTTCCTGGCCATGGCTGCGCCTGTGATCCTGATCTTTCTCGTCCCCTTCGTGCTATTGCCCGGAATTCTAAGCGTATGACGATTTATGTGACTCAAGGCTGAGCCCACCCCCCAGCTCGTGCATCTGACGACGGGCGAGACCGTCATCCCGCCGGAGGTGCTGACGCCGGCCCTGACGGACGAGCTTCGCCGCATCTACGCCGCCGAAGGCCTCCGCTTCGAGCGCTATGTGGTCGGCGGGCCGGTGGCCGCCTTTCACCTTCTCAGTCGATGTATCGGAAGACCGCGTCGCCCAGCACCCGGCGGTGCTTCTCGACCAGCGGGGCGACGGCGTCGGCGAACCGCTGGCGCTCATCCTCGGTGAGTTCGTGGACGTCGTTCTCGTCCGGGCTCAGATTTGCCAGCACCTCTTCATCCTCGGCCCGGGCAAATTCCCGCTGGGCCTCTGTGGCTTTCCGGACCGCGGCGTCCAGGGCCTCGCGGACATCCGCGTCCAGCGCCTCGTATTGTTCGTTGTTGATCAGCACCAGGCAGATGCCGAAGAAGTGGCCGGTCAGGGTGATGTATCTGTGGTGGCGATAGGTGCCGAAGCGGTAGGTGTTGGTAAGCGGGTTTTCCTGCACGTCGATGCGGCCCGACCTCGCGGCCTCCACCAGGTCGGCGACGTCGACGAAGGCCGGCTCCATGCCGAGGAGCCGGAAGGTCTCCTGGTGAAGCTCGGAGTTCATCGTCCGCACCTTGAGGCCGGCGCAATCGGCGGGCGAGTTCAATTGCCGCACGCCGTTGGAGAAGTGGCGAAAGCCGTTGTCCCAGAAGGCCAGCACCCGGAAGCCGGTGACGTCGAGGAACTTCTCCCTGATGGTCCCGCCCAAGCCCCCGTCCAGCAGTTCATAGGCCTTCTCCCGGCTCTCGATGACGAACGGCAGATCGAAGACGCCCACCTCGGCCACCCGGCCGGCCAGGTAGCTGCCGGCGAAATAGCACATGGTGAGCTCGCCCCCCTCCACCATGTCCAGGAGGTCGATCGCCTTGATGCCGTGGCTTTCGGGCATGTTGCCCTGATGGACGAATTCGATCCCGTCGCCGAGTTGCCGGGCAAGCTCTTCGCCCAGGACGGCGGCGGCGCGATTGTGGACGCTGGCCGGCGGCTGGTAGCCGCCCATGGTAATGCGGGTGCTCATGATATCGTTCCCCGGGTTCCGGCCTTATATGAGAACAGAAAGGCCGGCCATGATACAGGACCCAGGTATATGGCCGCGGGGCTTGATTCGTAAAGCCCGAAAGGGCTATTCACGGCATGTCGTTTCCGGGGTCGCCGGGCGGTCCGCCGGAGCGCCGCAATCGGCCCCATTCTTGCCACAATGTGCTGTTAACCGAAACAAGGCTCGCGTGTGCTTATCCACAAAATGTGGTATGCAATCAGTGCCTACCTTACTATGAGTAGCTTGTTTACAGGCAGGACCCGCCTTTTGACATCCACCCGCAGATAGACCGCGAGCCCGACGAAGCGAGACCAGGGGACCATGGCCGGCCATTCACAGTTCAAGAACATCATGCACCGCAAGGGCGCGCAGGACGCCAAGCGGGCGAAAATTTTCGCCAAACTCATCCGCGAGGTGGCCGTCGCGGCCAAGCTCGGCGGATCCGATCCGGACGCCAATCCGCGCCTGCGTTCGGCCGTCGCCGCCTGCCGGCAGGCCAACATGCCGAAGGACAATATCGACCGGGCAGTGAAGAAGGCGTCGGGCGGCGACGACGGCGAGAACTACGAGGAAGTCCGCTACGAGGGCTACGGGCCCGGCGGCGTCGCGGTGATTGTCGAGGCGTTGACCGATAACCGCAACCGGACGGCCTCCGACGTGCGGGCCGCGTTCTCCAAGCACGGCGGGACCCTGGCCGAAACCGGCGCGGTGAGTTTCATGTTCGACCGGGTCGGCATGATCCACTATCCGGCGGGCGCGGGGGATTCCGATGCGGTGTTCGAGGCGGCCCTCGAAGCCGGCGCCGAGGACGTCACGTCCGGGGACGAGGGTCACGACATCTATTGTCTGCCGGACGACTTCAACACCGTCCGCGAGGCGCTGGAAGGGGGGCTCGGCGAAGCGGAAACCGCACGCCTCGACTGGCGGCCGCAAAATACCGTGGATGTCGACGAAGGACAGGCGCAGACCCTGTTGAAGCTGCTGGATGTCCTGGAGGATTCCGACGATGTCCAGCGCGTCGCCGCCAACTTCGAGATTTCCGACGACGTCATGGAACGCTTGAGCGCCTGACCGGAGGGGATGAACTTGGCGGCAACCGGACACACGCGAATATTGGGGATCGACCCCGGTCTGGCCGCGACCGGCTGGGGTCTGATCGAAGTCCGGGACAACCACTTGAGCTTCGTGGCCGACGGGACGCTCAAGTCCGATAGCCGCGCGGCGCTCGCCGATCGTCTCGCCGCCCTGTTCGACGGCATTTCCGAACTGATCGAGACGTATGCGCCGGACGAGGTGGCGGTGGAGGAGACATTCGTCAACGCCAACCCGAAATCCACGTTGAAACTTGGCCAGGCGCGGGGCGTCGCGCTGTTGGCGCCGGCCAAGGCCGGCCTGCCCGTGGCCGAGTATCCGCCCAACCTGGTGAAAAAGAGCGTCGTCGGCGCCGGTCACGCGGCCAAGGAGCAGATCCAGATGATGGTCCGCACGCTTTTGCCCGGCTGCGCCGTCGAGACGGCGGATGCGGCGGACGCGCTGGCGGTCGCCATCTGCCATGCCCACCACCGCCAAACCCGATCCCTGGCGGAGGCCGCTCAATGATCGCCCGGCTTACAGGCGTGTTGGACTCGTCGGGACCCGACTGGCTGATCATCGACGTCAACGGGGTCGGCTACATGGTGTTCGCCTCTTCGCACACCATCGCCCGGGCCATCGCCTCGGGCGGCACCATCAGCCTGATGATCGAGACCCACGTGCGGGAGGATCACATTCATCTCTATGGGTTTGCCGATGAAGCCGAGCGTGACTGGTTCCGGCTGCTGACCACGGTTCAGGGTGTCGGCGCCAAGGTGGGCCTTGCCCTGCAATCGGCGTTGCCGCCGGACGACATGACGGCGGCCATCGCCGCCGGTGACGAAGCGCCGTTCACCCAGGCAAGCGGCGTCGGCAAGAAGCTCGCCACCCGGATCGTCACCGAACTCAAGGACAAGATCGGCGATATCGCCATCGCCTTCCAGCCGGCGGCGGCATCGTCCGGAACGCCGGCCGGGACCGGCGCGCCCCGGGACAATACGGGGGCCGAAGCGGTCTCGGCGCTGGTCAATTTGGGTTACGGCCGCACCGAGGCGTTCACCGCCGTATCGCAGGCAGCCCGCAAATTGGGTGAGGGGGCGGCGCTTGAGGATCTGATCCGCGACGGCCTCGCCGAACTCGCGGGCGTCGAAGCGAGCTGAGGGGAACGCGGGGATGAACGACCGGGTAATCGCCGCCGACGCCGTCCCCGACGATGCGGGAGACGCTTCGACCCGGCCGCGGAGCCTCGAGGAATTCGTCGGCCAGCCCCAGGTCTGCGACAATCTGAAGGTGTTCGTCGATGCGGCCAGGGGCCGCGGCGAGGCCATGGATCATGTGCTGCTCTATGGGCCCCCGGGTCTCGGCAAGACCACGCTGGCGCAGATCGTCTCCCGGGAGCTCGGCGTCGGTTTTCGCGCCACGTCGGGACCGGTCATCGTCCGGGCGGGGGACCTGGCCGCCATCCTCACCAATCTCCAGCCCCGGGATGTGCTGTTCATCGATGAAATTCACCGGCTCAACCCGGCGGTGGAGGAGGTGCTCTATCCGGCGGTGGAGGATTTTCAGCTCGACCTGATCATCGGCGAGGGCCCGGCGGCGCGCAGTGTCCGTATCGATCTCAACCCGTTCACCCTGGTTGGCGCGACCACCCGCTCGGGCCTCATCTCGACGCCGCTCCGCGAGCGTTTCGGCATCCCGCTCCGGGTCCAGTATTACGGTGCGGCGGATTTGCAGAAGATCATTTCGCGGGCCGCCAAGATTCTCGGCACCGGCATTTCGGACGAGGGCGCGGCGGAGATCGCCAAGCGCTCCCGGGGCACGCCCCGCGTCGCCGGCCGTCTGCTCCGCCGGGTACGGGACTTCGCCGAGGTGTCGGGCGCGGCCGGGATCGATGCGGCGTCCGCCGATGCGGCCCTCAACCGCCTCGAAGTGGACGGCAAGGGTCTCGACTCCCTCGACCGGAAATACCTGATGTGCATCGCCGAGAATTACGGCGGCGGTCCGGTGGGCGCCGAGACGCTGTCGGCGGCCTTGTCGGAGGAGCGGGACACCATCGAAGAAGTGGTCGAGCCGTTTCTCATTCAGCAGGGACTGCTGATGCGGACCCCCCGGGGGCGGGTGCTGGCCGAAGGCGCCTATCGTCACCTCGGGATAACCGTACCCTCGAACATCAAGCAGCTCGAACTGCTGACCACCGGAGAGGATGACGCCGATGAATGAGGCCTCGCCGGGACAGCCGGCCCAGCTCACCCATGTATTCCCGATCCGCGTCTATTACGAGGATACGGATGCGGCGGGCGTCGTCTATTACGCCAACTACCTGCGGTTCGCCGAGCGGGCACGGACCGAATTCCTGCGCGAAATCGGCTTCGGACAGGCCCAAATCCTTGAGGAATTCGGGGTGGTGCTTGCCGTCCGCCGGTGCACCGCCGATTACGCCAAACCGGCGTTTCACGACGAGGCGTTGGAGGTGCATACCCGCATCGTCGAGATAGCCGGCGCGTCGTTCGGGATGGAGCAGAACGTCTTTCGGGACGGAGAGCTGCTGGTAAGCATGGATTTACGTTTGGTCTGTATGACCGGGGCCGGCAGGGCGGCGCGGATACCGGAACCGGTCCGCGCCAAAATGGCCGGCTATCTGGTTGAAACTTCGTGAGGTAGGTCAATGGAAGGAAACGCGGTCGAAGCCGCACGGATAGCGGGCGTCATCGCCGCCACCGATTTTTCGCTGGTGGCGCTGTTCCTGAAAGCCGACATCGTGGTCAAGGCGGTGATGGTCATTCTCGTCATCGCCTCGGTCTGGTGCTGGGCAATCATCATCGACAAGGTCATGCGTCTTCGGCGCCTGAACCGGGCCGCGGACGAATTCGAAGACACGTTCTGGTCGGGCGGTTCCCTCGATGAGCTTTATGAAAAATCGGGTGTCAATCCCCGCGAGCCGATGGCGGCGGTGTTCGGCGCGGCGATGCGCGAATGGCGGCGCTCGGCCGAAACCTCGCGCGATACCGGCAAGACCATGATCGACCGGGTGGACCGGGTGATGGATGTCACGGTGACCCGCGAGGTCGAACGGATCGAACGGCAGCTGACCATCCTCGCCACCACCGGATCGACCGCGCCTTTCATCGGCCTGTTCGGCACCGTCTGGGGGATCATGAACAGCTTTCAGGCCATCGCCATTTCCAAGAACACCAGCCTTGCGGTGGTGGCGCCGGGCATAGCGGAAGCCTTGTTTGCCACGGCGCTCGGATTGCTTGCCGCGATCCCCGCGGTCATCGCCTACAACAAGATTTCCAAGGATATGGACCGCTACGGCGACCGCCTGGATACCTTCTCCGGTGAGTTCTCCGCCATCATCTCACGTCAGTCGGAGAGCTAGGCCGGATGGCGATTGCAGCCCAACAGCAGCGCGGAGGCCGCAGGCGGCGCAGACGCCACGCGGCGATGAGCGAGATCAACGTGACGCCGTTTGTCGACGTCATGCTGGTGCTGCTGATCATCTTCATGGTGACCGCGCCGCTCCTGACCGTCGGGGTCCAGGTCGATTTGCCCAAGACCCAAGCGGCTCTGCTCCAGGACCCGGATGAGCCGCTGGCGGTCTCGGTGGACGCCGACGGCAGAATTTTCATTCAGGACACCGAGATCGAGGATGGGGCGCTCGCGCCCCGGCTGATCGCCATCACCGGGGCCAATCCGGATATCCGGATTTTCGTCCGGGGAGACAGGGCGATCGACTATGGCCGGGTCATGCAGGTAATGGGGCTGATCAACGCCGCCGGCTTCGACAGGGTGGCGCTGATCGCCGAATTGCCGCTGTCGGGAGGGTCGCGTTAGGTCATGCGCTATCCAGTGCTGGCATCCGTCTTATTTCACGCGGCGATCGTGGCGGTCGGCTTCGTCGGTCTGCCGGCGTTGCGCAACCCGCCGCCGGCACCGGAAATTCCCATCGTCGTCGAACTGGTGGATTTGGGGCCGGTCACCAACCTGCCGACCGCGCGGGAGTTGAAAAAGGAAGAACCGAAGCCGGAACCGCCCAAAGCCGTGGAGACGCCCAAACCGCCCCCGCCCCCGCCGCCGAAAGCGAAGGCGCCGCCCCCGCCGCCGCCGGTCCCGCCGCGGGAGGAGGTGGCCGCCGTGCCGCCGCCGCCGAAACCGAAACCGGCGCCGAAGAAGGAGCCCAAACCTGAGCCGAAGCCCGAGCCCAAAAAAGAGGTAAAGAAGCCCGAACCCAAAACGCCGGTGCGCCTCGCCAAGGCCAAGCCGCGGCGCAAGCCGCCGCCGCCCGATCCGTTCGCCGGTGTCCTGAAGACGGTGGAACGGCTCAAGAAACAGCCGCCGCCGGAAAAGCAAGAAGAGAAGAAGAAAGCCAAGACGCCCGAGAAAAAGAAGGACGATTTTCAGCAACAAATCGCCAAGGCGCTTTCCCGGCGGCCGACGGCCCATAATCCCAACCGCCGAATCTCCATCAGCGAACGGGACGCACTGATCAGCGCCATCCGCGATCAGGTCACCAAATGCTGGTCGCTGCCCGCCGGCGCCAAGGGCGCCGAGGACATGATCATCGAGATCAAGGTGGCTGTAAACCAGGATGGGCGGGTAAGGACCGCGAACATCGAGAATTCCGGCCGCATGTATTCCGACCCGTTTTATCGGGCCATGGCGGAGAGCGCGCTTAGAGCGGTCTTAAATCCGCGCTGTTCCCCGTTCAAGGTGCCGATAGACAGATACGAGGTTTGGAAAGACCTCACGCTAGTATTTAATCCCAAGGAAATGTTCGGGGGATAGATGAGCTGCCCGGAATTGAATCCGGGACCGCCAGAGGGAACGTCAATGAATCCAATCAAGCCTATCCTCGTACTGTTTCTCCTGACCGTCGCCGCGCTGCCGGCGCGGGCCGAGCTTCGGATCGATATCACCCGCGGTACCGTGGAGCCGGTCCCCATCGCGGTGACCGATTTCCTCAGCGGCGAGCAGGTTAAGGAACAAGGCGCCAAGAACGGGGAAACCATTCAAAAGGAACTCGAACTCGGCCGGCAAATCGCGGCTGTGATCAAAGCCAATCTGGAGCGGTCCGGCCTGTTCAAGCCGACCGACCCCAAAGCCTTCATCGAGGTCGAGAAGTCCATTGGCGCGCTTCCCAAGTTCGCCAACTGGCGGGTGATCGGATCCCAGGCCCTCACCCAGGGACAGATCAGGATCGACGGCGGCAACCGGCTGAGGGTCGAGTTCCGGCTCTGGGACGTGGTCGCCGAGGAACACATGGTGGGGCAGGTCTACTCGACCGTCGTCTCCAACTGGCGCCGCATCGCCCACATCGTCGCCGACGCCATATATATGAGATTCACCGGCGAGACCGGTTATTTCGATACCCGCATCGTCTACATCGCCGAGACGGGACGCCAGGACCGCCGGGTCAAGCGTCTGGCGATCATGGACCAGGACGGCGAGAACCATCACTTCCTGACCAATGGCGAAGATTTGGTTCTGACGCCGAGGTTTTCACCGAGCCAGCAGGAAATCACCTACATGTCCTATTTCGGGGGCGTGCCCAGGGTCTATTTGTTCAATATCGATACCGGCCGGCAGGAGGTGCTGGGTGACTTTCCCGGCATGACATTCGCGCCGCGGTTTTCACCGGACGGCAACAAGGTGATCATGAGCATGGCCCGGGACGGCAATACCGAACTCTTTACGATGGATCTCCGGACCCGGGAGGTGAGACGCCTGACCAACCATTCGGCGATCGATACCGGCCCCTACTATTCTCCGGACGGCAAGCGCATCGTTTTCGAATCCGACCGCAGCGGCACCCAACAGCTCTACGTCATGAACGCCGACGGGCGCGGTGTGAAGCGAATCAGCTTCGGCCGCGGGCGCTATGCGACGCCGGTCTGGTCGCCCCGCGGCGATCTCATTGCTTTCACGAAAATCCAGGGCGGCAAGTTCTTTATCGGCGTGATGAAAAACGACGGTACCGGAGAGCGTCTGCTCACCGACGGGTTTCTGGTCGAATCGCCGACCTGGGCGCCCAACGGCCGGGTGATCATGTTCTTCCGCGAAACCCCCGGCACCAAGGACGGGCGCAAACAGTCGAGACTCTACTCCATTGATTTAACGGGCTTTAATGAGCGCGAGGTGGTCACGCCGATGGATGCGTCCGACCCCGCGTGGTCGCCCTTGATTCCGTGAGAATCGTTCCGTATATTCCTGAAAGTGTCGGTGATATAAGGATTATTCCGCCTCATCGTTTCCCACGCGCCCCCGTTGCCGAGGAAATGAGGTTTCGTACGACTCCCTGGGACGCCGATCCGGCGTTCCTCCCACTCTCCCGATTAAGGGGACAAAATCAATGCGTTTCAAGTCTTTAGCTTATGTTTTCGGGGCGCTCTTCATCTTGGCGGCATGCGAGTCGCCGACGATGGAAGCCGGTGATGCCGACTCTCAGGGTGCGGCCAAGCCCATGCAACCCAAGCCCGCCGCGAAACAAAGCCGTCCGCGGCCTCCGACCGGCGCCTCCATCACCCCCGGTTCCGTCCAGGATCTGGTGGTCAATGTCGGCGACCGGGTCTTCTTTGACTTCGATAAGTCCGATCTGAAACCGGATGCGCGGGCGACGCTCGAGAAGCAAGCCGCCTGGCTCAAGAAATTCCCGGCCATTCGCGTGACCCTCGAAGGTCATGCGGATGAGCGCGGCACCCGCGAGTACAACCTCGCCCTGGGCGAGCGCCGGGCCAATTCGGCGAAGGACTTCCTGGTCGCGTTGGGCATCAACCCGAACCGGCTCCAGACCATCTCCTTCGGCAAGGAGCGCCCGGTTGCGCTTGGCAGCAACGAAGCTTCCTGGGCCCAGAACCGCCGTGCGGTCATGGTAGTGCTCTCCGGCGCCGGCAGCTAACCGGCAACGAGTTTAACGACGCGCCCGCGGTTCCCTGATTGGGGCCGCGGGCGCCTTGTTTTTGCCATCTTTGGTTTGCAGACTGGCCGCCCTAAACTGACGCGGGGTGAATCGGCCCGAGGGATGGGGCGTAAGAGGGATGGGGCGAAACATGAGCAAATTCTCCTACGGTTTGATGTCGGTTTCGGCGGCGCTTGCGGTGGGGCTGCCGATTGTCCTGAGCGGCGCGGCGGTCGCGCAGGACCCGGCGGTGGATGCCCTGAACAAACAACTCGAACGGATGGCGCGCGACATCCGCGCTCTCAGCCGCCAGGTCTATGGCGGGGAAAGCCCCCCGCCGTCGGCCGCCGCCGCCGCGCCAGGCAGTCCATTGCCGCGTGGCGGCGCCTCGACCGCCCATGCCGCCCGGGTGCAGGCCAGGATCACCCAATTCGAAGCCGAACTCCGCGGCCTCACCGGCCAGGTGGAAGGGTTTGGCAACACGCTCCGCCGGATCAACGAGCGTCTCGACAAACTGATCGGCGACGTGGACTTCCGCCTGTCCAGCCTCGAGGCCGCCCGTCCCGCCGCGCCGGGTCAGGCGGCCCCGCAATCGGCGCCGGCCGCGCCGCCGCAACTCGGCCGGGTTCCCCGGAGTACCCCTGTCAGCGCGGGCGCCGCCCAAGGCGGACCGATCACCGGGAGCGGCGGGCCGCAAACCCTCGGCACCATCACCGGGGCGGACCTGGCGCGCGTTCCGCGGGCCCCGGGTTCTCCGGCATCGGCGCCGGCGGGCACACCGGCGCCCCGGGGGCAGCCCGAACAACCCGCCGCCGCGGCGCCGGCGGCCGCCCCCGCGCCCGCCCCCCCCCAGGCCGCCGCGCCGGCGGCGCTCCGTCCCCCCCGGACACCGCGCGCCCGGTACCGGTTCGCGTTTTCGCTTCTCAGGCGAGCGGATTACGACAAGGCGGCGATGGCCTTCGAGGAATTCCTGGGCGCCCATCCGGACGACAAGTTGGCGTCCAATGCCCGCTATTGGCTGGGTAAGACCCACTATGTTCGAAAAGACTACCGCACCGCGGCCAACGAGTTCCTGACCGGGTTCCAGAAGAATCCCAAGGGGCCAAAGGCGGCCGATTCGCTCCTGCATCTCGGCCTGTCGCTGATCGGCCTCGAGCAGAACAAGGACGCCTGCGCCACCTTCGATAAACTGAGCGCCGATTTTCCGGAACTGCCCGGAAACATCCAAAAGGTTCTGACCCGTGAGCGCGCCCGCGCCGAGTGCGGATAGTACCGCGCCTCCCCGCCGCCCTTCGCCGTCCGACCCCGCACGTCCGCTGACGGAGACCGAATTCGACGCGGCCATGGCGAGGCTCGGCCCTTGGGAAGACCGGCCGCGGTTGGCGGCCGCCGTCTCCGGCGGGCCGGACAGCCTGTGCCTGACGCTGCTGGCCCACGAATGGGCCGGGGCCCGGGGAGGCGAGGTCATCGGGCTGACGGTGGATCACGGGCTTCGGCCCGAATCGGCGGACGAGGCAGGCCGGGTGGGCGAATGGCTCGGCCGGCGCGGAATCCGGCATCAAATTCTGAACTGGGACGGCGGCAAGCCGGGGACCGGCATCCAGGAGGCGGCGCGTCACGCCCGTTACCGGTTGTTGAACCGAGGGGTGCGGGAACATGGCTGCCTCCATCTGTTGTCGGCGCACACGCTGGACGATCAGTCGGAAACCTTCGTTATGCGTTTGGGGCGGGGAAGCGGTCTAAGGGGGCTGGCGGCCATGCCGGCGGTCTCCTACGGCGCCGATGCGCGTCTGCTTCGCCCATTGCTGAATATTCGCAAGTCCCGGCTCGTGGCGACGCTGCGGGACAGGGGCCAGCACTGGATCGACGACCCGTCCAACGGCGATATCCGGTTTGAACGGGTGAGAACCCGCGGCTTTCTGGCGCGACTCGAAAACAGCGGATTTCCCGCCCATCGGCTGAGCGATGCCGCGGCCGCCGCGGGCGGGCTCCGCGTTTGCCTGGATCGTCATTGCGCGCGCGCCCTGGCCCATACCGTGGCGATGAGGGGCCGGGAACACGCCCTCATCGACCGGGAGCGCTATGCGCGCCTGCCGGAGGAAATCCAACGGCAAGTAATCGGGCGGCTTCTGGCCGCTGTCGGCGGTGCGCCGTATGAGCCCCGCGGCGAGAAGCTGAAGCGGTTGTCGGCCGATCTTCAACGGCCGGACTGGCGGGGCGCGACACTCGGCGGCTGCCGATTGTCCCCTGACGGGCCCGGTATCCGCGTCGTCCCCGAAGGTCCGCGGAAATCGGCGGGCCCGGACAAAAATTCCCCTATTTCCGGCGTCCGCGATCCGGGGTATAACCCCGGTCGACCTGGGAAAGTCCGACGCAACGGGGCGGCCGCGAACGCAACCGGCCCGAGACCGCCGGCAACACCCTTGTGTGAGACCAGGCTTTACCTTGTTAACCGCGATTCCTAGACTATTTATAGGGCGATGGAATATGCGGGCTTTTTTGAAGGCCCCGGCGGCGGAAACGGCGCGGCGCCCGGGGACCGAACGGATCGCGGAGCGGCTGCGGACAGAGAAGGGATGAAACGTTGAACTTCAGGAAAAACATGGCGCTGTGGGTCATCATCGCGCTGCTCGTCTTCGTCCTGTTCAATCTGTTCCAAAGCGCGCCGACATCCGGACCGCAGCAGCAGATGCCGTATTCGGATTTCGTGGCCGCGGTCGAGCAGGGCCAGGTTTCCGAGGTTACCATCCAGGGCAACAACATTTCCGGCCGGTTCGAGAACAATCAGGCCTTCCGGACCTACGCGCCGGACGACCCCAACCTGATCAGCAACCTGTCGGCCAAGGGCGTCCGCATCGAGGCGCGGGCGCCGGAAAACGAAGGCCATTCGCTGATCAACATCCTGATTTCCTGGTTCCCGATGCTGCTGTTGATCGGCGTCTGGATATTCTTCATGCGCCAGATGCAGTCCGGCGGCGGCAAGGCCATGGGCTTCGGCAAGTCCCGGGCCCGGATGCTCACCGAAAAGACCGGCCGGGTGACGTTCGCCGACGTGGCGGGCATCGACGAGGCCAAGACCGAGCTCGAGGAAATCGTCGAGTTCCTGAAGGATCCGGCCAAGTTCCAGCGTCTTGGCGGCAAAATCCCGAAGGGCTGCCTGCTGGTCGGTCCCCCCGGCACCGGCAAGACCCTGCTGGCGCGCGCCATCGCCGGCGAGGCCAACGTGCCGTTCTTCACCATTTCCGGCTCCGACTTCGTCGAGATGTTCGTCGGCGTCGGCGCGAGCCGGGTCCGCGACATGTTCGAGCAGGGTAAGAAGAACGCGCCGTGCATCATCTTCATCGACGAATTGGACGCGGTCGGCCGCCATCGCGGCGCCGGACTCGGCGGCGGCAACGACGAGCGGGAGCAGACCCTCAACCAGCTGCTGGTCGAGATGGACGGCTTCGAGAGTAATGAAGGCGTGATCCTGATCGCCGCGACCAACCGTCCCGACGTCCTTGACCCGGCGCTGCTGCGCCCCGGCCGGTTCGACCGTCAGGTGGTGGTGCCCAACCCGGATATCCTGGGCCGCGAAAAGATTCTCAAGGTGCATATGCGCAAAGTGCCCGTGGCGCCCGATGTGGATGCAAAGGTCATTGCGCGGGGCACGCCCGGCTTCTCCGGCGCCGATCTCGCCAACCTGGTCAACGAAGCCGCGCTGCTGGCGGCGCGGTCGGGCAACCGCATGGTGACCATGTCCGAGTTCGAGGCCGCCAAGGACAAGGTGCTGATGGGCACCGAGCGCCGGTCCATGGTGATGACCGAGGACGAGAAGAAGCTCACCGCCTACCACGAGGCGGGCCATGCCATCGTGACGCTGAACGTTCCCAAGGCGGATCCGCTGCACAAGGTGACCATTATCCCCCGCGGCCGTGCCCTGGGCGTCACCATGTCGCTGCCGGAACGGGACCGCTACGCCTATTCGAAGGTCGAGCTGGAATCCCTGCTGGCCATCATGTTCGGCGGCCGGATCGCGGAGGAACTGATCTTCGGCGAGGAAAACGTCACCACCGGCGCCGGCAACGATATCCAGCAGGCGACCGAACGGGCGCGCCGGATGGTTACCGAGTGGGGTTTTTCCGATAAGCTCGGTCCGCTGCGCTACACCGACAACGAGGAAGAAGTGTTCCTAGGCCATTCGGTGGCGCGCCAGCAGAACATCTCCGACGAGACCGCCGCGATGATCGATTCCGAGGTGCGGCGCCTCATCGACGAGGCCGAAAGCGTGGCCCGCAAGGTCCTCACCGAAAAGGGCGGCGATCTGGAGGTGCTGGCGCAGGCTCTGCTCGAATATGAGACGCTGTCCGGCGAGGAGGTCGACGCGCTGCTTCGCGGCGAGCCGGTTTACCGGCCCGATGCGTCGGACGACGAGCCGGCCGGCTCGGAAGGGGCCCGGAGTTCCGTCCCGTCCAGCGGCGCGGCGCCAAAGAAGGACAAGGGCGGCCCCGGCGACTTCAACCCGGAGCCGCAGCCCGGCACTTGACCGGCCCGCAACCCCTGCCGAGAGAATTCGCGGGCGCGGCCATGGCCGCGCCCGTTCTCATGGGGATCGTCAACGTCACCCCCGACAGCTTCTCGGACGGCGGCGAAACCGCGGGCGCCGAGGCGGCCATCGCCCGCGGGCTGGAACTCGCGGAGCAGGGGGCGGCGATCGTCGATGTCGGCGGCGAGTCGACCCGCCCGGGCGCCGAGCCGGTATCCGTCGAAGAAGAGCTCCGGCGGGTCACGCCGGTGATCGGTGCGCTGGCCGCGGAGGGCGTTTGCGTTTCCGTCGATACCCGGCATGCCCAGGTGATGGAGGCGGCATTGACCGCCGGCGCCCGGGTTATAAACGACGTGACCGCGCTCACCGGCGACGACCGCGCCATGCCGGTGGCGGCGGCGTCGGACGCCGGCATCGTCTTGATGCACATGAAAGGCGAGCCCGGCGCCATGAATGTCCGGCCGGTCTATGAGGATGTGGTCTCCGAAGTCCGGGATTATCTGAGCCGACGGGTCGAGGCGTGCCTGGCGGCCGGCATTTCGGACAGGCGTTTGGCCATCGATCCGGGCATTGGCTTCGGCAAGCACATGCCCGACAATTTCCGGCTGATCGAGAGGCTCGACGCATTGTGCGGGCTCGGCCTTCCGGTGCTGGTCGGCGTCTCCCGGAAGATCGGCAAGGCGCCGGACCCAGGGGACCGGCTTGCCGAATCGCTGCACTGGGGCCGGATAGCGGTGGAGAACGGCGCCGCCATCCTCCGGGTGCACGATGTGGCGGAAACGGCCGAAGCCGTTTGCGCGCGGGCCTAGATCGGGTCATGTTTTGACGAAATCACGGCGCGGTTTCGTCAAAACATGTGACTCCGATCTATTTCAATAGTGTAGAGCCGATTCACATGGATTGCCGGCATCGCAAAGCGATTCCGACAAACCATGATCGGCTCTGAGCGGCCGGTAACGCTCTGAAAGATTTTGTTATCTGACCCGCCCCCCGCGATGTAATAGAACCAATACGGTGAATTCAGCCCGGCGATGGGCGGGGACGGACCATTCATGAACAGACGCCTATTCGGCACCGACGGCATCCGGGGGACCGCCAACAGCGAGCCCATGACCGCCGAAACCGCATTGAAGGTCGGCATGGCGGCGGGGCTGCATTTCAGCCGCGGCGCGCACCGGCACCGGGTGGTGATCGGCAAGGATACGCGGCTGTCGGGCTACATGATCGAGCCGGCCCTGACCGCCGGCTTTGTCGCCGCGGGGATGGATCCGATCCTGGTCGGGCCGATGCCGACGCCCGCCGTGGCCATGCTGACCCGGTCCCTGCGCGCCGATCTGGGCGTCATGATTTCGGCGTCGCACAATCCCTACCACGACAACGGCATCAAGCTGTTCGGCCCGGACGGGTTCAAACTCAATGACGGGACCGAGGCCGGGATCGAAGCCCGGATCGATAATGGAATGTCCGGCGACCTCGCGAACCCGGAAGATCTGGGCCGCGCGCTGCGGCTCGACGACGCCCTCGGGCGCTATACGGAATTCGTCAAGCAGACCCTGCCCCGGGGTCAGACGCTGACCGGCCTCAAGGTGGTGGTCGACTGCGCCAACGGCGCCGCCTACAAGGTCGCCCCGACGGTGCTGTGGGAGCTGGGGGCCGAGGTGGTGCCGGTCGCCGTACAGCCCGATGGCTACAACATCAACCGAAATTGCGGCTCGACCCACCCGAGCTTGGTGTCGGAACAGGTGATCGCCCACGGCGCCGACATTGGCGTAGCGCTGGACGGAGACGCCGACCGGGTCCTGATCGCCGACGAAAACGGCGAGCTCGTGGACGGCGACCAGCTGATGGGCCTGATCGCCCGGTCGTGGCGGCAGGCCGGCCGGCTGACGGGCGGCGGCATCGTTGCGACGGTGATGTCGAATCTGGGGCTGGAACGCCACTTGACGACTCTCGGCATCGGCTTTGCCCGCACCCAGGTGGGCGACCGCTACGTGGTGGAGGAAATGCGGACCATGGGCCGCAACCTCGGCGGCGAGCAGTCGGGCCACATCATCATGACCGACTACACCACCACCGGCGACGGTATCGTCGCGGCGCTCCAGGTCCTGAGTGTGCTGGTTCAAAGCGATGCACCCGCCAGCGAGGTCTGCCGGGTCTTCGATCCGCTGCCGCAGGTCCTCAAGAGCGTGCCCATCAACGGTGCGGATCCCATGGGCGCCGACAGCGTGAAGGCGGCCGTCGCCGAGGCCGAAGCCGCGCTTGCAAATACCGGACGCCTGCTGATCCGGGAGTCCGGCACCGAACCGCTGATCCGGGTGATGGCCGAGGGCGAAGATGCGGGCCTGGTCGGCAGGATCGTCGATGATCTTGCGCGCCAAATCGCCGAGGCCGGGTGAGCGGCGCACCATGCAGGGCAGGGTTCTGATTGTAGCCGGGTCGGACTCCGGCGGCGGCGCGGGCATCCAGGCCGACATCAAGGCGGTCACCGCGCTCGGGGGCTATGCGGCGACGGCGATCACCGCGCTCACCGCCCAGAACACCCAAGGCGTCTTTGGTATCCACGACGTGCCCGTCGAGTTCATCTCCCAACAGATGGAACTGGTGCTCGATGATATCGGCGCCGACTGCATCAAGTTCGGCATGCTCAGCCAACCGGAGGTCATCGAGGCGGCCGCGGGTGTCCTGGATGCGAAGGCCGCCGGAATCCCCGTGGTCCTCGATCCGGTGATGATCGCCAAGGGCGGCGCGCAACTTTTGGTGCCGGAGGCGGTCGAGACATTGAAATCCGTCCTGGTGCCGCTGGCGACGGTGATCACGCCGAACCTGCCGGAAGCGGAGAGCCTCGCCGGATACGCCGAAGGCGGTCTGGACGGCGCCGAGGCGCTGGCGCGGGATTTGCTCGCCCTGGGCCCGAAGGCGGTGCTGTTGAAAGGCGGCCACCGGGACGGCGGCGAGGTCGTCGATCTGTTGGCCGCGGGCGACGGCGTGGCCCGTTTCGCCGGCCCGCGGATCGACACGCCCAACACCCATGGAACCGGCTGCACGCTGGCTTCGGCCATCGCTGCGGGCATCGCCCAAGGGCTGGAACTGGAAGCGGCCGTTGCGCGCGCCCGCGATTATGTGATCGAGGCGATCCGAACCGCACCCGGCTTCGGTTCCGGTCACGGCCCCCTCAATCACGGGCATACGGTTTCCGCCTGAGCCGCCGAAATCGTCGCCAAGGCAATAATCCCGTTGACCGGCCGGGCCGGCTCTCCGAAGCTGCGGCCATGACGAAAGCTACCCTGGAAGAGCTGGAGGCGGCGCAGGAGATCGTCTACCGGCACATGAAGCCGACGCCGGAGCTGCACTGGCCGCTATTGTCCGAACGCGCCGGCTGCGAGGTGTGGGTCAAGCATGAGAACCATACGCCCATCGGCGCGTTCAAGGTGCGGGGCGGTCTGGTGTTTCTCGAAGACTTCGCCAAACGCCGGAACGGCGCGCCGGGCATTGTCTCGGCGACCCGCGGCAATCACGGCCAGAGCCTGGCCTACGCCTGCGGACGCGCCGGCGTGCCGCTGACCATCCTCATTCCCTACGGCAACAACCCGGAAAAGAACGCCGCCATGCGGGCGTTGGGGGCGGAGATCATCGAGCATGGGAGCGACTTCCAGGAGGCGCGGGAATATTCCGAAACCCTCGCCGGGGAGCGCGGCCTCCACATGATCGGTCCTTTCCATCCCCTGCTGATGCGGGGCGTCGGCACCTACTCGCTGGAGTTTCTTCGCGCCTGTGCGGATCTGGATACGGTCTATGTGTCCATCGGCATGGGGTCCGGAATCTGCGGCATGATCTCGGCCCGGGACGCGCTGGGTCTCAAAACCAGGATCGTCGGCGTGGTGGCGGAGAACGCGCCGGCCTATGCGCTATCGTTCGAAAAGAAGGACGCGATTTCAACCAACTCGGCGGACACCATCGCCGACGGACTCGCCTGCCGGGTGCCCGATCCGGCCGCGCTTGAAATCCTCCTCGCGGGTGCGGACCGCGTCGTGCAGGTCTCGGAAACGGAAATCCGGGACGCCATCCGGGCCTACTTCGTCGATACCCACAATGTGGCGGAAGGCGCGTCCGCCGCCGCGCTGGCCGGCTTGCTCAAGGAAAAGGCGGCGCTCCGGGGCCGGAAAGCGGGCGTGATCCATTCGGGCGGGAATATTGATGCGGCCCTGCTAGCCGGGATATTGTAGGCGGTCACGGGAAAGGGCTGGAAATGACCGAAGAACTGTTCCGCAATGATTCCTATCTGACGTCGTGCGAGGCCACGGTGACCGGCGTGTCCGGACAGGGCGTGGTGCTCGACCGCACGGTTTTCTACCCCGTGGGCGGCGGTCAACCCGGCGATCGGGGGACCCTCGCGCTGGCCGACGGGTCGGCGCTGGAGGTGGTGGGTACCTATAAGGACCGGGAGACGGGGGACCACGTTCATGTCCTGGCCGATGGCGTTTCCGCCCCGAAAGTCGGCGATGCCGTGACCGCCGAAATCGACTGGGAGCGGCGGCACCGGCTCATGCGCATGCACACCGCGCTCCACCTGCTCTGCGCCGTGGTCGACGGCGGCGTCACCGGCGGCCAGGTCGGCGGGGAGAAGAGCCGGCTCGATTTCGACCTGCCCGACACATCGCTCGACAAGGAGCACATCGAGGCCGAACTCAACCGTCTGATCGGCGAGAATCACCCGGTCGGCTTTTCGTCCATCACCGAAGACGAACTCGATGCCCAGCCCGAACTGGTCCGCACCATGTCGGTCAAGCCGCCGAGCGGCCGGGGGAGCGTCCGGGTGATCGACGTCGACGGGGTTGACCTGCAGCCCTGCGGCGGCACCCATGTACGGGAGACGGGCGAAATCGGCCGGGTGCGGGTCGGCAAGATCGAAAACAAGGGCAAGCACAACCGGCGGATCAACGTCCACCTGGAGGAATAGACATGACCGTATCCCTTCGTCCGGCCTCCGGCGCTGACGATATGGCGGCGACCCGGGAATTGTTCCTCGAGTACCAGAACTGGCTGCAGATCGATTTGTGATTTCAGGGCTTCGATGAAGAGCTGGCAAGTTTGCCCGGCAAGTACGCTGAACCCGAAGGACGCATTCTCCTGGCTGAAGAGGATGACGGAGTGGCCGGAATCTGCGCGCTGCGTCCCCTGGACGATGAGGGCATCTGCGAGTTGAAACGGCTCTATGTGCGGGAGCCGTGGCGCGGACAGGGGCTCGGCCGGCGCCTCAGCGTTGCGCTCATCGACTACGCCAGGGCGCGGGGCTACGCCGCCGTGCGTCTTGATACGGAAAAGCGGCTCGAGGCGGCGATCGCGCTTTACCGCGATCTCGGATTTGCCGAAATCGATGCCTATTGCGATAACCCGCTGGCGGATATTCTATACTTCGAACTCAAGCTGAATTAAGCGGGCCGGAAATTTGCCGACGTACAAGATCGCCGTGATCCCGGGCGACGGGATCGGCACCGAGGTGATGCCGGAGGGAATCCGGGTGCTGGAGGCCGCGGGACGCGCCCACGGCGTCGAGTTTACCTGGGACGAGCTGGACTGGAGCTGCGAGCGCTACCACAAGACCGGCGCCATGATGCCCGGCGACGGGCTCGCCTCGATCCGCGAACACGACGCGGTCTACCTCGGCGCCGTCGGGTTTCCGGGCGTGCCCGATCACGTTTCCCTTTGGGGCCTGCTGATCCCCATCCGCCGCGATTTCCGGCAGTACGTCAATTTGCGTCCGGTGCGGCTGTTCGAGGGGGTGCCGTCGCCCCTTGCGGGCCGCTCGGCGGGCGACATCGACATGATGGTGGTGCGTGAGAACAACGAGGGGGAATATTCGGAGATCGGCGGCAGGCTCTATGCCGGCACCGACGACGAGACGGTGACCCAGCTGACCGTGTTCACCCGCCGCGGCGTCGACCGTATTCTCGAATTCGCCTTCGAGCTGGCTTCGCGCCGGCCCGCCAGGCACCTGACGTCGGCCACCAAGTCCAACGGCATCATCCACACCATGCCCTATTGGGACGAGCGGGTGGAGGCCATGGCCGGCAATTATCCCGATATCGAGGTGGACAAGTTTCACATCGATATCCTGACCGCCCATTTCGTCCGCAATCCCCATTGGTTCGATGTGGTGGTGGGCTCCAACCTGTTCGGTGATATCCTTTCCGACCTCGGTCCGGCGGCGACGGGCACCATCGGCATCGCGCCGTCGGCCAACCTGAACCCGGAGAAGGAGTTCCCCTCCATGTTCGAGCCCGTCCACGGATCGGCCCCCGACATCGCCGGGCGGAACATCGCCAATCCCATCGGCATGATCTGGTCCGGTGCCATGATGCTCGATCACCTGGGCCACGAAGACGCCGGCCGGGCCGTGGTCGGGGCGATCGAGACGGTGCTGGCGGACGGCGCCTGCCTGACCCCGGATATGGGCGGCCGGGCGAGCACCCGGGAATTGGGCCGCGCGGTGGCGGAGGCGCTCTAGCCGTGGAAGCGGGCGCCGCGGTCTCCGGCACCCTCTCCATGTGGGTGACCTTCGCCCTCATTGCGGCGGCGCTCGCCCTCTACGCCGTCGAGAAGATCGCCATCGAGGTGACGTCCATCGGGCTATTGGCGGTGATCGCAATTTATTTCCAGTTCTTCCCCGTCGCCGGGGCTGACGGCGCCAATGTGCTCGACGCCGAACGGGTGATCGGCGGTTTCTCCAACTCGGCCCTGATCACCGTGCTGGCGCTGCTGGTGGTGGGGCAGGGGATGGTGCGGGCCGGGGTCCTCGACCGGGGCGCGCAGCTGGTGATGTCCCTGGGCGGCGGCCTCAAGTGGCCGACCATCGTCGTCACGCTGCTGGTGGTGCTCCTGGTTTCCGGTTTCCTGAACAACATCCCCGTGGTGGTGATCTGCATTCCGATCATGGAGGCGGTGGCCGGCCGGTTCGCGGTATCGCCCTCCAAGGTCATGATGCCGCTCTCGTTCGCCGCGGTGCTCGGCGGCATGACCACGCTGATCGGGTCGGGGACCAACCTTCTGGTCTCAGGCGCCATGGACGAGCTCGGCGAAACCCCGTTCTCGTTCTTCCAGTTCACCGTGCCGGGCCTCGTCTTGGCCGCCGCCGGCCTGGTTTTCGTGGTGCTGGCGGCGCCCCGGCTGCTCCCGGACCGGGCCTCCTACGCCAGCCAGCTGGTCGAGGGCGAGGGGCGTCAGTTCCTGGCCGAGCTGATCATCGCCGAAGGCTCCGAACTCGTCGGCCTCAAATCCCGCGGCGGCATGTTCGGGGCGTACGGGGAGATGACCCTCCGGATGATCCAGCGGAACGAAGAGGCGATCATGCCGCCCTTCGAGGACGTCACCCTGCGGGTGGGCGACGTGCTGGTGGTGGCGGCGACCCGCAAGGCGCTCGAGGAAGCCGTGGCGCACGATCCGCATCTGCTGATTCCCGACCTCAAGGACGGCAGGGAGACAGAGGGCGCGCCCTGGACCGTGGGCGATAGGGTGCTCGCCGAGGTGATGGTGGCGCCCGCCTCGCGGATGAACGGCTATACCCTGCGCCAGATCGGCTTCCGGCACAAATACCGGACGGTGGTTCTGGCCGTCCAGCGCCAGGCCCGGATGCTGCGGACGCCGGTGACCGAAATCCGCCTCGAAGAGGGCGACGTCCTGCTGGTGCAGGGGCAGCCCGACGATATCGCGCGGCTCCGGGCCAACCGGGACGTGGTGCTGCTCGAATGGTCGCAGGCCGAGCTGCCGGCGCTGGACCACGCCCGCCGGGCCACCCTGATCTTCGCCGGGGTCGTGTTTTGCGCGGCGACGGGCCTGCTGCCGGTGGTCGTCGCGGCGCTGGGGGGCGCCGTCGCCATGGTGGCGCTGGGCGTGCTGTCCATCCAGCACGCGGTGCGGTCGCTGGATACCAAGATCTTCACCATGATCCCGGCGGCGCTGGCCATGGGGCTCGCCATGCAGGAGACGGGCGGCGCGGCCTACCTCGCGCAAACCATGATCGACGCCCTGTTCGGGGCGCCGCCGTGGGTGGTGCTGTCGGCCTTTTTCCTCCTCGTGGCGGCGCTGTCCAACGTGATTTCCGCCAAGGCGGCGGCGGTGCTGTTCACGCCCATCGCCGTCGGGGTCGCGCGGGAGCTGGGCGTGCCCGTCGAGGCCTTCGCCGTCGCCGTGGTGTTCGCCGCCAACTGCGCCGTGGCGACGCCCATCGGCTACCAGACCAGCCTGCTGGTGATGGGTCCCGGGCACTATACCTTCGCCGATTTCGCCCGCGCCGGCGTGCCGCTGGTCATCGTCTTGTGGCTTGCCTTCACCCTGTTCGCGCCCTGGTATTACGGCCTCTGATTTCACGCCGGCCCCGGCCTGGTCCTGGTCCCCGACAGAACGTAGCGGCGGCCCGGGCGGCCGTGCTTCATCGCCGGCCCGTGATCCTCGAAGCCGAGATATTCGGCGACGGCGACGGCGCGGGTGTTCTCCGGCCGGAGGAACGCCACCAGTTTGGCGATCCCGGCCTCCTTCATGGCGTAGTCGGCGAGCGCCTCGCTGGCCTCCCTGGCATAGCCCCTGCCTTGCCGGCCGACGATGACGTCGTAGAAGATCTCGCGGGCCGCCGGTTCCCCGGAGACGGGGTTCAGCCCGCATGCGCCGACGAAGGCGTCGGTTTCCTTCTCGGCGATGGTGAGGGAAAAGACCGGTTCGGCGGCTTCGTAGAGGTTCAGCGCGCGGCTGAACTGGGCCCGCGCGCCCGCCTCTGAGCGCTCGCCCGCGGTCAGCAGCAGAAAGCGGGTCGCCTCCTCGTCGGTCATGAACGCGACGAAGGCGGCCTCGTCCTTCCGCCGGTGGCGCCTGAGGCGCAGCCGCGCCGTTTCGATGGCGTCGGGCACCCGCATGGGGCATGTCCCTCCGTGTTTTTTTTGCATCCTTGCACCAACCGGGAATCGGGACAAGAGGGAGGCGACCGCCGGTCCCCACGGCCGCGCGCCATGCGCCGGGCGCATGGCTGCGTTTTCGGGGACATGGACATTTATGGACATTCATGGACATTTATTGACACCCTTTTGGGAGGTACCCCCCAAATAGTTCGTACAAAACTGCATGGCTCCCCTCCAAATACGCAAAACGCCGCCCCGGTGAGGGAGCGGCAATCGTCACTTCATTTAGCTTGGGCGCGTGCCGAATCAAGGGGAATTGGGGAGATCGGAATGCGCAGGCTCGAAAATTACGTTGACAACAGATTTGTTGCCAACTATTTTGTTGCCAACAATATCGTTGGAATACAGCCATGATCCGAAAAGGCGGGAGCAACTGGGTCGACGGAGAGAACTTCTTCGACCGCAAGACGGACCTCGAAGCGCTGGAAGAGCGGGTGCGGGAGGGAACCCACACCCTGCTGACCGCACAGCGGCGGATGGGCAAGACGAGCCTCGTCCGGGAACTGCAGCGCCGTCTGGCCGGAACGGGAGAGTTCGAGGTCGTCTTCGTCGATCTTGAGGCCGCCACCAATCCGGCCGATGCGATTGCGGAAATTAGCGTTCAGGCGAAATCGGTGCGCGCGGCATGGGATCGGATCAAGACCGGCTTCGCCAACCTGGTGAGAAGCGCCGGCGGCCGAATCGAGGAACTCTCGGTTGCGGATTTGCGGGTGAAGCTCCGGGCCGGAATAGATGCCGGCAATTGGCCGCAGAGAGGCGACGCGATATTCGCCGCCTTGGCGGAAAGCGGCCGGCCGGTCGTGCTCGCGATCGACGAACTGCCGATACTCGTAAATCGGCTGCTAAAGGACGAGGCGGGACGTGTGACGCCGGAGGGGAAGCGGGAAGCGGACGCGTTCCTGAGCTGGCTGCGCAAGGCGGGGCAAGCCCATCGGGACCGGCTCACGCTGATCCTGTCGGGCAGCGTGAGCCTGGAGCCGCTGTTGGAACAGGCCGGGCTCAGCGCCCAGGCCAACATCTTTTCTCCCTATGACCTGAAGCCGTGGAGCGAGGAAACGGCCGTTGACTGCCTGGAAGCGCTTGCCGGGTCCTATGAAATCGGCCTCACGCCGGAAGTCCGGCGGGAGATGTGCCGGCGGTTGCGTTGCTGCATCCCGCACCACGTGCAGATGTTCTTCGTCAGGATGCACGATCACTTGCGGCGCGCCGACCGGACGGTTGCGACGATGGAGGATGCGGAGCAGGTCTATCTGCACGACCTGCTGAGTGTGCGTGGACAGATGGACCTGGAACACTACGAGGGCCGGCTGGAAACGGTCCTCGGGAGAGCGGGATATCCAATTGCCTTGGAGATGCTGACCGAGACCGCCGTCAAGGGCCGTCTCGACGGCGATACCGTCAAACGCTATCGCGCGCATTTCGCATCCGATATGGAGGACGCGACCCCCACTGTCGAAGATGTGCTGCATGTGCTCGAACATGATGGCTATCTGGAACGCTCGGACGGAGGTTATCGCTTCGTGTCCGGTCTGCTCGAGGACTGGTGGCGCGGCCGCCACGGCGGAAACTTCGAATCCGCGGTTGGGGCCCAACGGCGCGGGCCGGGTGCGGACCGATGAACGTAACGGCCAGGAAATACAATCCGGGGTTTCTCACCGACGACGAACTGGTCGCCACCTTCTGCGTCCGGACGGCCGAATACGACTCCCTGATGGAGGCGCTGCGCGAATGTTCGGGCAGCGCGAACACCCATCAGATCGTGATCGGGCCGCGCGGCAGCGGAAAGACGAGCCTGCTGCTGCGGGTCGCTGCGGAGGTCAAGCGCGATAGCGGCCTCTCGGCGCGCTTCTTCCCCATCGTTTTCGCGGAGGAAAGCTATGAGATTTCCACCACCGGCGAGTTCTGGCTCGAATGCGTCTCCCGGCTGGCCGGCCAGGCGCCGCTCCGGGAAGGCGGTGTCGACCTGCGCCGCACCTTCGAGGAGCTGCGCGCCATCCGGGACGACCGGACCCTGGAGGACCGGTGCCTCGGGGCGCTGCAGGATTTCGCCGACCGGGAAGAAAAGCGCTTGGTCCTGATCGTTGAGAACCTGAATATGCTGCTGGGAGACATCGGCGACGATCACACGGGATGGCAGCTGCGTCACACTCTCCAGACAGAGCCACGGATCGTCCTGCTGGCGAGCGCGACCAGCCGGTTTGATGAGATCGACAATGTAGACAAGGCGTTCTACGACCTGTTTCTGGTGCACACGCTGCACCCCCTAAACAAGGACGACTGCGCGACCCTGTGGCAGACGGTATCCGGACAAAATCCGGCGCTGGAGACGATCCAGAAAATACGAATCCTCACCGGCGGAAGTCCACGGTTGTTGACCATTGTGGCGCGCTTCGGCGCGCGCCTGTCGTTTCGCGAACTCAGGGCCGATCTTCTCAACCTGGTCGACGATCACACAGCATACTTCAAGAGTCATCTCGACGGGCTCGCCCCACAAGAGCGGAAAGTTTATCTCGCCCTCGTATATCTTTGGAAACCGGTCACCGCCCGGGAAGTCGCCGACCGCGCCAGACTGGACACAAATCAATGCAGCGCTCACCTCAAGCGTCTGACGGAGCGAGGCGTGGTGGAGGTGGCGGGCGGCACCGAACGCCGCAAGCTCTACTATGTGGCCGAGCGTCTCTATAACATCTACTACCTGATGCGCCAGGCGCGCGGACCGGCGCCGCTGATCGACGCGCTGATCCGCTTCATGGAGGCGTACTACTCCACCGACCGGCTGAGGGAGATTGGCGTCCGCACGGCGCGGGAAGCGCTGGGGTTCGACGGCGGCGAGTTGGAGTTCTCCCGGATGGCCTTCGAGCGTCTCGTGGAACTGCCGACCCTGGAACCGCATCGCGAGGAACTGCAATCGCTTGCGCCGCCCGCCCTTGCGGATGCGCCCAGTGAGTTTTCCGGGGCATCCCCGGCGCCGTCGGCCGCGGAGGAGCTCT